>JANOWE010000077.1:0-5085 GCA_031417735.1 Betaproteobacteria bacterium
GAGCGCCGCCAAGTTTCCGACCCTGGAACGCCCTGTCGACGGCCAGCCGGCCGACACGTGCCACGGGAATGCTGGGGTAGCGGGGCAGGCGTTTGGTCAACTCAGGCGGCAGGTCGTTCAACGGCACTCCGCCGGCCGCGAAGGTGTAGTAGCCCGCAAGCCTGCCGGAAGCAACTTCAAGGGCGACATAGCAGGCGCTGACGGATGCGCCGGCGCGTGACGCAAAAATCAGATGGCGCAAGCGAACTGGCCGAGGCATCGCGCTGATTCGCGCTGCAGCAGCTTACGCTGGCCCGCACCAGCGCTGTGCCCACTGAAGCCACGCAGGCCCTGGCAGCGTCAGCCTGGTGCCTGACCCTGCGCCTGACCCAGCGCCTCGTAAAGCCGGCGCTTGTACTGAAACCACAGCGGGTGCCAGAAGCCCATGAAGCGCTGGGTCATCAGCACCCCGCTCAGGCCGGTGGACGGTGAGATGAACCAATGGGTGCCGGCCAGTCCGCCCCATTGCAACTCACCCACCGCCGCCGCCGGCGCCAGCGCCGAGGCCTCGCGGGTGATGGCCCCGGCCAGGCTGAAGCCCATGCTGGGGATGGCGCCGCTGGCCGGAAAGCCGACGCAACGCTCGGCTGGCAACTGGTCGGCATAGAGCCCGGCCAGTGTGCCGGGTTTGAGGATGGCTTGCGGCCCCGGCCGCAGCGCGCCCAGCAGAGCCAGCATGTCGTCCAGGGTGCTGAAGGCACCACCCGCGCCCGACTGGCGCGCCACAGCCTCCAGGTAGGCACCGGGCCAGGGCGTGTTGTCCAGCCGCTTCAGGCCCGACAGCAGCGGGTTGTTGGCATCGCCCCGGTACAGCGCGGCCAGCCGGGGCGCCTGGTCGGGCCGCAGCACAAAGCCGCTGTCGACCATGCCCAGCGGGCCGAACAAACGCCGCTGCAGCAGTTCGCCGAACGGCGCGCCGCCGACCAGCTCGCACAAGCGTGCCAGCACGTCGGTGGCCAATGAATAGGTCCAGCCCTGGCCGGGCTGGAACAGCAGCGGCAGGCCGGCCAGCTTGTCCATCAACTGGGCCAGCGAACTGTCGTGGCTGCGTGCACCCACCGCCAGGTAGGCGTCATAGATCGGCGTGCCGATGTCGAACACGCCATGGCTGAAGCCGGCCTGGTGGCTGAGCAGATGGCGTACGGTGATGGGCTCGCGCAGAGGCTCGGTGTCGGCGATGCTGGCCGCGCCCGGGCGCATCACGCGCAGTTTGGCCAAGGCCGGAATCCAGTTCGCCACCGGCGCGTCCAGCGCCAGCGCACCGTCGTCGACAAACATCAGTGCCAGCACCGAGGTCATCAGCTTGGTGTTGGAAAACGCGCGGTGGATGTGGTCACGCCGCAGTGCTTGCGCCTGCTCGATGTCGGCCATGCCGGCACAGAACAGGTCGATCAGTTCACCGTTCAGGCTCACCGCCGCGCAGGCGCCGGGCAGCAGTTGCTGGTCGATCAGGTGCTGCAGCAGCTTGTTGGCGCGCGAAAAGTTCGGCTCGCTCATGCGACCAGACGCCAGCGCTGATCAGCTTCGGCGGCGACGCGGCCATCGGCCACCAACTTGTGCAAGTGGGCGCGCAGCGAGCGCTGGGCCATGGCATGCAGCTGGCGCGGGGTGTCGGCATAAACCTGGGCCAGCAGTGCGGCCTCGTCCACGCCACCCGCCGTGCTGGCACCCAAGACTTCCAGGCCAGCCAGCACCTTGGCCTCACGCCCCAGGCGGTGGGCAATGGTCTTGTGCACCACCGCATGTGGCTGGTCAATCAAGAAACCATGGCCAGGTGCCAGCCAGTCCAGCTCGATGTCGAGCAGGCGGCGCAGCGAGGCCAGGTAGGCCACCATGTCGCCGTCGGGCGGGTTGATCACCACCGTGCTGCCCTGCATCAGGTGGTCGCCGGTGAACAGCAGTTTTTCTTCTTCCAGCAGGTAGCACAGGTGGTTGCTGGCATGGCCGGGGGTGTGGATGGCGCGCAGCGTCACGCCCGCGCCCAGCGTCAGGCGGTCACCGTCTTCGAGCACATGCTGGGGCCGGAAGCCGGTGTCCTGCCATTCGGGGTGGTCTGCCACCCGGCCGTAACAGGGCGCACCGGTGGCCGCAGCGATGGCCGCCGCGGCCGGCGAATGGTCCTTGTGGGTATGCGTGACCAGAATGCGGCTGATGCGCCCGGGCGCGGCGGCCAGCAGGGCCGCCACATGCGCGGCGTCGTCCGGGCCGGGGTCGAGCAAGGCCCAGTCGTCGCTGCCGGGCGCGCCCAGAAAATAGCTGTTGGTGCCGGGCCCGGTCATCATGCTGCCGTTGCCGGCGGTCACGCGCAGCACCCGGGGCGACAGCCATACGGGCACGCCGGGCACCAGCTCGATGCTGGCCTGGCCACCGCCTTCGGGGTCGATGCGGCCCAGCTCGGCAAAGGCCCAGTCGCCCGGGATGATGGGCCGCCGGCCCTTGGCTGTCATGCCGATACGCGGCCGGATCAGCGGCACCTGCTGCTGGCCATGGGCCCAGGCCAGGGCCTGCTGCACCGTGTCAAAGCCGGCCAACTGCTTCAGCGTCTGCAGGGTCACGTTGAGCAGCTTCAGGCCGCAGGCCTTGTCCAGCGCCTGGGCCGGGCTCAGCCACATCAGCTCCACCGTCTCGGTCGCGTCGTGCACAGCCGACTGGCCGGTGGGCGCTGCGGTGACGAAGAAGCGGGTGTCGAAGATCTTGGGCAGGCCGATGGGCGTGATCCAGTGGCTGAAGTAGGCCAGCCTGTCCATCGCCAGGCGCACACCCAGGCGCTCGCAGACCTCGGCCATGCCGATCTGGTTGGCATGCAGGGCGCGCCGCATGGCCACCACCTCGTCGGCGGGCCAGCGGTTGAGGTCGACCAGTTCACCGTCGGCGCCGGTGGCCAGCAGCAGGCCGCATTCTTCAAAGCATTCGCGCACCGCCGCCACCCAGTAATGCAGGCCATGCTGGTCCAGGCCCATGCGGGCGCTGACGCTGGCATCGTCGACGCCGTCGCAGCGCTCGTAATGGCCCCGGTCGCTGGCGTCGAGCAGGCCACCGGGGAACACCGATGCGCCGCTGTTCTGGTCGCCCGGCCGCTCGGCCCGGCGCAACATCAGCACCTGCAGGCCGGGCTGGTCGGGCGGCCCGTCACGCAGCACGATCAGTGACGCGGCCTGGCGCGGCTTGGGTGGCACTGGCACCGGCGGCAGGTCGGACCAGTTCGGGGGGGTGTCGGCGGGGCTGTGGCTCATGGCGGGGTCACTTCATCTGATGGCGGCTGCGCAGCGCCATCCTTGCCTGAAAGGGTGGTCAATCGCCCAGCGCCGCGCCGCTGGCGCGCAGTTCGGCGATCTCGGTGGCACTGAAGCCAGCCTCGGCCAGCAGCAGGCCGGTGTGGCTGCCGGGCCGCACGGCGGGCTTGGGTTCGGCCGCCTGGCTGCGTGAAAAGCGCGGTGCCGGCGCGGGCTGGGTCACGCCGCCCACCTGCACAAAGCCACCGCGCGCTGCGGCATGGTCATGTCCGGGAGCTTCGGCCAGGCTCAGCACCGGCGCAAAGCAGGCATCGCTGCCTTCCAGTGCAGCACACCATTCATCGCGGCTGCGGGCCTTGAATATGGCGACCATGGCCTCGCGCAGCGCCGGCCATTGGCGGCGGTCGTACTGGCAGGCCAGAAACTTCGGGTCCAGCCCGATGCGCGTGGCCAGTTCGGCAAAGAACTTGGGCTCGAGCGCGCCGATGGCCACGAACCTGCCGTCCGCCGTGGCATAGGTGTCGTAGAACGGCGCGCCACCGTCGAGCAGGTTGGCTTGCCGCCGGCCGATGTCCCATTGGCCGGCGGCGCTCAGGCCGTGGAAGATGCTCATCAGCGAGCCCACGCCGTCGACCATCGCCGCGTCCACCACCTGGCCCCGGCCCGAGCGCTGGCGCTCGAACAGCGCGGCCATCAGGCCGAAGGCCAGGTACAGCGCGCCGCCGCCATAGTCGCCGACCAGGTTCAATGGTGGCACCGGCTTGTCGCCGGCCCCGGCCCCCGTGCCGATGGCGTGCAATGCGCCGGTCAGCGCGATGTAGTTCAGGTCATGGCCGGCGGCGCTGGCCAGCGGGCCGGTCTGGCCAAAGCCGGTCATGCGGCCGTAGACCAGGCCACGGTTGCGCCCGGCGCAGACGTCCGGGCCCAGGCCCAGGCGTTCGGCCACGCCGGGGCGCCAGCCTTCGATCAGCACATCGGCGCGGTCAATCAGCCGCAGCGCCGCGTCGCGGCCGGCGGGCTGCTTGATGTCCAGCGCCACCGAGCGGCGGTTGCGACCGGTGACATCGAATTTCGTTGCAGTGGGCACGCCCAGACCGCTGGGTTCGGTGCGGTCGATGCGCTGCACATCGGCGCCCAGATCGGCCAGCAGCATCGCGCACAGCGGGCCGGGGCCAATGCTGGCCAGTTCAACCACACGCAGGCCTTCAAGCGGTCCCATCGCGCTTGCTCCGCTCAGGCCGGGGTCATGCAGTTGACCATCCAGTGGATGCCGAACTGGTCGGTCAGGCTGCCGAAGTAGGCGCCCCAGAACATATCCTGCAGGGGCATGTCGGTCTTGCCGCCAGCGGCCAGGCCCTTGAACAATCGATCGGCCTCGTCCCGGCTGTCGGGTTCGAGGTTGATGTGCACGCTGTTGCCATGCACGACCTTGAAACCCATCGATTCCGGTGCGTCGGTGCCCATCAGCACATGGCCGCCCAGCAGGGCCAGCTCGATGTGCATCACCAGTTGCTTGTCGGCATCTGACAGCGCGGGCTGGCCGGGTGCGGCCGGTGCGTCACCCATGCGGTGGATGGGGCCATTGAACTCGCCGCCGAACACCGAGCGGTAGAAGACGAACGCCTGCTCGGTGTTGCCGGCAAAGTTGAGGTAGGTGCTGACGCGTGACATGGCATCTCCTGGGGTCGATTGGCGGGACGGTTGCCCCAGTGTGCCGCAGTTGCCTGGCCGGCAGCGTCAACCCGGCGACGCCGCCGGCGCCGGCCGGCGCATGCGCCAGGCCGCCGCGGCGGCAGCCGTGGTCCGCACCGCC
>JANOWE010000078.1:0-30030 GCA_031417735.1 Betaproteobacteria bacterium
GGGGGCCGTGCCCCGGCCCTCCCCGCCGGGGGGGGGCTCACCGCCCACCGCGGGGGCTCGGCCCGGGGGGGGTGGGGGGGCGGCCCCCCCCCCACCCCCGACAGGCTCCTAGGCCTCGGCCTGCAGCAGCCTGCGCAATGGCGCGGGCAGGCCCATGGCCAGGGCGTCGTCGCGGGCCACCCAGCGTCCGGCGGGCAGGCCTTGCTCCACGGCCGTCAGGGCCTGGGCCGTCAGCTGCGCGGGCAGGGTCCAGCGGCAGGGCTGAAGTGTCCAGTCCAGGTGGGTCAGCACATGCTTGAACGCCGGCAGCACCTGAGCCTGTCCGGGCCAGGCCGCAGCGGCGGCCAGCAAGGCCTCGGCGTTGGCCCATTCGGGCAGGCTCCACAGCCCGGCCCAGACACCGGTGTCGGGCCGACGGGTCAACCACAGAGCGTCGCCCCGGCACAGCCAGAGCCAGGCGCTGTGGCGCTGACCACGTTTGAGCTTGCGCGTCTTGACCGGATAGGCCTGGGGCTGGCCCTGGGCATGGGCCACACAGGCCATGGCCCAGGGGCAGGCCTGGCAATCGGGGGCACGCTGACTGCACACCCCCGCGCCCAGGTCCATCAGGCCCTGGGTATAGGCCGCGATGTCCTGCTCGGGCATCAGCTCTTGCGCAAGCTGCCAGAGCCGCCGTTCATGCGCAGCCACGGCGAGGTCGTCACCAAAGCCCAGCACCCGGCTCAGCACCCGCTTGACGTTGCCGTCCAGAATCGCTACCCGCTCGCCAAAGCAGAACGCGGCCACGGCGGCAGCGGTGGAACGGCCGATGCCCGGCAGCTCGGCCAGCGCCGCGCTGCTGGGCGGAAACTGGCCCGCATGCCGGGCCACCAGTTGCTGCGCGCAGCGGTGCAGGTTGCGCGCCCGGCTGTAGTAGCCCAGTCCGCTCCACTGCGCCAGGACCTCGTCCAAGGGCGCGGCCGCGAGGCTGGCCACGGTGGGGAACGCCCGCAGAAAACGCGGGTAGTAGTCCAGAACGGTTGAAACCTGGGTCTGCTGCAGCATGATCTCAGACAGCCAGACCCGGTAAGGGTCGGTCGTGCCCTGCCAGGGCAGACCATGGCGACCATGCACCCGCTGCCAGCACACCAGGCTCGGTGCGAGCGCCGATGCCTGTTTCAGGCCGTAGCTTGTTGCCGGCTCGCCAGCCTGCAGCAGGCTCACGCCACGCCGAGTTCGGCGCCTGACTTGCCCGGCACCAATTGCAATTTGGGCGTGGCCAGCGCGGCATCGGACGGGGGCGGCAAAGCAGCGTAGCGGCGCAGTTTGTCGACGTCGGCATCGAGCCGGGCAGTCAGCCGCTGCAACTGGTCAAGTTGCGCGTCGAGATCGGCGATGCCGTTGTCCAGCCCGCTCTCGGCCGCATGAACACGGGCCTGGGCCTCGCGCCGCTGGCGCAAAGCACGGCGGCGGTCACGCAGCTGCTCATCCATCTGCGTCGCCGCAGCCTTGGTCCAGTACTCGATTTCCTGCGCGGCGTTGTCGAACACCACCGCCAGGCGCGAATGCAGCATGCGCGAGAACTGCTCCAGAAAACCAGGCTGGGCCAGCCGCCAGACCTGGGTCACGGTGACATGGCGCCGGTAGCCGGCTTCGATGCGCAACAGTTCATGCTCAAAGGCTTCGAGCGACGGCCGTGGCGCAGCGGCCAGGTTCAGGCCGAACTCGGCATTGAGCTGGGTCTGGCCAGTGCGCAACATGCCGTCGAGCTCATCGACCAGACCCTGGGCCTCGGCAATGTGGCCACGCAGGCGCTCGCCCAAAACCGAAAACGCCCGACCTGCGCCCAATTTGAGCAAGCTGGCCTGGCTGTCGCTGCGCATGCGCTGCACCGCTGCCCGCACGCGCTCGGCCGACAGGCCGTCCATCACCCGCTGGGTCTCGCGGTTGAGCACGGTGCGCAGCGCAGACAAGCGCGGTGCGCAGCGCTCGCATTCGGCCACTTCGGCCTCCAGCCTGTGGTTGACCAGCTTCAGCCGTGCCGCGCTCTTGCCGCGCAGGCCGGTCAGTTCTTGCCATTGTTCGGAGACCTGCCGTCCACGTTCACCGAGCCGGCGGCTGACCGACTGCTGCAGCGCGAGCAGCCCGTCTTCAACCATGCGGCCGATGACCTGGCTGCGCTGCGGCAGCAACTGCGCCAACAGCGCCTGCTCCAACGCCGGCAGGCGGCTGGCAAGCAGCGCCGGCTCGTCCTTGTGCACCCTGGCCGCCAGCGCGTTGCGGGCCGACAGCGGAAAGACCCTGTCCGCCGGCACGCCCAGCGTGGCGCCGACCTGGCGGCACTGGCGCTCGATCATCGCCTCGACCTCTTGCACCGAACTCAGCGGGTCGGCCATGGCGTCGATCTTGTTCAGCACCACAAAGCGTTCACAGGCGCGGTCACCCAAGTGGTCGCGCCAGACCGCCTGGTCGGCCTTGGTCACACCGGTGTCGGCGGCGAGCACAAACACCGTGGCATGGGCCGAGGGCAGCAGACTCAGCGTGAGCTCGGGCTCGGCACCGATGGCGTTCAGCCCCGGCGTGTCGATCACCACCAGGCCTCGGCGCAACAGCGGGTGCGGCAGGTTCACCAGGGCGTGACGCCAGGCCGGCACCTCGACCATGTCGTCCGCGTCGCGCGGCGGGTTGTCGTCGGGCACATCGTCACGCCAAAAGCCCAGCAGCCGCGCCTGCTCGACGGTGACTCGCCGGGTCATCGTGACCTGTTCCAGCACCCTGGCCATGGCCTCGGGGTTGGCCAGGTTCATCGGCACCATGCGCCACTTGGCGGGCTGTTCACGCAATTCGGCCACCGGTATGCCTGTGCCTCGGGTGGCAATGGGCAGCAGTGACAAGGACGGTGGCTGCTGCGGGTCCCAGGCCAGTTCCACCGGACACATGGTGGTGCGCCCCGGCGTGGCGGGCATGATGCGCCGGCCGCTGTCGGCAAAGAACAAGGCGTTGATCAGCTCGGACTTGCCCCGCGAGAACTCGGCCACAAAGGCCACCACCAGGCGGTCGGTGGCCAGGCGCTGCTTCAGCGCCATGACCTGGGTCTTGGCATGGGCGTCGAGCAGGCCATGTTCGTCGAGCAAGGCGCACAACTGCTCAATGCCCTGGGCCAAGGCTCGGCGCCAGGCAGCCAACGCATCGATGCTGGTGAACAAAGTGCTGCTCATCAAGGGATTGTGGAATGGGTGCCAAGCATGCTAGCCCAGTGCGGGCGCGAACAGGTGGTCGATACAAATACTGACACACGCGCCGAAAGCATGCCGCTGTTCACCTGCGTTGGCAATGGCCACAAAAGAAGCTACTGCGCTGCAACTGCACGATTTTTCTGACGATGGTGCCGCAGCGCAGACAGGGTTGGCCGGCACGGCCATAAACCTGGACCTGGTGCTGGAATGCACCACTGGCACCATGCGCGTCGCGGAAGTCGCGCAGCGTCGAGCCGCCCAATTCGATGGCCCGCGCCAGGGTCTGGCGCAAGGCCTGCAGCAGCCGCGCACAGCGTGGCCGGCTGAGGCGGTCGCTGCGCTGACGAGGGTCAATGCCGGCATGGAACAAGGCCTCGCTGACATAGATGTTGCCCGCACCGACCACGATGTCACCGGCCAGCAAGGTGGTTTTGATCGCCGAGTGGCGGCCTTGCAGAGCGGCATGAAAGCGCTCTGGCGTCAGCGCCGGATCAAAGGGCTCGGCGCCCAGTCGCGCGAGCAGGGTCGCCGCCGGTGCGGCGTCCAGCCCTGACGACCAGACCACCGCACCGAAGCGCCTGGGGTCGGTCAGTCGCAGCACGCCTCGGCTGGTGGTCAGTTCAAAGTGGTCATGCGGGCCGGCAGCGCCCGGCGCATCGGCCAGGTTCAGCGACCCCGACATGCCCAGGTGCAGCAGCAAGCCACCCCCGGCGGCGACCACCGGCCTGTCACCGGGGACGTCGGCCGGCAGCCTGGGCGCGGCCAGGGGCAGCCACAGGTACTTGCCGCGCCGCTGCAGCAGCCCCACTCGCTGACCCACCAGCGAGAGTGGCGCGATGCCCAGCGGCCAGCGCAAGGGTTTGCCCATTTGCACATGCAGCACCTGGCCACCGTCCAGGCGGTCGGCCAGGCTGGCGCGGGTGACTTCGACTTCAGGCAGCTCGGGCATGGGGAATTATCCGTGGCCAATAGAATCAAGCCCTATTTTGGGAGTGTTGATGCGTGGCCTTGCCGCCCATATCCGCCGCCTGCGGCCACCTGCTGCACTTCGGGTGGGCTCGCTGCTGCTCGCGCTGACCGCCAGCCTGGGCATACAGGCCCAACAGGCCCAACAAGCCGAACAAGCCGAACCGGCCCAGGCCAGTGAGCCCACGCCCGCTTCCAGCCTGGACGCGCCGCTGTTCTACCAGCTTCTGATCGGCGAGATCGAGCTCAACGCGGGGCGGCCGGGCAATGCCTTCGAGGTGATGCTCGATGCCGCCAGGCGTCAGGGCGATGACAGTCTGTTCCAGCGCGCGGTCGACATCGCGCTGCAGGCACGGGCCGGTGAACAGGCGCTGACAGCGGCACGCGCCTGGCGCGACGCCCGGCCCAGGACCGTGGCGCCGGTGCGCTACGAGACCCAGATTTTGCTGGCTCTGGGCAAGACTGACGGTCTGGCCGTGCCACTGGCGGCCTGGCTCGAAGCCGTGCCCACCATGCAGCGCCCCGGGCTGATCGCCAGCCTGCCGCGTTTGCTTCAGCGCATGAGCGACAAGCAGCAACTGCTGGCGCTGACCGAGCAACTGGTCACCCCCTACCGAGACCGCGACGACACCCGCCAGGCCAGCATGCTGGCCGTGGGCCGCGCCAGGCTTGCGGCGGGCGACGCCGACGGCGCGCTGGACTTGTCGCGCCAGGCCTTGACGCGTGACGCCAAGGCTACGGGCGCCGTGCTGCTGGCGATTGAAATGCTGCCTGGCAGCGCTGCCGCCGAGCCACTGGTCACCCGCTATCTGGACCGGCCCGACGCCGACGTCGGCCTGCGTTTGACCTATGTGCGGGTGCTGACGCAAAGCCAGCGCTATGCCGATGCCAGCGCCCAGCTCACCACGCTGACCCGCCAGCAACCCCAATTGGCGCCGCCCTGGCTGACCCTGGGCGCGCTGCGCATCGAACTGCGCCAGCCGCGCGAGGCCGAGCAGGCACTGCAGCGTTATCTGGAACTGGCCGGCACCAACGGCAGCGCCGCAGCGGCCACCGATGACGACGATGATGAAAACCAGGCCGAGGCCGCCGCCACGGGTGCGGTGCGCAACCCGGGGCAGACTGCCGAAACGCTCGAAGCCGGGCGCACCCAGGCCTGGCTGCTGCTGGCCCAGGCCGCCGAGCAGCGCGGTGACCTGCCCACCGCCGAGCAGTGGCTGGCACGCATTGACAACCCGCAGCGCGCGCTCGAGGTGCAGAGCCGGCGTGCGTCCATCATGGCGCGCCAGGGCCGGCTGGCCGAGGGCCGAGCACTGATTCGCGCCGTGCCCGAGCGCAACGGTGCCGACGCCCGCGGCAAGACCATGGCCGAGGTGCAGTTGCTGCGCGAGGCCAAGCTCTGGGGCGCTGCGGCCGAACTGCTGGCCGGCGCCAGCAGCCGCAGCCCTGACGACGCAGACCTGGTTTATGAGCTGGCCATGATCGAGGACAAGCTCGACCGCCACGACGAGATGGAGCGCCTGTTGCGCAAGGTCATTGCCCTCAAGCCCGACCATGCCCACGCCCACAATGCGCTGGGCTACTCGCTGGCCGACCGCAACCAGCGCCTGCCCGAGGCCCGGCAGTTGGTGCAGCGCGCGCTGGAACTGTCCCCCGGCGACCCCTTCATCACCGACAGCCTGGGCTGGATCGAATATCGCCTTGGCAACCATGTCGAGGCGGTGCGCCTGCTCAAGCTCGCCTATGCCGCCAGACCCGACACCGAGATCGCCGCCCACCTGGGCGAGGTGCTGTGGGCCACGAACCAGCAGGCCGAGGCGCGCAAGATCTGGTCCGAGGCCCGTGTCCGCGACGACAAGAACGAGGTCCTGCGCGAAACCCTGGCCCGGCTCAAGGTCGGTTTGTGAGGGGCATGCAGCAGGCGCCATCGGCCCGCTGGCCGGCGCTGCGCTCTCTGGCGCTGACAGCGACTTGCGTGGCCGCTCTGGCATCGGGCTGCACCAGCGTCGCGACACCGACTGCAGGACAGGTGTTCAGTGGCCGGCTGGCGGTCAGCGTGAGCGGCCAGCCCGATCGCAGCTTCAGTGCCGGCTTCGATTTGAGCGGGTCGGCGCGCCAGGGTGAACTGCTGCTCACCGGGCCGCTGGGAACCACCGCCGCGCGGGCCCATTGGGCGCCGGGGCTGGCCGAACTCAGCACCACGCAAGGCAACACCCGCCACGCCAACCTGGACGCGATGGCCGAACAGGCGTTGGGCCAGCCCATACCGATGGCTGCGCTGTTCGACTGGCTGAAAGGCCGGCCCTGGCCCGAGGCGCCAGCGGCCGTGCTGGCCGACGGTCAGCCCGGTTTCGAGCAGCTGGGCTGGCGGGTGAGCCTGTCGCGCCTGACCGAGGGCTGGCTGGACGCCACACGCAGCGCGCCACCGTCCGTGCAGGTGCGCATCCGCCTGACCACGCCCGACTGACGCAGACCCTGGCCATGGCCATCCACGCGCTCTACGAGGTGCCGGCACCGGCCAAGATCAACCTGTTCCTGCATGTGGTGGGCCGACGCGACGATGGCTACCACCTGCTGCAATCACCGTTCTTGTTGATCGACTGGTGCGACCTGCTCCACTTTGAGCGGCGCCAGGACGGTCGCTTGCACCGCCATGACCTGGGCCTTGCCCTGCCCGCGCAAGACCTGAGCCTGCGCGCGGCGCAAACCCTGCAGCATGCCAGCGGCTGCACCTTGGGCGCAGACATCTCGGTGGACAAACGTGTACCTTGGGGCGCGGGGCTGGGCGGCGGCAGTTCGGACGCTGCCAGCACCCTGCTCGCACTGAACCGACTTTGGGGCCTGCATTGGCCACGTCAGCGCTTGCAGGAACTGGCTCTGCCGCTGGGTGCGGACGTGCCCTTTTTTGTCGGTGGTCAGAACGCCA
Source organism: Betaproteobacteria bacterium (assembly GCA_031417735.1). Classification (GTDB taxonomy): domain Bacteria; phylum Pseudomonadota; class Gammaproteobacteria; order Burkholderiales; family Burkholderiaceae_C; genus Pseudaquabacterium. Next base: position 7,108 of record JANOWE010000078.1, read on the forward strand.
TGGTCGAAGGCATAGGCGAACGACTCACGCCGCTGCCCACGACTGCCCTGCACAGGCGCTGGCTGGCGGTGATCAAGCCGGCCGCAGCCATCCCCACCCAAGCCATCTTCACCAGCCCAATCTTGGCGAGGAATACAGAAGCTGTTATAGTCATCGACTCTCTTGAGCAGGCCTTTTCGAACAATAAGGCCCCGCCGGAGTGGTTGGCCAGCATGGCAACCGATGGCCCGGATGGTGGCGAGCACAGCGGTGATGGTGGGGATCATTCCAAACCCATTGCCTACTTTGGCCGCAACGATCTGCAGCCGCCGGCAGAGCAGTATTGCAATGAGGTGTCTGATGTGGCCGCATTTCTCTTGGCCCGCTTCGGCAATAGCCGGATGTCGGGCTCGGGCAGTGCGGTTTTTGCAAGAGCGGGGACAGGCGACCAGCCCATGGCGACATGGTCGGCGGAAGAACTTCCGCCGGACTGGGTGGGCCGCATGTGCCGCAGTCTGGACCACCACCCCTTGTTGGGCTGGGCCGACTGAACAAGTTTGTAGGGCCGGGCGCAAACCTGGTCCTGTGTAGGGGAGTCGCCAAGTTGGTCAAGGCATCGGATTTTGATTCCGACATGCGAGGGTTCGAGTCCTTCCTCCCCTGCCACATCGTCCATTCACCGGTTTTCAAGCCGCTGCAGTCCTGAGCCTTTCGCGGAGCCTGCCTTGCTGTTCAACACCGTGCTGTTCACCGGCAACGCCAACCCTGAGTTGGCCCACGAAATGGCCAAGAGCCTGGGCGTGGGCATGGGCAAGGCCGCCGTCGGTCGCTTCTCCGACGGCGAGGTCACGGTCGAGATTCAGCAGAATGTGCGTGCGCGTGACGTATTCGTGGTGCAAAGCACCTGCGCGCCCACGAATGAGAACCTGATGGAACTGCTGATCATGGTCGATGCCCTGAAGCGCGCCAGCGCGCGCCGCATCACCGCCGTGATCCCGTACTTCGGCTATGCCCGACAAGACCGCCGGCCCAGGTCGATGCGTGTGCCCATCAGCGCCAAGGTGGTGGCCAACCTGCTCGAGACCGTGGGCGTGGAGCGAGTGCTCACCATGGACCTGCACGCCGACCAGATCCAGGGCTTCTTCGATATTCCGGTCGACAACATCTATGCAAGCCCGGTGCTGCTGTCCGACCTGAAAAGCAAGGCCTATCCTGATCTGGTGGTGGTCAGCCCCGATGTGGGCGGCGTGGTGCGCGCTCGCGCGCTGGCCAAGCAGATGGGTTGCGACCTGGCCATCATCGACAAACGCCGGCCCAAGGCCAATGTGTCCGAAGTGATGCATGTCATCGGCGAGATCGATGGCCGCAACTGCGTGATCATGGACGACATGATCGACACCGCCGGCACCCTGGTCAAAGCCGCCGAGGTGTTGAAGGAACGTGGCGCCAAGCGCGTCTTTGCCTACTGCACCCATCCCATCCTTTCCGGCCCGGCGGTTGAACGCATCGCCAGCAGCAAGCTCGACGAGGTGGTGATCACCAACACCATTCCGCTGTCTGAAGCCGCCCGTGCCTGCAAGAAGATTCGCCAGTTGTCGGTGGCCTTCTTGTTTGCCGAGACCATTCGCCGCATTTCGGACGGCGAGTCGGTCACGTCCCTTTTCGCCGAGCAGAACGGCAACTTCTGAGGCGGCAGATGCTGCCTTGGAGCTTGCCGTACTGATCGGCATTTCGTCGGCGCCCGTTGCCACCTCAAGGTGGCGGTTGGCGCCTCAACCTCGGTGCCTGGTCGCGGGCACCCACCATGGAGAACACCATGAACTTCACCGCCTTCGCGCGTACTCTGCAGGGGACCGGAGCGAGCCGCCGCCTGCGCATCAGCGGCAAAGTGCCCGGCATCGTTTTTGGTGCCGGCGAGCCAACGATGATTGAACTCGATCACAACGCGCTGTACTTTGCGCTGAAAAAAGAGGCCTTCCACAGCTCGCTGCTGGACATGGAACTGGCCGGCGCGACGCAGAAAGTGCTGCTGCGTGACTTCCAGATGCACCCCTGGAAACAACAGGTGCTGCATGTGGACTTCCAGCGCGTGGACGACCGCACGCGCCTGCGCAAGAAGGTGCCCCTGCACTATGTCGGCGAAGAAGAGGCCGAGTCGGTGGTGCTCGAAAAGTGCGTCATCAACCATGTCGCCAACGAGGTCGAGGTGGAATGCCTGGCCATGCAGTTGCCCGAGTTCATCGAGGTCAACCTCAGTCAGATTGCCAAGGGTCAGTCGTTGCATGTCTCCGACATCAAGCTGCCGGCCCGCGTCAAGCTGGTCAAGCATGGCAAGAACAACCCGGTGATCGTGGTGGCCATGGCCCCGCGCATCGAAGAAGAAGTTGATGCCGAAGCCGTTGCCGCCGCAGCGGCCGCCGCTGCAGCGGCGGCTCCGGCCGCCAAGAAGGCCCCGGCCAAGAAGAAGTGATGGACTGATGCAGGCATCAAGCTTGTACAGCCTTGACCCAAAAACCCGCCTCGGCGGGTTTTTTCTTGTTCGGTTCAACGGCATAACGGCAGGTCTGATCGCCGGGGCCGGGCCGCCACGGCGGCGCAGGATAATCGGTCGATGATCCGATTGATCGTTGGCCTGGGCAACCCCGGCCCTGAATATGAGCACACCCGCCACAACGCCGGTTTCTGGTGGGTGGACGCAGCCGCACGGCAGCTGGGGGCCAACCTGGCCTTCGACCGCAACCACCATGGCCTGCTGGCGCGGGTGAACCTGCCACAGCGCGCTCAGCAGCCGCTGTGGCTGTTGCAGCCGCTGACCTTCATGAACCTGTCGGGCAAGGCGGTGGCACCGCTGGCGCGCTTCTACAAGATCGAGCCGGCTGAAGTGCTGGTCGTGCACGACGAACTTGACCTTGCACCCGGCCAGATGAAGATCAAGCAGGGCGGCGGCGCGGCGGGGCACAACGGCCTGAAGGACATCCTGGCCCAGCTCGGGTCGCCCGATTTCTGGCGCTTGCGCATCGGCATCGGCCACCCCGGCGTGCGTGCCGAGGTGGTGAACTGGGTGCTGCGAAAGCCGCCGCTGGAAGAACGCATCGCCATTGACCAGAGCATCGAGCAGTCGCTGGCAGCCTTGCCGCAACTGCTGGACGGGGCCATGGACCAGGCGTTGCTGAAGATCCACGCCCGGCCGCCCCGGCCCAAGCCCGAGCCGCGCGCGGCGGCACCTGCTGGCGCTGACAACAAGCCCGCGCAAAAGGAGCCCGAACCATGAGCCTCAAGCACTTGATGCGCCAGGCTGCGCTCGGCAGCCTGCTGAGCGCAGCCGCCCTGTTGCCTGCCACCAGCGCCATGGCGCAGGCTCCTGCCGGCGGCAACAGCGTCTGGCGCTGTGGCGATGGCCACTACAGCTCGACCCCTTGCCCGGGCGGGGTGGCGCTGGATGCTGCCGACCCACGCTCGGCCGAGCAGCGGGCGCAGTCTCGCGCCGCCGTGGCGGCCGACAAGCGGCAGGCAGAACAACTCGCCGCCGAGCGCAAAGCCCGCGAAGTCGCGGGCGGCAGCCCCAAGGCCGTCAACCTCAGTGCCAGCACGGCAGCGCCGGCGGCCGCAGCCGCATCGGCCAACAAGGCCGACGCGCGCGGGAAGGGCAAGCCCAAGCGCGCAAAGAAGGTCAAGAAGACCCAGGCCTGAGGCCCAGCCGGCGCGCTCAGGCCTTGTTCTGACCGGCCATCAGCAGCCGGTATTTGGCCCAGAGCTGGTCCTTGGCTTCAAGGTGGCCCGGGTGCACGGGGATGCACGCCACGGGGCAGACCTGCACGCATTGCGGCTCGTCGAAGTGGCCCACGCATTCGGTGCATTTGCCGGGCTCGATCTGGTAGAACTCTTCGCCCATCGAGATCGCCTGGTTCGGACATTCGGGCTCGCAGACATCGCAGTTGATGCACTCGTCGGTGATCATCAGCGCCATGTGAAACCTCCAGCTTCCAGTGCCCACAGGCTCATTCGACCGCCTGGCGCTTGACGCGTTCCTGCAGCCGCGCCAGCACCGACGGTGCGACGAACTTCGACACATCGCCGCCCAGCGTGGCGATCTCGCGCACAAAGGTGCCGCTGATGAACTGGTACTGGTCCGACGGCGTCAGGAACAGAGTCTCGACATCGGGCATCAGCTGCCTGTTCATGCCAGCCATCTGGAATTCGTATTCGAAGTCGCTGACCGCGCGCAGGCCCCGCACCACCACGTCGCCGCCGTTGTCGACGACAAAGTCGCGCAGCAGGCCGCGAAAGGCCACGACCTCGATGTTGGGGTAGGGGCGGGCGATCTCCCGCGCAATTTCCAGCCGCTCGTCGATGCTGAACATGGTGCGCTTGTGGTGGCCCACGGCCACGGCCAGGATCAGTTTGTCGAACAGGTTGGAGGCCCGGCGCATCAGGTCCTCATGGCCCAGCGTCATCGGGTCGAAGGTGCCGGGGTAGACGGCGATCATCAATTTGGCCTGGGTCACGGCGGTCTCCTCTCGTATGGACGCGGCCGGCTCAGTTGTTGGTGCGGCGCAGCAAATGATAGTGCACCTGTCCGGCCCGGCCGTGGCGGTGCAACTCAGCGCCTGGCGGCAGTTCGTTGACGGCCAGGGCAGCGGGCGATTCAAGGTAGAGCCAGCCACCGGGCACCAGCAGCGGCACGGCTGCGGCCAGCGCCGGGGCTTGCAGGCCGGCTTCAAACGGAGGATCCAGCAGCACCAGCTCGAAGCGTTGGGCCGTACAAGCGGCCATCCAGGCCAGCGCATCGGCCGCATGCACCTGCAGCTTGTCGGCCTGCAACCTGGCCTGGCTGGCACGCAGGCTGGTCACCAGTCGTCCATCACGCTCGAGCAACAACACCTCGGCCGCGCCGCGCGAGGCGGCCTCGAAGCCCAAGGCGCCGCTGCCTGCAAAGGCGTCAAGACAGCGCCAGCCACTCAGGTCCTGGCCCAGCCAGTTGAACAGGGTTTCACGCACCCGGTCGGGCGTCGGCCGAAGGCCGGGCTTGTTCAGCACCGGCAGTTTGCTGCGTTTCCACCGGCCGCCGATCAAGCGCACTTCGGCCGGTCGCAGCACTTGATGGCCCGGCTGTTGCCGCGCAGTCGGCTTCACTGCCGCACCAGGATGCCCTGCCCGGCCAGCATGGCCTTGGCCTGGCCGACCGTGAATTCGCCATAGTGAAAGATGCTGGCGGCCAGCACTGCGTCGGCGCCGCCGATGCGGATGCCGTCGGCCAGGTGTTCCAGTGCACCCACGCCACCCGAGGCGATCACCGGCACCGGCACCGCGTCACTTACCGCGCGTGTGAGGTCCAGGTCAAAGCCGATCCTGGTGCCGTCACGGTCCATGCTGGTCAGCAGAATCTCGCCCGCGCCCATGGCCGCCATCTTGGTCGCCCAGGCCACCGCGTCCAGGCCCATGTTCTTGCGCCCGCCATGGGTGTAGACGTCCCAGCCCGGCCCACGCGCGGCCAGGTCGTCACCGGCACGGCGCTTGGCGTCGATGGCCACGACGATGGCCTGAGCGCCATAGCGGTCGCTGGCGTCGGCGATCACCTGCGGGTTGGCCACGGCGGCCGAGTTGAAGCTGACCTTGTCTGCGCCGGCGTTGAGCAAGCGCCGCACATCGTCCACCGTGCGCACGCCGCCCCCCACGGTCAGCGGGATGAAGACCTGCGAGGCCACGGCCTCGATGATGTGCAGGATCACGTCGCGCTGGTCGCTGGTGGCGGTGATGTCCAGAAAGGTCAGCTCGTCCGCGCCCTGCTCGTTGTATCGGGCGGCAATCTCGACCGGGTCACCGGCGTCGCGCAGCGCAACAAAATTGATGCCTTTGACGACACGGCCGCCGGTCACGTCAAGACAGGGAATGATGCGTTTGGCGAGCATGGGGGTCAGTTCAGAGGCGGGCGGCAGACAGCAAGCTGCCGCCAGGGGAGGCGGCAGGTTTCAGCCGGCCAGTTCGTCGGCGCGGGTCTGGCCGGCCGCAAAATCGAGCGCGCCGGTGTAGATGGAGCGGCCGCAGATCACGCCTGCTATGCCTTCGCCCTGAACGGCACACAGGCGCTCGATGTCGGCGATGCCAGACAGGCCGCCTGACGCGAAGACCGGAATGCTCAGCGCCTGTGCCAGCTTGACGGTGGCGTCGATGTTGATGCCGCTGAGCATGCCGTCGCGTCCGATGTCGGTGTAGATCACGCCTTCGACGCCATAGTCCTGGAACTTGCGCGCCAGGTCGATCACCTCATGGCCGGTGAGCTTGCTCCAGCCATCGGTGGCGACCTTGCCGTCCTTGGCGTCCAGGCCGACGATGATGTGACCGCCAAACGCGGTGCAGGCGTCGCGCAGAAAGCCGGGTGACTTGACCGCAGCGGTACCGATGATGACGTAGCTGATGCCGTCGTCCAGGTAACGCTCGATGGTGTCCAGGTCGCGGATGCCGCCGCCCAGCTGCACCGGAATCTCGTCGCCGACCTCGGCCAGGATGCGTTTGATGGCCGACTCGTTCACTGGCTTGCCGGCAAACGCACCGTTCAGGTCGACCAGGTGCAGGCGGCGCGCGCCGGCGTCGAGCCAGCGTCTGGCCATGGCAGCGGGGTCGTCGCCGAAGGAGGTGGACACATTCATGTCGCCTTGTTCGAGGCGCACGCAATGGCCGTCTTTGAGGTCGATGGCAGGGATCAGCAACATGGCTGGCAGTGGTCAGGGGGTGGATGAAAACAGCGGCTGCCTGGTCGCGGAGCAGACTCAGGGTTTCCAGGACAGGAAGTTGCGGTACAGCGCCAAGCCATGCTCGGCGCTCTTTTCAGGGTGGAACTGGGTCGCAAAAATGTTATCGCGGGCCACGGCGCAGGTAAAGGCTTCGCCGTATTCGGCGAGCCCGGCACTGTGCTGGGCCAATGACGGTGCAACGTAGTAGCTGTGCACAAAATAGAACCAGGCGCCATCGGGCACACCCTGCCACAGCACATGCGGCACGCCGCCTGGGGCTTGCTGCATGACCTGGTTCCAACCCATCTGCGGCACCTTGTAGCGGCTGCCGTCGGGCTGGAGTCGACCTTCCAGCGCAAAGCGCCGCACCCGGCCGGGGATCAGGCCCAGGCCAGGCGTGTCCTGCTCTTCGCTGTGGTCGAGCAGCATCTGCATGCCCACGCACACGCCCATCAGCGGCTTGCTGGCCGCGGCCTCGAGCACCGCCTGCTGCAGACCGGAATCGGCCAGCTCACGCATGCAGTCGCGCATCGCACCCTGGCCCGGCAGCACCACGCGTTCGGCTTCACGCACCACGTCGGGGTGCTGGGTGACGATGACCCGGTGGCCGGTGTGGGCCGCCACATGCATCACCGCCTGCGACACCGAGCGCAGATTGCCCATGCCGTAGTCCACCACGGCTACCGTTGCGGCCATGATCTAGAGACTGCCCTTGGTCGACGGGATCACACCCGCAGAGCGTGGATCGGGTGTGAGCGCCATGCGCAGCGCGCGACCGAAGGCCTTGAACACGGTCTCGGCCTGGTGGTGGGCGTTGTCGCCCTTCAGGTTGTCGATGTGCAGCGTGCACAGCGCGTGGTTGACGAAGCCCTGGAAAAATTCGTAGGTGAGTTGGGTGTCGAAGGCGCCGACCATGCCGGACTTGAAGTCAATGTGCTGCTGCAGGCCTGGCCGGCCTGAGAAATCGACCACCACCCGCGACAAGGCCTCGTCCAGCGGCACATAGCTGTGGCCATAGCGGGTGATGCCGGCCTTGTCGCCCACGGCCTGCGCCACCGCCATGCCCAGCGTGATGCCGACGTCTTCGACCGTGTGGTGGCCGTCGATGTGCAGGTCGCCGGCGCACTGGATGTCCAGGTCGATCAGGCCGTGGCGCGCGACCTGATCGAGCATGTGGTCGAAGAAGCCGATGCCCGTGGCCAGCTGGCTGCGGCCCGTGCCGTCCAGGTTGATGGTCACCCGGATCTTGGTTTCCTTGGTGTCGCGTTGAACACTGGCCGTGCGTTGCAGGGTGTCGGTCATGGTGCGGTGCTGGTGATGTCTTCAAGGCTGGCCCGCAACGCGGCCAGGCAAAGGGTGTTTTCTTCTGCCGTGCCAATCGTGATGCGCAGGCAGTTGGCCAGCATGGGGTGCATGCCGCTGACGTTCTTGACCAGCACGCCGCGAGCCTTCATGCCAGCAAAGACGGCTGCGGCGTCGGGCACGCGGGCCAGCACCATGTTGGCCTGGCTGGGCCAGGGCTTGACGTCGGGCAGGTCGCTGAGCGCAGCAAACACCCGCTCGCGCTCGGCGCGGATCAGCGCGGCCTGGCGGGCGTATTCGTCGGCATGCTCCAGCGCAAACAGCCCCGCCTCGGCGTTGAGCACGCTGATGTTGAACGGCGGCCGCAGCTTGTCCAGCTCGTTGATCAGCGCAGACCGGCCCATCAAGTAGCCGATGCGCGCGCCGGCCAGGCCGAACTTGCTCATCGTGCGCATCACCAGCACATGCTCATGCTGCCGCAACCTGGCCATGGAGTCGCGCGGCGCGAATGGCTGGTAGGCCTCGTCCATCACCACCAGACCGTGGTGCACAGCCATGGCCAGGATGATCTTGTCGATGACCGCGTCGTCCCACAGGCTGGCGGTGGGGTTGTTGGGGTAGGCCAGGTAGAGCAGGGCCGGCCGGTGCTGGTGGACGGCGGCCAACATCGCGGCCTCGTCAAGTTCGAAATCGGCCGTCAGCGGCACGCCCACGAAGGGCTGGCCCTGCAGCCTGGCCGACATCGCGTACATCACGAAGCTGGGCATGGGCGACATCACCACCGCGCCTGGCAGGGCGCAGGCCAGGCCCAGCAGCGAGATCAGCTCGTCCGAGCCATTGCCCAGCATCAGCGCATTGCCTTCAGGCAGACCGGCATGTCGGGCCAGCGCGGCCTTCAGGTCCTCGCCGCGCTCTGCGGGGTAGCGGTTGATCGCCACCTGGCCCAGACGTTGGCCCAACGAAGCCTGCAGGGCCGGTGGCAATCTGAACGGGTTTTCCATCGTGTCGAGCTTGACGAGTCCGGCGCTGGACTGCACCGCATACGCCTGCAAGGCCTGGATGTCAGGCCGGATCACGCGCTGCATGCACTGCTGGAGGAGGCTCATCATGGGCTCGGTTTCGACACGGGTTTTGCGGCCGCTGGCTCAGGGCTTGAACCGCATCTGGGCGGCCATGGCATGAGCCTGCAGGCCTTCGCCCTGGGCCAGCTCCACCGCGATCGGCCCCAGCACCTGGGCACCGGCGGCGCTGACCTGGATCAGGCTGCTGCGCTTTTGAAAGTCGTACACACCCAGCGGCGACGAGAAGCGCGCCGTGCCCGAGGTGGGCAGCACATGGTTGGGCCCGGCGCAATAGTCGCCCAGGCTTTCACTGGTGTAGGCGCCGAGAAAAATCGCACCGGCATGGCGCAGCAGCGGCTCCCAGCGCCGCGGCTGGTCAGCGCTGATCTCCAGATGCTCGGGCGCGATGTGGTTGCTGATCTCGCAGGCCTGCTCCATGGTCGTGGTGTGGATCAGCGCGCCACGCCCTTCCAGGCTGGCACGGATCACCGCTTGGCGGCTCATGCCGGGCAGCAGGCGCTCGATGGCGGCACGAACCTCCTCGATGTAGGCCAGGTCCGGGCAAAGCAGGATGCTCTGCGCCAGCTCGTCATGCTCGGCCTGGCTGAACAAGTCCATCGCGACCCAGTCGGGCGGTGTGCTGCCGTCGGCCAGGATCAGGATCTCGCTCGGCCCGGCGATCATGTCGATGCCGACCTGGCCAAACACCCGCCGTTTGGCCGAAGCCACATAGGCATTGCCCGGGCCGGTGATCTTGTCGACCCGGGGCACGGTGGCCGTGCCATAGGCCAGTGCCGCCACCGCCTGGGCACCGCCGATGGTGAAGACCTGGCTGACACCAGCCACATGGGCCGCGGCCAGCACCAGCGCATTCTTCTCGCCGCGCGGCGTGGGCACGACCATGATGATCTCGCCCACCCCCGCCACCCGGGCCGGAATGGCATTCATCAGCACCGACGAGGGGTAGGCCGCCTTGCCACCGGGCACATAGATGCCCACCCGGTCCAGCGGTGTCACCTTCTGGCCGAGCAGGCTGCCGTCGTCGTCGGTGTATTGCCAGCTCAGGCCGCAGGCCTGGAGCTGCCGCTCGTGGTAGCTGCGCACCCGCTGCGCGGCGGCCAGCAAGGCCCGGCGCTGGGCCGGGGTGATGCTGTCGAACGCGGACTTCAGTTCTTCGGCGCTCAGCGCCAGTTCGGCCACGCTGGCCACGCTGAGCTGATCATGGCGGGCGGTGAGTTCGAGCACGGCCGCGTCGCCGCGCTGGCGCACGTCGGCCAGGATCTGGGCCACGCGCTCTTCGATCAGCACGTCGGTGTCTTCCGACCAGTGCAGCAGCCGCTCCAGCGCAGCGTCGAAATCATGGTCGGCGGTACTGAGTTGGCGCAGTTGCAGGTCGGACATGGCAGCGGGCAACAAGTGAGGAAGCTCAGGCCGGCACGGCCCGGGCAAAGGCGTCGATCAAACGGCGCAGGGGCTCACGTTGCAACTTCAACGCGGCGGGGTTGACCACCAGGCGCGAGCTGATGTCCATGATGTGCTCGACCTCGATCAGCTGATTGGCCTTGAGCGTGGCGCCAGACGAGACCAGATCGACGATGGCGTCGGCCAGGCCGGTCAGCGGCGCCAGTTCCATCGAGCCATAGAGCTTGATCAGGTCCACATGCACGCCCTTGTCGGCAAAGTGCTGACGGGCAATGCCGGTGAACTTGGTCGCCACGCGGATGCGCGAGCCCTGCTTGACGGCGGCGGCGTAGTCGAAATCGGCCCGCACCGCCACGCTCATGCGGCAGCGCGCGATGTTCAGGTCCAGTGGCTGGTACAGGCCACTGCCCGCGCCCGCATGGGCCAGGCCATGCTCGATCAAGGTGTCGAGCCCGGCCACGCCCACGTCGGCGCCACCATGGGCGACATAGGTCGGCACATCGGTGGCGCGCACCAGCACCACCCGCACGTCAGGCTGGCGTGTGGCCAGGATCAGCTTTCGGCTCTTGTCCGGATCGTCGGTGACCTCGATGCCGGCAGCGGCCAGCATCGGCAGGGTCTCTTCGAAGATCCGGCCCTTGGAAAGCGCCAGTGTCAGCATGCTCAGCCCACTCTTTCAATGTCTGCGCCGATGGCGCGCAGCTTGTCTTCCATGCGGTCGTAGCCCCGGTCGAGGTGGTAGATGCGCTCGACCACCGTTTCACCCTCGGCGACCAGGCCAGCGATGACCAGGCTGGCCGATGCGCGCAGGTCGGTGGCCATCACCGTGGCGCCCGACAGCCGGGGCACGCCGTTGACCACCGCGCTATGACCGTCGACCTCGATGTGGGCGCCCAGGCGCACCAGCTCGTTGACATGCATGAAGCGGTTCTCGAAGATGGTCTCGGTGACCAGCGCCGGGCCCTGGGCGATGCAGTTCACGGCCATCAGCTGGGCCTGCATGTCGGTCGGAAAGGCCGGGTACTCGCTGGTGCGAAAACCCACCGCCAGCGGCCGGCCATGGGCCTGGACGCGGATCCAGCCCTCGCCGAAGCTGATGTGGGCACCCGCCTCCTGCAGCTTTTCGATCACTGCCGACAGGTGGCCGGCCTGGCCACCCTGCAAGGTGACGTCGCCACCGGCAGCCACCACGGCGCACAGGAAGGTACCGGCCTCGATGCGGTCAGGCAGGATGCGGTGCGGCTCGGCCGGCGAATGCAGCGCATCGACGCCCTGGACATGGATGCGGCGGCTGCCATGGCCTTCGACGCGCGCGCCCATGCTGATCAGCAGCTTGGCCAGGTCGCCAATTTCGGGCTCCTGGGCCGCATTCTCCAGCACCGTCTCGCCGTCGGCCAGGGTCGCGGCCATCAGCAGGTTCTCGGTGCCGGTGACGGTGACCATGTCGGTAGTGATGCGCGCGCCCTTGAGCCGCGTGGCGCGGGCCAGGATGTAGCCATGCTCGACGCTGACCTGCGCACCCATGGCCTGCAGGCCCTTGATGTGCTGCTCCACCGGCCGCGAGCCGATGGCACAGCCGCCCGGAAGTGAGACCCGTGCCTGACCGAAGCGCGCGAGCAGCGGGCCCAGCGCCAGGATGGACGCACGCATGGTCTTGACCAGCTCGTACGGCGCCTCGGGCAGGGGCACGGAGCTGGCGTCGAGCAGCACCTGGTCCGGCCAGGTCTCGGAGCGCTCGGCGCGAACGCCCATGTTGCGCAGCAGCCGCAGCATGGTCGACACGTCCTTGAGCTGCGGCACGTTGTGCAGTTGCACCGGACCGGCCACCAACAGAGCGGCGCACAGTTCAGGCAGCGCGGCGTTCTTGGCGCCGGCGATGTGCACCGTGCCATTCAGGCTGCGTCCGCCGCGAATGAGTAGTTTGTCCATGGGTGGGCCAGGGCAGTCGGCCGCACATCTGGAGGTTGTTGCCCGGCACCGCGCAGGTGCTGACCGGCTACCCGCAGCGCACGGCCGCGGGGGTCAGTGGTGGATGGGGTGCTGCGCAGCAGGCGCTGCAGCCCATTCGGCGGGGGTCAATGTCTTCATCGACAGCGCGTGAATCTGCTCGCGCATTCTATCGCCCAGGGCCGTATAGACCTGCTGGTGGCGGGCAACGCGGCTCTTGCCCTCGAACGCCGGGCAGACGATGGTGGCGAAAAAATGCCGGCCGTCGCCCTCCACCTCAAGGTGCTCGCAGGTCAGGCCTGCGGCAATGAAGGCACGTACGTCGTCAGCGGTGGGATCAGCCATGACCGCGATTATTGCCGACAGCGTCAGGCGCGCAGCTTGTAGCCCGATTTCAGCAGCCGCAGGCAGAGCGCGGCGACCAGGCAGTAGCTGCTGCCCACCACGCCCAAGCTCAGCCAGGGCGACACATCGCTGACGCCGAAGAAGCCGCGCCTGAAGCCATCGATCATGTAGAAAAACGGGTTGAGGTGGCTCAGGCCCTGCCAGAACGCGGGCAGCGAATGAACCGAATAGAACACGCCCGACAAAAACGTCATGGGCATGATGATGAAGTTCTGGAATGCCGCCATCTGGTCGAACTTGTCGGCCCAGAGCCCGGCGATCAGGCCCATCGAGCCGAGGATCGCCGAGCCCAGCACGGCGAACACGAGGATCCAGATCGGCTGCGCAAAGGCCGGCGGTGCAAACCAGACCGTGACCAGCAGCACGCCCAGCCCTACCGCCAGGCCCCGCACCATGCTGGCACCCACATAGGCGGCGTACCAGGCATGGTGAGACAACGGCGTGACCAGCAGGAACACCAGGTTGCCGGTGATCTTGCTCTGCACCAGGCTGGACGAGCTGTTGGCAAAGCTGTTCTGCAGCACGCTCATCATCACCAGGCCCGGGATCAAAAAGCTGGTGTAGCCCACGCCGTCAAAGACCTGCACCCGGTCTTGCAGCACATGGCCGAAGATCAGCAGGTACATGATGGCGGTGAGCACCGGTGCGGCCACGGTCTGGAAGCCCACGCTCCAGAAACGGCGGATTTCCTTGATGAACAGCGTGCGCGCGCCCGCCAGACGGATCATGGCTGGGTCGCCGTGGTGGTCGCTTCGCCTGGTGGAAGCAGTTCGACGACCTGGCGGGCATTCGCCGCCACCTCGGCCGGCGCGCCGGAATTCATGATCTGCACAAACACATCCTCCAGGTCGGCACGGCCGATCTCCAGGTCCTCGACCTTCACGCCGGCCAATCGAAGTGTGGCCAGTGCCTGCTCCACGCCAGCTGCGTCATGGACCTGCAACTGCACGATGCGCCCGGTGATGCGGGCCTGGGCTTGAAGCGCCGGTGGCAGCGCCTGCTCGGTCTTGAAGCGCAGCATGGTGCTGGCGGTGGACGACAACAACGCGGCCGTATGGTCCAGCGCCACCAGCCGGCCCTGCTTGAGCATGCCGATGCGGTGGCACAGGGCCTCGGCCTCTTCCAGGTAGTGCGTGGTCAGCAGCACCGTGTGGCCTTCGCGGTTCAGGCGGCCGATGAAGGCCCACAGCGTTTGTCGCAATTCCACGTCCACCCCCGCGGTGGGCTCGTCCAGCACGATCACTGGCGGCCGGTGCACCAGGGCCTGGGCCACCAGCACCCGGCGCTTCATGCCGCCTGACAGTTGTCGCATGTTCGACTTGGCCTTGTCGGCCAGACCCAGTTCTTCGAGTAACTGGTCGATCCAGGCGTCGTTCTGGCGCAGCCCGAAATAGCCGCTCTGGATGCGCAGGATCTCGCGCACCGAGAAAAACGGGTCAAACACCAGTTCCTGCGGCACGATGCCCAGGGCCATGCGTGCGGCGGCCGGATCGGCCTGAACATCATGGCCCATGACCTTGACACTGCCCACGCTGGCGCGATTCAGACCGGCCAGGATGGAGATCAGCGTGGTCTTGCCCGCGCCATTGGGCCCGAGCAGGCCGAAGAATTCTCCACGACCGATGTTGAAAGACACGTCGTCCAGCGCACGGAAACTACCGCGCGCACCCTGGTAGGTCTTGGCGACCTGTTGAAAGCTCACTGCTGGCATGGAGCGGGATTGTAGGGAGAGCAATCAGTGCGAGCGGACGCCGTGGTGCTAGATTCGAGCGCCGCCGATCATGGCGAGCCCTCAGCCCATCGCCGCCCTTGCTGCCGAGCCATGCCAGCGTCCTCCAAGCCAAAACCACGCCGCACCGCCGAACGAATCCTCGAGGTCACACTCGAGTTGTTCAACCGCTTTGGCGAACCCAATGTCAGCACCACGCTGATCTCGGCCGAGATGGGCATCAGCCCGGGCAACCTGTACTACCACTACCCGGCCAAGGACGAACTGATCAACACCTTGTTCGACCGCTACGAGCAGCAGCTTGACCAGTTGCTTCAGGCGGCCGACAACGTGGGCAATGTGGAAGACGCCTGGCTGTTCTTCCACATGCTGTTCGAGCTGATCTGGCAGTACCGCTTTCTGTACCGCGACCTGAACGACCTGCTGAGCAAGAACCGTCGGCTGGAGACTCACTTCCAGTTCGTGCTGAAGAACAAGTCTCGTGCGGTGCAATCGGTGCTCGATGGTCTGGCCCGCAGCCTCGCGATGCGCATCGACCGCCGCGAGGCCGACCCCGTGGCCAGCAGCATGGTGGTGGTGCTGACCTACTGGCTGAGCTATGAATATGTGCGTGAACCCCGCAAGGCTCTGGAGCCCGAGAACGCCTCAGTGGCACTGGCCCGCGGCGCCTACCATGTGCTGAGCCTGCTCATGCCCTACCTGGAGCCCGCTTCGCGCGAGCATTTGTTCAAGCTGGCAGGTGCCTACCAGAACGGCAACTGAGAACCGGGCGGCGTGCCGCCCGGTCACCTTCAGCATACCCCGAGGAGTCAAGACGATGGCCAAATGGACCGCCTTTCCGCACAAGGACGCCGACTACAGCCGCAGCCCCGCGGTGCTAAAGAAGCAATGGGCCCGCCTGCATCTGGGCGACGCCGAGCCCTGGCCCAAGGACGATGCCGTGCAGGCGGCCTGGGCGCTGTTCCATGCCGGTGAGTTCCAGAAAGCCCACGACGCGGGCCTGAAGGCCGGCGGTATGGGCATCACGGTGGCCAACAAGGCGCAGTCCATCTACGCCAACTACCTGGAAAAGAACGAGAAGTCCCAGCTGGCCATGTTCCAGGAAGTGGCCGCGCGGGCCCGGGCCCAGATCGAAGCAGACCCTGGCTACGTCAACGGCCACTACTGGCTGGCCTATTCACTGGGCCGCTATGGCCAGGGCATCAGCGTGGCCAAGGCGCTGGCCCAGGGCCTGGGCGGCCAGGTCAAGGGCGCGCTGGAGACGACGATCAGGCTCGCGCCCAAGCATGCCGATGCGCACATTGCGCTGGGCTCCTTCCACGCCGAGGTGATCGACAAGGTCGGCAAGCTGCTGGGTCGCACCCAGGGCGCGGACGCCGCCAGCGGGCTGAAGATGTTTGCGCAGGCGCTGAAGCTGAACCCTGGTTCGGCCATCGCCCGCACCGAGTACGCCAATGGCCTGGTCATGCTCGAAGGCAACAAGCGCATGCAGGACGCCGAGGCGCTGTATGCCGAAGCCGCCGCTGCCGATCCGGCCGACGCGATGGAGCGCCTGGACGTTGAAGCGGCCAAGGCCGAACTGGAAGACTGAGCTGCGCCGACTCGGGCGCGGCACTCAGCTGCGCACCAGGTTGTCGCGGTGGATCAGTTCGGGTTCGTTGATGAAGCCCAGCAAACCCTGGATCAGGCTCGACGGTTTGCGCGCAATCAGGCGCGCCTCGGCCGACGAGTAGTTGGCCAGGCCACGCGCGATTTCCACCCCGTCGGTCGAGCGCACGGCGATCACGTCGCCGCGGTGGAAATCGCCTTCCACCGCCGTGACGCCGATCGGCAGCAGACTCTTTCCGCCGTCACGCAGCTTGCTCACGGCGCCATCGTCCACCGTCACCGCGCCGCGCAATTGCAGGTGATTGGCCATCCACTGCTTGCGTGCGGCGAGCTTGGGCGTGCGCGCCAGCAAGCGGGTACCGATGGCTTCACCTGCGGCCAGGCGCAGCAGCACATCGGGCTCGCGGCCCCACGCGATCACGGTGCCGGCGCCGCTGCCGGCGGCGCGCCGCGCGGCCAGGATCTTGGTGATCATGCCGCCCCGGCCAATGGCCGAGCCAGCGGCGCCGGCCATCTGCTCCAGCGCCGGGTCGCCGGCGATGGCCTCTTCGATGAAACGGGCGTCGGCTTGCCTGCGCGGGTCAGCCGAGTACAGGCCGCGCTGGTCGGTCAGGATGACCAACGCGTCGGCCTCGACCAGGTTGGCCACCAGGGCACCCAGGGTGTCGTTGTCGCCGAACTTGATCTCGTCGTTGACCACCGTGTCGTTCTCGTTGATGACCGGAATCACCTTCAGGCCGAGCAGGGTCAGCAGCGTGGAGCGGGCATTCAGATAGCGCTCGCGGTGGGCCAGGTCGGCATGCGTGAGCAGCACCTGGGCGCTGACCATGCCGCGCTGTGACAACTGCGACTCATAGGCATGGGCCAGGCCCATCTGACCCACTGCAGCGGCGGCCTGCAGTTCGTGCAGTTCAGTCGGCCGGCTCTTCATGCCCAGGCGCTTCATGCCCTCGGCAATGGCGCCGCTGGAGACCATCACCATTTCACGGCCCTGGCCGGCCAGCTCGGCCAGCTGGCGCGACCAGTTGCCCACCGCCTCCAGGTCGATGCCGCGACCCTCATTCGTGACCAGGCTGGAGCCGACCTTGACGACGATGCGCCTGGCCTTCTTCAGCAGGTCAGACATCGTCGGCCCCGGCCGGCTCGGCCGGGGCCGCAGCCGGCGTGTCAAAGCGCGGGTCGTGTTCTGGCGGCAGCACCACCTTGCTGGCCGCCACATGGAGGTAGATCGCCTGCACCAGCGGATCCAGACCCTCGCGCGCCAGCGCCGAGATCTGAAACACCGGGCCCTTCCAGCGCATGCGGCGGACAAAGTCCTTGACCAGGGCCTCGCGCTGTTCGGCAGGCACCATGTCAAGCTTGTTCAGCACCAGCCAGCGCGGCTTGGTGTAGAGCGACTCGTCATAGCGCCGCAGTTCCTTGATGATGGACTTGGCCTGTGCCACCGGGTCGGCACCGTCTTCAAACGGCGCCATGTCCACCACATGCAGCAACAAGCGGGTGCGCTGCAAATGGCGCAGGAACAAATGGCCCAGGCCGGCACCATCGGCCGCGCCTTCGATCAGCCCGGGCAGGTCGGCGACGACAAAGCTGCGTTCCGGGCCCACCCGCACCACGCCCAGGTTGGGATGCAGCGTGGTGAAGGGGTAGTCGGCGATCTTGGGCCGGGCGTTGGAGATCGACGCGATCAGCGTGGACTTGCCGGCGTTGGGCAGGCCCAGCAGCCCCACGTCGGCCAGCACACGCAGTTCCAGCCGCAGCTTCTTGGCCTCACCCGGCCAGCCCGGTGTCTTCTGCCTTGGCGCCCGGTTGGTGCTGCTCTTGAAATGCATGTTGCCAAAGCCACCGTCGCCGCCCTTGGCCAGCAGCACGCGCACATCGGGCTCGACCAGTTCAGCGATCACGGCGTCGGTCTCGACGTCGGTGAAGATCGTGCCCACCGGCACCTTCAGCACGACGTCGTCCGACGCAGCGCCGAACTGGTCGGAGCCACGGCCGGCCTCACCATTGCGGGCTTCGTGGCGGCGCGCGTAGCGGTAATCGATCAGCGTGTTCAGATTACGGTCGGCCACCGCCCAGACGCTGCCGCCTCGGCCGCCGTCACCGCCGTTGGGGCCGCCAAATGGGATGAACTTCTCGCGCCGGAAGCTCACGCAGCCGGCGCCGCCATTGCCGGCCGCGATGTCGATCGTGGCTTCGTCGACGAATTTCATGGTGTTTGCCTATGGGATGAATGCATCACCGGCGGTGCCCTGACACAGAGCACCCAAAACACAAAAGCCCCGGCGAACCGGGGCTCCTGCTCAATGGCCCAGCGCACCGGGCCCATCGTCTGCCGACGCGGGCCAGGCCCGCAAGCACCTGCGCACCTAGGCGTCAGGCCGGCGTGACGATGACCGTGGAACGGTTCATCGCACCCTTGACGGCGAACGACACATGGCCGTCCACCAATGCAAACAGGGTGTGGTCGCGGCCCATGCCGACGTTGTCGCCGGCGTGGAAGCGCGTGCCTCGCTGGCGCACGATGATGCCGCCGGCCAGGATGGCTTGGCCACCAAAGACCTTGACGCCCAACATCTTGGGTTGCGAGTCGCGGCCGTTGCGGGTTGAGCCGCCGCCTTTTTTCTGTGCCATGGTTCAAAGCTCCTTGCTGTGCTGGCCGGGATCAGGCGCCAATGGCGCCGATTTCCAGCTCGGTGTAGGTCTGGCGATGACCGCCATGCCGCATGTAATGCTTGCGGCGACGCATCTTGAAGATGCGCACCTTGTCGTGCTTGCCATGCGACACCACCGTGGCTTTCACGGTCGCACCGGCTACCAAGGGATTGCCGATCTGCAGCTCTGCACCGTGTCCAACGGCCAGCACCTGGTCAATCACGATCTCTTGGCCCACGTCCGCAGCAATCTGTTCTATCTTGATCTTTTCGCCGGTAGCAACCTTGTATTGCTTGCCACCAGTTTTTATGAGCGCGTACATATGTGCCTCTTTCGGTCTGTCTTCATTCACTGTCAAACTTGACGCTTTTCTCCCACCTTGCGGCGCGAAGAACCTTTGAGTGTACCAACTTTCGGCATCGCAGCCGAGTGGCTCTCCCGCACGCTCAAAGCCGCAGCAGGCCTGTGGCAGCCGGTCCCTATAATTTCGAGTTGGCCAGAGCACCCAGCACCGTGACCGACTCCTCCCACCTTGCCGCGACCGAAGCCGACCCGATGGCCGACGACATGCGCCGGGTCGACGAGGTCATCGCGATGCGACTGTCTTCCGACGTGGCGTTGATCGACCAGATCTCGCGCTACATCGTCAGCGCAGGTGGCAAGCGAATACGACCTCGCCTGGTGCTGCTGTTCGCCCAGGCGCTCGGGTTTGACGGCCCCGAACGCTTCGAACTGGCGGCCATCGTCGAGTTCATTCACACCGCCACCTTGCTGCATGACGATGTGGTGGACGAGTCGTCGCTGCGACGCGGCCGTCAGACCGCCAATGCCGTGTTCGGCAACGCCGCCAGCGTGCTGGTGGGTGATTTTTTGTACTCGCGCGCCTTCCAGATGATGGTTGGCATGAACCGCATGCGGGTGCTGGAAGTGCTGGCCGATGCCACCAACGTCATCGCCGAGGGCGAGGTGTTGCAACTGATGAACATGCATGACGCCGACCTGTCGGTCGACGACTACTTGCGCGTGATCCGCTACAAGACGGCCAAGCTTTTTGAGGCCAGTGCGCGCCTGGGCGCGGTGTTGGCCGGCGCGGGCACCGTGGTGGAAGAAGCCTGCGCCGACTATGGCCGCTCACTGGGCACGGCATTCCAGTTGGTCGACGACCTGCTGGACTATGAAGGCGACACGCACGAACTGGGCAAGAACGTGGGCGACGACCTGCGCGAGGGCAAGCCCACGCTGCCACTGCTGGTGGCGATGTCGCGCAGCGGCCCTGAAGAGCGTCGGCTGCTGCGCCATGCCATCGAGCAGGGCGAGAACCAGCGGCTGGACGACATCCTGGCCATCGTGCGAAACACCGGCGCCTTGGTGGCCACGCGCGAGGCCGCGCGTGCGCAGTCCGACACGGCTCGCCAGGCGCTGGCGGCGCTGCCCGAGAGCCCGGCGCGAAAAGCGCTGCTAGAATTATGTGCTCGGTCGGTGGAGAGATCCTTCTGACCGTTGATGGCCCCCCACCGAGCCCCAACGCTCGGTACAGGCGGCAGGCCCATCGGGGTGTAGCTTAGCCTGGTAGAGCGCTACGTTCGGGACGTAGAGGCCGGAGGTTCGAATCCTCTCACCCCGACCAGTTTCATTGCGACCTGCGCGGTCAGCGCCCGCAGCATGGCCCCATACAGTGCTCTGCTGCGCTGATAACGGCACGGTCAAGCCGGCGGTTCTTGGGTATACAGTTCAAGGCTGACCGGTCAATGATGACCGGTCGGCTCGTTGTGCGCCTGCCGAACCCGCCTTGGAAACCTTCGTCGATTCCCCCTCTTCTTCCCTCTCCGGCGTGGCGAGGGTGCTTGTGCATGCCGGCAAGTTGGGCAGCAAGGCGGCCGAAGACTTGGCCAAGTCGGCGCGTGAACGCAAGATCAGCTTCATCGCGGCGGTGATCTCGTCGGGGGCCGTCTCTGCGTCTGATCTGGCCCACACCTTGTCGCGCGCCTTGGCGCTGCCTCTGGTGGACCTGGCGGCGGTGGACCATGATCGCCTGCCCAAGGGCGTGGTCGACGCCAAGCTCACGGCGCAGTACCAGCTGGTCGTTCTGGCACGGCGCGGAAACCGGTTGTTCGTCGGCGGCGCCGACCCGACCGACCAGGAAGCGGTTGAGCGGATCAAGTTCGCCACGCAGCTGTCACCGGAATGGGTCATCGTCGAGTTCGACAAGCTCGCACGCCTGCTCGAGGTCCAGGGCAGCACCGCCGCCGAAACCCTGGAAGCACTGACCGCCGAGGACTTCGAATTCGACGTGACCGACGACGCGGCCGCAGAGACGGCCGATGTCGTGGCCGAGGTCGAGGACGCGCCCGTGGTGCGCTTCCTGCAGAAAATGCTCATCGACGCAATCAACCTGCGCGCCTCCGACCTGCACTTCGAGCCCTACGAATACAACTACCGGGTGCGCTTTCGCATTGACGGCGAGCTGCGCGAAATCACCCAGCCGCCGCTGGCGATCAAGGAAAAACTGGCCTCCCGCATCAAGGTCATCAGCCGCCTGGACATCTCCGAGAAGCGTGTGCCGCAAGACGGCCGCATGAAGATGAAGTTCGGCACCAAGGCGATCGACTTCCGGGTCTCGACGCTGCCCACGCTGTTCGGCGAGAAGATCGTGATCCGGATCCTCGACCCGTCGTCGGCCAAGCTGGGCATCGAGGCGCTAGGCTACGAAAAGATCGAGAAAGACCGGCTGATGCATGCCATCGGCCGCCCCTACGGCATGGTGCTGGTGACCGGGCCCACCGGCTCGGGCAAGACCGTTTCGCTCTATACCTGCCTGAACATCCTGAATCAGCCGGGGGTGAACATCGCCACCGTCGAAGACCCGGCTGAAATCAACCTGCCCGGCGTCAACCAGGTCAATGTCAACGACCGCGCGGGCATGAATTTCGCCACCGCGCTGAAGGCCTTTTTGCGGCAGGACCCGGACATCATCATGGTCGGCGAAATCCGCGACCTGGAGACCGCCGACACCGCCATCAAGGCCGCGCAGACTGGCCACCTGGTGATGAGCACCCTGCACACCAACGACGCGCCGACCACGCTGACCCGGCTGCTGAACATGGGCGTGGCGCCGTTCAACATCGCCTCCAGCGTGATCCTGATCACGGCGCAGCGGCTGGGCCGCCGTTTGTGCGAAAACTGCAAGCAGCCGGCCGATTACCCTCGAGAGGCGATGCTGCGGGCCGGTTACACCGCCGAGGATCTGGACGGTTCATGGCGGCCCTTTCGCGCCGTGGGCTGTTCGGCCTGCAACAGCGGCTACAAGGGCCGCGTGGGTCTGTACCAGGTGATGCCCATCACCGACGCCATCCAGCGCATCATCCTGTCCGAGGGCACGGCGGTCGACATCGCCGACCAGGCACGCAAGGAGGGCGTGCGCGACCTGCGTCAGTCCGGCCTGCTCAAAGTGCGCGCCGGCGTGACCTCGCTGGAAGAAGTGATCGCTGTCACCAACCAATGATTTCTGCCCCTGCCGCGCGCTGAGCACGCCGCAGACCCCGAGCCACCCGGAGCACGCATGGCGATTGCAGCAGCCGCAAGAAACATCAAGGAACTGGTCTTCGAATGGGAAGGCCGCGACAAGAACGGCAAGGTCGTGCGGGGCGAGATCCGCGCCGGCGGCGAGGCTGCCGTCAGTGCGTCGCTGCGCCGCCAGGGCATCCTGCTGACCAAGCTGAAGAAGCGCCGCACCAGCGGTGGCCGCGCGGTCAAGCAAAGGGACATCGCGCTGTTCACGCGGCAGCTCGCCACCATGATGAAGGCGGGCGTGCCACTGCTTCAGGCCTTCGATATCGTCGGTCGGGGAGCGACCAATCCGCGCTTGACCAAGCTGCTGGCCGACATTCGAAGCGACGTGGAAACAGGCACCAGCCTGTCGTCGGCATTCCGCAAGCACCCGATGCACTTTGATGCGCTGTACTGCAACCTGGTCGAGGCCGGTGAGGCCGGCGGCATCCTGGAGGCCTTGCTCGACCGCCTGGCCATCTACCAGGAAAAGACCATGGCCATCAAGAACAAGATCAGATCGGCCTTGATCTACCCG
>JANOWE010000079.1:0-14399 GCA_031417735.1 Betaproteobacteria bacterium
GCCGGCGCTGCCGTTGCCGCCCGAGCCATAGTTCAGCTTGCCGGGATTTCGCCTGGCATACGAGACCAGATCTGCCAGGCTGTTGATGGACAGCTTCTGCGCCGTCTCGGCATTCATCACCAGCACATTGGGCACCTGCGAGACCAGGGTGATGGGCGTGAAATCGCGCACCGGGTCGTAGGGCAGCTTGGAAAACAGCCAGGGGTTGATGGCATGCGTGGCCACCGCGCCCATCACCAGGGTCTGGCCATCGGGCGCAGACTTGGCCGCCATGTCCACACCCAGGTTGCCGCCAGCGCCGGGCTTGTTGTCGATGACCACGGTGCCCAGGCTGTCTTTCACGCGCTCGGCCAGCATGCGGGCCACAGTGTCGAGCGGCCCGCCGGGCGGGTAGGGCACGATCAAGCGGATCGGGCGAGCCGATTGTGCAAAGACCGCCAAGGGCGCGGCGGCGGAGCCCATCAGGGCAGCTGAGGCCAGAAGGGCGAGGCGTTTGAGGTGTGGGCGCCGGCTGGAAGGCATCGCTGGGGGCTCCGGAATGGCTGGGTGGTTCGGTCCTCAAGCCTAACCCACGGCCCTGGGCCAGAACCTGCGCCACCGCCTGCAGACCCGGATCAGGGCTTCTTCAACAGCAGTTTCTTGACCCAGCCGTCGCCATTGGATGCAGTGACCTTGGCAAAACCATTCACCACTTCGCCCAGCAGCAGCACCTCGTCGCCACGGCCCAGGGTCTGCAACTCGCCCGAACCATCCTTGGGCATCTTCAGCACCTTCACACCGCCGATCTTGGGCAGCATCAGATCGCCAGCCACGGACGCATTGGCCTGCACGCTGTTGGCAGCGTTGGCCTGCGCCGCTGCGCCACCCCGGGCCTGCAGCAAGGACGGGCTGTTGCGCACATTGCGCACAATGTTGTTCCAGTTGTCGACGAACGAGGCCACGATCACCTTGCCCTCGTTGGTATTGCTGTAACCACCCAGTGCGGCACCGCCGCCGCCGCCAAAGAAGGCACCGCCGAGCGAGAAGTCGGCCTTTTCGGCGCTGCCTTCGGCGGCCGCGACCTGCAGGCCCGAGCGTGCATCGATCAGGATCATGCTGGTCTGCGCCTGCTTGAACTTCAGCCCGCCGGCGATGGCGCCGATCATGCCCAGCCGGCCGCCCAGCGCGCCGAGGATGCCACCGCCCACGCCACCAGCGTTGTTCTCGCTGAACACCACGCTGGGGTTGACCACCAAGTCTTCCACCACCATCTGGCCCTTGCCGATGTGGCTGCCCTGCTGCAGTTTGCCGTTCTGCGCCAGCGCACGCTCTTGCATCATGTGGTTCATGTCCATGCCCGGTGCCTTCTCTCTCCCCGGCAAGCGCCCTGCCTCAGCCGCCGTGCTTGTCGGCCTCGGAGGTGAAGGCGTCGGCAAAGAAGGCGTCCTCAGGCAGGCCGCAACGCGCGCTCAAGTCACGCCGCGCAGCGTCGACCATCACCGGCGCGCCGCAGGCATAGACCTGGTGGCCTGAGAGGTCGGGCCAGTCGGCCATCACTGCCTGGTGGACCAGGCCGGTGCGGCCCGACCAATGGTCTTGGGCCTGAGGCTCAGACAGCACGGGCACATAGCGCAGGCCAGGCATGTCCTGCGCGGCCTGCAGGACCCAGTCATGCTGGTAGAGGTCGGTCAGGCTGCGGCAACCCCGGTACAGGGTGGTGGGGCGCTGGATGGCCTGGGCCTGCATCTGCTGAAGCATGGCCTTGACCGGGGCAAAGCCGGTGCCCGACGCGAGCAGGATGATGGGCTGGTCCGACTCGCGCAGGAAGAAGCTGCCGAACGGCCCTTCCATGCGCAGGATGTCCTTGACCTTGAGCGTGCTGAACACCGCGTCGGTGAACAGCCCGCCGGGCAGGTGCCGCAGATGCAGTTCGATCGCCGGTGGGTCGGTCAACTGACCTGGCGCAGTGGCCATGGAATAGCTGCGCCGGGCACCGTCACGCAGGATGAACTCGACGTATTGGCCGGCGCGGTAGGCGAAGTTCTGGTTGGCCGGCAGTTGCAGGCGCAGCACCGCCACGTCGGGTGCCGGATGGCTGATGGCCAGCACCCGGGTAGGCATCTTCAGCACCGGGTGCTCCCCAGCACCGGGCACGCTGCGGGCCTCGACCACGCAGTCGGTCTGCGGCGTGGCGCAGCAGGTCAGGATCAGGCCCTGGTCTTCTTCTTCCGCGCTCAGCGCACGGTGCTGATGCGCGCCATGGATCACGCGCCCGGCGAGCAATCGGCTCTTGCAGGAGCCGCAGGCGCCGTCCCGGCAGCCATAGGGCAGGCCCACGCCCTGTCGAATGGCTGCGGCCAGTATGGGCTCGTCGCGTGCGACCTCGAAGCTGCGGCCGGCGGGTTGGATGGTGACGGTGAAGCTCATGCGCACAAGGGCCGGTCTGGCGGTGGGGCAGGACCCGAACCGGGCTCCTACACTGTCCGGGATTGTGCCCGCAGCCCGGATCTCCCCATGCCCACTCCCCGTGCCGATCGTCGAGCCACGCTGCTGATCGTGGGTTGCGGTGATATTGGCCAGCGCGTGCTGCGCTTGCTGCACGGGCGCTGGCGGCTGCTGGTGCTGAGCCGGTCGGAACAGGGCTTTGATGCACTGCGCGCTGCCGGCGCCAGGCCGCTGCTCGGCGATCTGGACCAGCCCGCCAGCCTGGGCCGGCTGGCCGGGCTGGCCGACGCGGTGCTGCACCTTGCGCCGCCCGCAGCCCAGGGCTGGCAAGACCACCGCACGGCCCACCTGGTGCGGGCGCTGGCTCGGGGTGGCCGCGTGCGTCGGCTGGTCTACGCCAGCACCACGGGCGTGTATGGCAACGCCGGCGGTGCGCTGTTCGACGAGACCCGCGCCGTCGCGCCGGCCAGCGATCGTGCCCGCCGCCGGGTCGACGCCGAGCGGCGGCTGCGCTGGTATGGCCAGGCCTGTGGGGTGAGCGTCAGCGTGCTGCGCATCCCGGGCATCTACGCCAGTGACCGGCCAGGTGGCCATCCGCGTGAGCGCCTGTTGCGCGGCGCACCGGTGTTGCAGCGTGAGCACGATGTGCACAGCAACCACATCCATGCCGATGACCTGGCGCGGGCCTGCGTGGCCGCGCTGACCCGGGGCCGGCCGCAGCGTGTGGTGCATGTCAGCGACGACAGCCGGATGCTGATGGGCGACTACTTCGATCTCGCAGCCGACCTTTGTGGTCTGCCCCGGCCGCCGCGCGTCACGCCAGAGCAGGCACTGCAGTTGTTGTCGCCCATGCAGCTGAGCTTCATGGCCGAGTCAAGGCAATTGCTGAACCAGCGCCTGAAGACCGAACTGCGTCTGCACCTGCGCTACCCGACGGTGGCGCAGGGCCTGGTCGCCTGAGCTGCCGGCTCAGATGCCTTCGGCCCGACGCAGGGTCTTTTGACGGTCCACGCTGTACACAGGCAGCGTCATGGGCTGCCCATCGCGCAGGATGTGCAGCATCAGCGCGCGTTCGGCCGGGCCGCCCGCCCACAGCGCCTTCCACAATGTGGCCAGCGTGCCGACGTCGGTGTCGTCGATCCTGGTGATCAGGTCACCGGCCTGCAATCCGGCGACGTCGGCAGGGCTGTCGTCGGTGACACGCAGCACGCGGACCTGACCGTCGCGCTCCACGCAGTTCAGCCCCAGCCAGGCGCGGCGGCTGGCGGCACTTCGGCCGTCACGGGTCAGCTCGGCCAGGATGGGCGGCAGCAGGTCGGCCGGCACAAACAAGTTGCCGGGCTGGCGCGCGCCTTCGGCATCGGGCCGCTCGCGGGTATCGGCCAGCAGCAAGGAGCCGATGCCGACAAGCTCGCCCCGCTCATTGAACAGCCCGGCGCCGCTGTGGTCGGGCCGAGGCGGCGTGGTGACCAGGGCGTTGTCGAGGTGGTACTCCCAGTAACCTGAAAACGGCCGCTGCGCGTGCAGCGAGGCCACACCCACGCTGGCGTCCTCACCGCCGCTGACCACCATCAGCGCTTGTTGTGGCCGCAGTGCGTCGGCGCGGCCCAGCGTCACTGGCGCCATCGGCAGCGGCGTCAGCGCCTGCAGCAGGCCCAGGCCGGTGGCCACGTCGTAGCCCAGTACGCGCGCCGGCACGCTGCGCCGGCCATCGATCTGCAAGGCCACGCTGTCGGCCTCGAGCACCAGATAGCCGATGGTCAGTACCAGGCCATCGGCACTGATCAGCACGCCCGAACCGCTGCGCAGGCGGCCCAGGGTTGGCGCCGATCGGGCCTGGTCGACCGCCACCGCCTGCACGCCCAGCGTGGCCAGGCGGGCGCGTTCGAGCAGGCGGGAGGTCTGCGTCAGGTCGGGCGTGTCGGGTTCTGTTGACTGGCCCTGGCTGGGCATGGCCCACAGCCAGCCGGTGCTGACCAGCAGCACGACCCATCGACGGCCTGGAACGCGGGCGCTGAGCACACGAGAGAGGGCGGGCATCTTGGGTCCTGGTTGCTGCGCTGGGCAGCAGCATGGACTTGAATCGACGCAGCGCTGTGGCCGGGGTTATTCCGCCTCAGGCACGGGTTTGACCGCGCACCGGCCTGTGCCCCTGCGTTGCTCAGCGCCGGCGACCGCCGCCACCGAAAGGCAGGCGACCGCGCCAGTGCAGGATCATCAGCCACGCACCCAGCATGCCGCCCAGGTGGGCGAAATGGGCCACACCGCTGCGGCCTGACATGCCGAAGAACAACTCGATGGCGCCAAAGACGATGACGAAGGTTCGCGCCTTCATCGGGATCGGCGGGAACAGCGGCATGATGATGCGGTTCGGGAACAGCATGCCGTAGCTCAGCAGCAAGCCGAACAGCGCGCCCGATGCCCCCACCGTGGGCGCGCGGCTGCCGGTGAGCATGGTGAACAGCAACTGCACCACCGCCGCGGCCACCACGCTGGCCAGCAGCATGTGGATGTAGCGGCGCGGGCCCCACAGACGTTCCAGTTCGCAGCCGAACATCCACATGCCCAGCATGTTGAAGAACAGATGCATCATGTCGCCGTGCAGGAAGCCGTAGCTCACCACCTGCCAGGGCCAGAACAGCCCGCTGGCCAAAGGCCAGAGCGCCAGAAACTCGGCCAGGGGCAACATGGGCAGCTGTTGCAGGGCGAAGATCGCCGTGCAGATCAGCATCAGGGCCTTGGTGACCGGTGGCAGTGGAGGCATCTGGCTGAAGGGGCAGAACTGGCGTGGTGCCCGCGGCCAGACTCGAACTGGCACGCCTTGCGGCGGCGGATTTTGAATCCGCTACGTCTACCGATTTCGTCACGCGGGCAATTGGGCGCCGGCCTTCGGCGCAGCACTGCCCATGATTATGTCATGCGGTCTGGCCGCGATCGGCCGCCACCGCCTCGCATGATGCTGCTGGCGGCATCGGTCCGTGCGGGCTGACACAATCGGCGCTGGAGGAACCACCTTTGTCCCAGCCCGCCTACCCCTCGATCGAAGACGTCATCGGCAACACACCCCTGGTGCAATTGCGCCGCCTGCCGGCCGCCGTGGGCCAGGCACGAGGCAATGTCATTCTGGGCAAGCTGGAGGGCAACAACCCGGCCGGCTCGGTGAAAGACCGCCCGGCCATGGCGATGATTCGCCGCGCCGAAGAACGCGGCGAGATCAAGCCCGGCCAGACCCTGATCGAGGCCACCTCGGGCAACACGGGCATTGCGCTGGCCATGGCCGCAGCCATACGCGGCTACCGCATGCTGCTGATCATGCCGGAGGACTTGTCGATCGAACGCGCGCAGACCATGAAGGCCTTCGGTGCCGAACTGGTGCTCACCCCGCGCTCAGGCGGCATGGAATACGCCCGCGATCTGGCGCTGCAGATGCAGGCCGAAGGCAAGGGCCGGGTGCTGGACCAGTTTGCGAACGATGACAACCCGCAGGTGCATTTCGACAGCACCGGGCCAGAGATCTGGCAGCAGACCCAGGGGCAGATCACCCACTTCGTCAGTGCCATGGGCACCACCGGCACCATCACCGGCGTGGGCCGCTATCTGCATCAGAAGCAGCCCGCTGTGCGCGTGGTGGGCGCGCAGCCTGCCGAAGGTTCCCGCATCCCCGGCATCCGCAAATGGCCCGAGGCCTACCAGCCCAAGATCTATGACGCGTCCCAGGTCGACGAACTGATGCTGGTGAGCCAGGCCGACGCCGAAGACATGGCGCGACGGCTGGCGCGCGAAGAAGGCATCTTCGCTGGCATCTCGGCCGCCGGCGCGGCCTGGGTTGCGCTGCAGTTGGCGGCGCAGGTCAGCAACGCCACCATCGTTTTCATCGTCTGCGACCGGGGCGACCGCTACCTGTCGACCGGGGTTTTTCCAGCATGAGCCAGGCCTACCGTTTCTGCCCCAGCTGCGCCACCGCGCTGGAGCCTGTCGAGCAATTGGAAGATGGCGGTCTGAAGACCCGGCTGCGCTGTCCGGCCTGCGCCTGGACGCACTGGAACAACCCCACACCGGTGCTGGCGGCGATCGTCGAATGCGCCGACCAGGGTGGACAGGTGCTGCTGGCACGCAATGCGGCATGGACCGGGCGCATGTTTGCGTTGGTCACCGGCTTCATGGAGGCCGGAGAGACGCCCGAACAAGGCGTCAGCCGCGAGGTGGCCGAAGAAACCGCGCTGGAAGTGCTGCAACTCAAGCTGGTCGGGGTCTACGATTTTCAGCGCATGAACCAGGTGATCATTGCCTACCACGCGCTGGCGCGGGGCGAGGTCAGGCTGTCACCCGAACTGGCCGAGTACAAGCTGGTCGCGCCCGAGGACCTGGTCTGCTGGCCGGCGGGAACGGGCTTTGCGCTGGCCGACTGGCTGCGCAGCCGGGGCCACGAGCCGCGTTTCATGGACTGGCCACGCGGCTGATCGCGCGCCACGCCGCTGCGGCCTTGCATTGCCAACAATCCCTTAGATCGAGAACCAAGATGAATG
The DNA here is from genome assembly GCA_031417735.1 of Betaproteobacteria bacterium. Lineage (GTDB taxonomy): Bacteria > Pseudomonadota > Gammaproteobacteria > Burkholderiales > Burkholderiaceae_C > Pseudaquabacterium. The sequence goes on from JANOWE010000079.1 coordinate 6,951, forward strand.
CCACCAAAGAAATCGACACCCGCGGTCTGAACTGCCCGCTGCCCATCCTGAAGGCCAAGAAGGCCTTGTCGGAGCTGCGTGCCGGTGACGTGCTCAAGGTGCTCGCCACCGACCCCGGCTCAGTGCGCGACTTTCAGGCCTTTGCTCGACAAACCGGCAACGAACTGATCGAGCAGTGCAACGACGACGGTGACTTTGTGCACTACCTGCGCCGGCGCTGAAGCGGCCAGCTTGCTGTCGTTCAGAGCGCCAGACCCTGCAAGAATTGCCGAAAGCCGGGGCCAAGCAAGGGGTGGTTCAGTGCCAGTTCGACATTGGCTTCCAGAAAGCCTTCCTTGCTGCCGCAGTCGTAGCGCTTGCCCTCGTAGCGGTAGGCAAAGACCTTTTCCCGGCGCAGCAGCGAGGCAATGCCATCGGTGAGCTGGATCTCACCGCCCACGCCGCGTGGCTGACTGGCGATTTCGCGGAATACACCGGGTGTCAGGATGTAGCGTCCCGCCACGCCCAGGCGTGAAGGGGCCAGCTCGGGCGCCGGTTTCTCGACCATCCGGGTGATGTCGATCATCCGGTCGCTCACCGCCTGACCGTCGACAATGCCATAACGGCGGGTGTGTTCGGCGGGCACTTCCTGCACCGCCAGGATCGAGGCGCGCCACTCGGAAAATTGCTCGACCATCTGCGCCAGCACCGGCTTGTCGCCGACCATCAGGTCGTCGGCCAGCAGCACGGCAAAGGGCTCGTTGCCAACCAGGCGTTGCGCGCAGAGCACCGCATGACCCAGGCCCAGAGCCTGAGCCTGGCGCACATAGATGCACTCCATATCGGGGGGTTTGACGCCGCGAACCACCTCGAGCAGCTCATCTTTGCCCGCCTGTTCAAGGGCTATCTCCAATTCGAAAGTCATGTCAAAGTGATCTTCAATCGGGCGCTTGTGACGCCCGGTGACAAAGATCATCTCGCGCACGCCGGCCGCATACGCCTCTTCGACTGCATACTGAATCAGTGGTTTGTCGACCACGGGCAGCATCTCCTTGGGCTGCGCTTTGGTCGCAGGCAAGAATCGGGTACCCAGTCCGGCGACCGGAAATATGGCTTTTTTCACCAACATCAGAAGACTCGTCGTCGTGTGGGAATGGAATGATTCTGTCATGGGCGCATCGCCCCTTGTGCCTGGATTCGGGTTGGAGTTTGCATGGTCGTGCTGATCGTCGAACCGCTTGATCCGGACGTGATGCAGTGGCTGGTGGCACGCCACGCTGTGCGCTATGCGCCGGATCTGGCGCGTGACCCTCGGGCCCTGCGCCAGGCGCTGCACAACGTGCGTGCGCTGATCATCCCGCCCACGGTGGCCATCGACGCCACGGCCTTGGCTGAAGCGCCCTTGCTGCGCGCGGTCGGTCGTCTGTCTGCCGGGGCCGAAAACATCGACATGGATGCCTGCGCTCGCGCCGGTGTCGAGGTCGTGCGCCCGACCGACGCCACTGCCCAGGCCGAGGCCGAGTTCATGATTGGCGCGCTGTTGCAGATGCTGCGCCGGGTGCCGGTGGTCAACGCCGAGGGCTTGCTGGTCGGGCGTGAACTGCACCACAGCACCGTCGGTCTGATCGGCATGTCGCCCGCAGCGCAGCCGATGGCGCAATTGCTCGACGCCTTCGGTGCCCGCGTGATCGGCTACGACCCGGCACTGCATGCCAGCGACCCGTTGTGGTCGCGCTGGCAGGTTGAGCCCCTGGGTCTGCGTGAACTGATGGAGCAAAGCGACGGCGTGTGCGTGATGCTGAGCTACTTTTCACGCTACCAGCGCCTGCTGGGCGAGCGCTACCTGTCGTTCTGCCGGCCCAATCAGGTGTTGGTCAGCCTGACCCCCAGCAGTCTGTTCGACGAGAACACGCTGGCCGAGGTGCTGGGCACGGGCCGCATGGCGGCGGCCTGGTTCGACAGCATGGAGCCGGGCCAGCTTGAGCCCGGCCAGCCCTTGGCGCAGTTGGACACGCTGCAGGTCACGCCACGAGTGGCCAGCACCACGCGTGAATCACGCGTGCGGGCGGCCTGGCATGTGGCGCACCGCATCGACCAGTTGCTCGCGCCCGCGCAAGCTTGAAGCGCGCGGCGCTGTGCCGCGCACCATCAAGCCGACGGCAGGGCCTCGCGCTGGGCCCGCAAGCGCCGCAGCGTCTGCTCAAAGTCGGCCATGCGGGCCCGCTCTTGCGCCACCACCGCCGCCGGTGCGCGGTCGACAAAGCTGGCATTGCCCAGCTTGGCCTGGGCCTTTACCAGTTCACCACCCAGCCGGGTGATTTCCTTGCTCAGGCGGGCCTGTTCGGCGACGGGGTCGATGGCCACGAACAGCGCCAGACGGATCTCGCCCTGCACCACCACCGGCGCACCGGCACTGGCCTGGGCAAAGACCGCCTCGTCGTCAAAGATCTTTACCTCCGACAGTTTGGCCAAGGCCTGCAGCAGCGGCGCGGCCTCGCCCATGAAGCCGGCATCGCCTATGGCATGCAGTGGCACGCGCGCCGCCGGCGACAGGCCCATTTCGCCACGCAGGCTGCGGCAGGCCAGCACCAGTGATTTCAAGCGCGCCATCCAGGCGTCGGCAACGGCATCGACGCGGCTCAGTTCGGCCTGCGGGTAGGCCGCGCTGGTGACGGTGCCGGCATCGTCGGCCGCCCGGCGGCCCGCCACCAGCGCCACGGTCTGCCACAGTTCGGCGGTGATGAACGGTGTGATCGGGTGCAGCAGGCGCAGCACGGTTTCCAGCACCCGAATCAAGGTGCGTCGGGTGGCACGCTGTTCGGCGGCGCTGCCCGCGGCGATCTGCACCTTGGCAATTTCAAGATACCAGTCGCAGTACTCGTCCCAGACGAACTGGTAGATCGCATTGGCCACGTTGTCGAGCCGGTAGCCGGCAAAGCCTTCGGCCACCGCGGCTTCCAGGCGCTGCAGCTCGCTGCTGATCCACTTGTCTGCGGGCGAGAAGCGCAGGTAGCCATGGGCCGCGCCGCCAGGTGCGCATTCGGCCCTGGTGTGCGCCTTCAGGCCGCAGTCCTGGCCCTCGCAGTTCATCAGCACAAAGCGGCTGGCGTTCCAGAGCTTGTTGCAGAAATTGCGGTAGCCCTCGCAGCGCTTGGCATCGAAGTTGACGCTGCGGCCCAGACTGGCCATGGCCGCGAAGGTGAAGCGCAGCGCGTCGGCACCGTAGGCCGGGATGCCGTCGGGAAACTCTTTCTCGGTGTTCTTGCGCACACGGGGCGCGGTCTCGGGCTTGCGCAGGCCGGAACTGCGCTTGTCCAGCAGCGCGGGCAGGGCAATGCCGTCGATCAGGTCCACCGGGTCGAGCACATTGCCTTCGCTCTTGCTCATCTTGTGGCCCTGCGCATCCAGCACCAGGCCGTGGATGTAGACGTCGCGGAACGGCACCTGGCCCTCCGGGCACTCGGCCGTCCTGGTGAAATGCTTGGTCATCATGATCATCCTGGCGACCCAGAAGAAGATGATGTCGTAGCCGGTAACCAGCACGCTGCTGGGCAGAAACAGGCTCTGCTCCACCGTCTTGGCCGGCCAACCCAGCGTGGAAAAAGGCACCAGTGCTGACGAGTACCAGGTGTCCAGCACGTCGGGGTCGCGCCTGAGCTCGCCGCTGTAGCCTGCGGCCTCGGCGCGGGCGCGGGCCTCGGCCTCATTGCGGCCAACGAACAACTCGCCCGCTGCGCCATGCCAGGCCGGAATCTGGTGGCCCCACCACAGCTGCCGGCTGATGCACCAGTCCTGGATGTTGTTCATCCACTGCTTGTAGGTGTTGACCCATTGCTCGGGCACGAAGCGCACCTCGCCCGAGGCCGCGGCCTGAATCGCGCCGTCGGCAATCGACCGGCCCTGCGCACCGGGCTTGGTCATGGCCACGAACCACTGGTCGGTGAGCATGGGCTCGATGACCTGGCCCGTGCGCGCGCAGCGCGGCACCATCAGCTTGTGCTTCTTGGTCTCGACCAGCAGACCTTGCTCGTCGAGCATCGCCACGATGCGCTTGCGGCCGACAAAGCGGTCCAGCCCGCGCAGCGCTTCGGGCGCCTGGTCATTGAGCTTGGCGTCGAGCGTGAAGATGGTGATCATCTCCAGGCCATGGCGCTGGCCGACCTGGTAGTCGTTCTGGTCATGCGCGGGTGTGACCTTGACCACGCCGGTGCCGAAAGCACGGTCGACCTGTTCGTCGGCAATCACCGGCACCAGCCGGCCGGTGATGGGCAGGCGAACCTGGCGGCCGACAAAGCCAGCGTAGCGCTCGTCCTCGGGGTGCACCATCACACCGCTGTCGCCCAGCATGGTCTCGGGCCGGGTGGTGGCCACCACCAGGTCGCCATTGCCGTCGGCCATGGGGTAGCGGATGTGCCAGAGAAAGCCATCTTCCTCGGCGCTTTCCACTTCCAGGTCGGACACCGCGCTCTTGAGCACCGGGTCCCAGCTGACCAGGCGCTTGCCGCGGTAGATCAGGCCTTCGTCGTAGAGCCGCACAAAGGTTTCGGTGACGGTGGCCGACAGCTTGTCGTCCATCGTGAAGTACTCGTGGTCCCAGCTCACGCTGGCGCCCATGCGGCGCATCTGGCCGGTGATGGTGGCGCCGCTTTGCGCCTTCCATTGCCAGACCTTGTCGACAAAGGCAGCGCGTCCCAGCGCATGGCGGTCCTGGCCCTGCTCCTGCAGCTGACGCTCGACCACGATCTGGGTCGCGATGCCGGCGTGGTCTGTGCCGGGCAGCCACAGCGTGTTGAAGCCGCGCATGCGGTGGTAGCGCGTCAACGAGTCCATGATGGTCTGGTTGAAGGCATGGCCCATGTGCAGCGTGCCGGTGACGTTGGGCGGCGGCAACTGGATGCAGAACGAGGGCCTGGCCGTGTCCAGCGTGGGCGCATAGACGCCGCTGGCCTCCCACCGGGCGGTCCAGTGGGCCTCGATGGCGGCGGGTTCAAACGACTTGCTGGCTTCGGTCATGGCACGGCTCGGGCGGGGGTATCGGTGGCCGCCGCTCATGGCCGCGACGCCGGATCAGGCACCGCAGCCACGGTGTGGCGCAGAGAGCTGAAGATTGTAGGTGCGGGGTTTTCGGCCGGATGGGGCGAGGTGCCGGCGGCCCGGCGCCCTCGACCGGGGCAGCAGCCAGCACGAACAGCAGCCTGGCGTTGCCACGCCGATGGAACGCTGCGCTCAGGCCATGTCGGCCGGTGCTGCGGGAGGTGCCTGGCCCGGCAATTCGGCGTCGAAGCTGTCCTGAAAGCTGAACCACAGCGAGACGTAGAACATGGCGCTGAAGCCCAGCGCCAAAGCCAGGGCCAACAGCCCCACAAATTCGCCCGAGTCGGTGACCAGGGCCAACAGCGTGAGTGCCAGGCCCACCAGCACGACCAGCCCGGTCAGTCCCAGCATGTAGACGACAAACGCCGCCCGAGACCGCCACACGGCCACCGTGCTGGAAAACAGGGCCTGCATGGCGCTCTGCCCACCCCAGTGCACCAGCGCGGGCGCATGCCAGAAGGGCACCGACACCAGCGCGGCCAGAGCCGCCCGCACGAACATGCCGTTGGCCAGGCGCGGGTCGGCCATGACCGCGTCCATCTCCGGTGTCGGTGGGCCCTTGGGCCTGGTGGCCAGCAGGCGCTGCAAATCGTGGAACAGGCCGCCGTCGACCCAGTTCGCCAGGCTGAAGACGGCCAGCGAGCACAGCGCATAGCCGGCGCACAGCAGCAGTTGCGACCGCCTGCGCCTGGCGTCGACCGTGCGCAGGCCTTCGATCAACTGCAGCGCGTGCACCGGCTGGTCACCCAGTGCACTTCGCGTGGCGATCATGAAGCCCAGGCTCAGCATCGGCAGCAGCGCCAGTCCCAGCACGCTGCCCAGGTAGGGCAGCAGCCAGGCCAGCAGCATCACCGTCATCAGAAAGAACAGGAACAGGCTGGTAAAGGCCAGCGGGCGGCGGGCCCAGACGGTCAGGCCTTGGCGAACCCAGTTCAGGCCCCGGCCAGGAGCCACTTGGTGCAGTCGAAGTCCCATGCGCGTGCTTGTCGGTCGTGAGGAGGTGGCTCAGCCCTGGGCGTGCCAGGGGCGCGCGATGCGGGCGCGCAGCACATGCTCAAAGTGCGAGGGGTCTTTCGGCGACAGCAACTCGGCCTCGCGGGGCAGGTGCCAGTCGCCCAGGCGAGACAACCAGAAGCGCAGCGCCGCAGCGCGCAGCAGCGCGGGCAGCAGCCGCCGTTCGGCAGCGTGCAGCGGGCGTACCCGCTCATAGGCGGTCACCAGCGCCTGGGCGCGCACTTCGTCCAGGCCGCCGTCGTGGGCATCCAGGCACCAATCGTTCAGGCACACCGCCAGGTCATAGACAAAGCTGTCGGTGCCGGCGAAATAGAAGTCAAAGCAACCGGTGAGTTTTTCATGGCCGGCCAGGCCGTCGAACAGCACGTTGTCGCAGAACAGGTCGGCATGGACCGCGCCGCGTGGCAGCGCCCGGGCTGCGGCCGACTCGGCCAATGCAAGCTGGAACGACAGTTCATCAGTCAGCAGGGCCTGTTGCGGCGCAGTCAAGAAGGGCATCAACCGAGGCGCCATGCCACGCCACCAGGCCGGGCCTCGCAGGTTGTCCTGCTGCAAGGGAAAGTCGATCACCGCCTGGTGCATGCGTGCGAGCACGCTGCCCAGTTGCTCGCAGTGGTGCAGGTCGGGCGCCAGTTGGTGCGTGCCGGGCAGGCGGGTGGCCAATGCGGCGGGTTTGCCGGCAAGCTGATGTACCAGGTCGCCCGCGCTGTCGGCCAGCGGCTCGGGCACCGGCAAGCCGCGCCGGGCCAGGTGCTGCATCAGGCGCAGGTAGAACGGCAACTGCTGCGCAGTCAGCCGCTCGAACAGCGTCAGCACCCACTCGCCCTGATCGGTGGTGAGGAAATAGTTGGTGTTCTCGATGCCCGAGGCGATGCCCTCCAGTACCAGCAACCGACCCGCACCCAACTGCGCTGCCAAGGCCTGTGCCTGGTCAGTGCTGACCTCGGTGAACACCGCCACTTGGCGGACCTAGAAGCTCAGCACCGGCCACACGCGCTGGCCGGCGGCGCCGCGCCCGGGCGCGTTCGGCTCGCCGGCGGGCGTGGGCAGGATGTCGTAGCGGGGTGCACCGGCCAGCTTGGGCTGAACCGTCAAGGCCTGGGTCTGGCCGCGCACCCGCAACTCCTCGATGCGTACCTGGTCGTCTTCGATGACCAGGCGCTGGGTGTTGGCCTCGGCAGGCGATCGCCCACCAGCGCAGCCCGCCAACAGGGCGACGCCGGCCAGGGCCAGCACAGGCAGAACAGGGTGTGGGCGCATGCCCTGATTCTAGGAGCCTGTCGGGCGTGGGGGCGGGGCCCACCCCCAGCCCGAACGGCGCCAGGGGCGCCGGGCGCGGTGTGGCCGTGGGCAGCACGAGCG
>JANOWE010000080.1:0-22118 GCA_031417735.1 Betaproteobacteria bacterium
GTTGGTGAAGGTGATGGCGGCGATTTCCTTGGCCGCCAGGCCGGCCTGCAGCAGCCGCGCAATCTTGTGCGTGATCACGCCAGTCTTGCCCGAGCCCGCGCCGGCCAGCACCAGGCACGGCCCGGACAGATGCTGCACCGCAGCCATCTGGGCGTTGTTCAGTGTGGTGGCGGGTTTGGCAGGGGCCTGGGGCATGGCAGTGGCGCCGCGGCCGTGGCCCGGGGGTTTGCGCCCAAAGCCGGCATGGCCGGGATCCAGGATGATAGCGGCGTGGCGTTTCGCTTCTTGCCATGAGCCGCCGGCGGCTGCCGAACCCCGGCCGGCGCCGCAGCGCGACTGATCAGTCGGGCCTGGGCGCGTGGCGCCGGGCGACCCAGAACACCGCACCCTCGGGGCCATAGCGCTCGGTGTGCGGCGCGTCGCGGTCCAGCTCGAAGCTGTCGCCGGCGTGCAGATGCCGCACGCATTCACCGTCGTTGAGCCAGACCTCGCCCTGCACCACCAGGGCCTTGACCTCGAACGGGTGGCGGTGGCTGTCCAGCACCAGGTCGGGCTGCCATTCACGCTGGATCACCTCGTCATATCCGGCGGCGCGGGCCTGGGCTTCAAACTGCTCAAAGGTGGCGGGGTTCATGGTGGCCTCTGGTGGGTGCTTGGTTGGGGGTCGGTCAGGACCATTGAAACCCATCATCGCCGGCCCACACCAGCAGCCAGATCAAGACAAACCCGGCGGCATGGGTTTTCAGCGCGGCCGGTTCATGCTGAAGCGATCGAGAAACGCCTGGTCGATGTGGTCTTTCCATCGCCACAGCCAGCGGCCCTGGGCCGACAGGCCGCCCCAGGCGCCGATGGCGCTGCCGTCGGCGGTGGCCAGCAGGGCCAGGTAGCGGCGCTGAGGCGTATAGGCTTGTAGCGGCTGGCCCGCCAGGGCTGCGCGCAGGTTGGCACTGAGCACCGGGCCCATGCGCACGGCAAACACACCGGCCTTGGGCAGCGGGGGGGCCCAGCCCGCGCAGTCACCCACCGCCAGCACGTCGGCATGGGATGTTGATTGCAGGCTGGTGCCGACGCTGACAAAGCCCTGCGGATGGCACGCCAGCCCGCTGGCCGCAGGCCAGGCATGGGCTTGTGCGCCGGTGGCCCACAGCAGCAGATCGGTCTGTTCGGCCATGGCCGGCTCAAAGTCGGCGCCCAGGCGCAAGGCCACGCCGGCCTGCTGCAGGGCCTGGGTGATGCGCCGGGCCGCCCCCTGGGCCATGCCCGGCAACAGGCTCTGGCCACGCGTGACCAACTGCGCCTGCAGTGGCCGCCCTGGCTGCATCGTGCGCAGACGCCGGCACACCGCGAGCACCGACTCGACCCCCGCCGCCCCACCGCCGACCATGGTGATGCGCAGCGGGGTGGTGGCTCCCGCGCCGGCGCCGTCGCTGGCCAGGCCCTGCAGCAGCGCGTCCCAGGCCTGTTGCAGTTCACCCAGCGGGCGCAGCGACAGCAGCCGGCACGGTGCCGGCACGGCCGGTGGCAGCAGCGTGGAGCCGATGTTCAGCGACAGCAGCTCATAGCTCAGCGCGCGGCCGCCGGCCAGGCGCAGTTCACGCGCTGCGGCGTCCAGCGCCACCACCTCGTCCAGCACCAGTGTGGCGCCAGCGGCCCGGGCCAGGGCGGCAAAGTCGATGCAGATGTCTTCGAAGCGGTAATGCCCGGCCAGCCAGCCCGGCACCATGCCCGAATAGGGCGCCAGCGCCGATGGCGTGACCAGCAGCAGTTCGACACCAGGCAGCGGCGCCCTGATCCAGTCGAGCAGCACCTGGGCATGGGCATGCCCCCCGCCCACCAGCAGCAGGCGCTTCATGGGCGGCGGGCGGCCGATGCGGCGCAGCGCGGCCGACTCACTTCGTCGAGCCCTTGGCGTCGTTCAGCGCCCAGTCGTAGTCCATGAAGTCGATGGCCAGCTTCTGGCCTTTGATGGCCTCGCGGTCGGCCGACGCGTCGGCCAGCTGCTCGGCGTGGTTGGCGCAGAACTGGGCCAGGCTGCTGATGCCCTTGTGGCCCTGAGTGAAGTCGCCGCCATACCAGTCGAAGATCTTCGACAGCTCCAGCTTCCTGGCCGCCGCGTTGAAGCGGTTGCGGCTGCGGTCGGCCATGAAGCGGCGCGCCTGCTCTTCGAGCTGAGCTTCCAGCCGGTCGCCGACAAAGGCCTCTTCGCGCAGCATGGGGCAGCCGATGGAGGCGCAGTTGACCGCGAAGTGGATGCGCGGGTCGTTGTAGCGCCCGGGCGCGCGCAGCGTGTCGTGCTCGATGTTGTCCAGGCTCATCCTGGCGCCCAGCAGGTCGATCCACTGCGGCTTCCAGGGGCTGGACAAAAAGCCGCCCAGGTCCTTGATCGACTTCAGGTCGGGGTACTTGCTCAGGATCAGCTCGACCGTGAAGGCGTTGTAGGCATTGATCAGAAAGGCCATCTGCTGGCCCCGGTTGAAGCCGTCGAACATGGGCTTGCCTACCGCCGACAGCGTGGCCAGGTAGGCCTTCAGCGCAGCCCGGTCGGCGGCCATGCCGGCGTAACGCAGCTGCGAGGCCTGGCCGCCGCGCAGCAGACGCACGTGGCGGGCCAGCAGGGTGGTCCAGGCGGCATGGCTGTGGTCGAAGGTTTGGGCGTTGCCGAACCTGGGCAGCAGCAGGCCGGGCAGTGCCAGCGCGGGCAGGGCGGCCAGCAGGCCACGGCGAGACAAATGCTGAGGGCTCATGGTCGTTCTCTTCATAAGTTGGGGGTTCCAGCCCGGCTCAGCCGCGCTGCCAGTCGTGGAAGCGCTTGACCCAGGCCAGCAGCTTGTGCGGCGTGTGCGCCTTTTTCCATTCACCGGCAGCGTACTTGTTGGCCTCGACCATGGTCGGATAGGCGTGGATCGTGCCCAGGATCTTGTTCAGCCCCAGGCCATGGCGCATGGCCAGCACAAACTCGGCCAGCAGTTCGGCCGAATGCTCGCCGACGATGGTCACGCCCAGGATCTTGTCCTTGCCGGGTGGCGTCAGCACCTTGACAAAACCATGGTCGCTGCCGTCGGCAATGGCCCGGTCCAGGTCGTCCAGGCCGTAGCGGGTGACTTCCACCGCGATGCCCTTTTCCTTCGCGTCGGCCTCGGACAGGCCCACCCGCGCCACCTCGGGGTCGGTGAAGGTGGCCCAGGGAATGACCGAGTAGTCGGCCTTGAACTTCTTGAACTGGCCAAACAGCGCGTTCACCGCCGCATACCAGGCCTGGTGGGCGGCAAAGTGGGTGAACTGGTAGGGCCCAGCCACGTCGCCCACGGCCAGGATGTTGGGGTAATTGGTGCGCAGGTACTCGTCGACGGCGATGGTCTTGCGCTCGGTCAGCACCACGCCCAGTTCTTCCAGGCCGAAGCCGGCCACGCGCGCACTGCGGCCCACGGCGCACAGCAGTTCGTCGAACTCGAAGGCCACCTCCTGGCCGTCGTGCTCGGCGATCAGACGCTTGGTGTCGCCTTCTTTTTCCACCCGCAAGGCCTTGTGGTTCACGCGCACGGCCACGCCGTCGCGCTGCAGCGCGGTCTGCACCAGCGCGGCCACCTCGGCGTCTTCGCGCCCCATCAAGCGCGGCATCATTTCCACCTGGGTGACCTGCGAACCCAGGCGGGCAAAGGCCTGCGACAGCTCGCAGCCGATGGGCCCGCCGCCCAGCACCAGAAGCCGACGCGGCAACGTGGTCAGGCCCCAGACGGTGTCGCTGGTCAGGCAGCCGATGTCCTTCAAGCCAGGTATCGGCGGCACCAAGGGCTGGGCGCCGGTGGCCACCACGATGTGGCGGGTGCTCAGGCGCTGCGTGCCGCCATCGGCAAGCGCCACCTCCACCTCCCAGGGCGAGACGATGCGGGCATGGCCGGTCAGCACCTCCACGCCCAGGCCGGTGTAGCGCTCGACCGAGTCGTGCGGCTCGATCCTGGCAATCACCTCGTGGATGCGCGCCATCACGCGCGGAAAATCGATCTCGGGCGCGCTGGCCACGATGCCCAGCCTGGCCGCCTGGCGCTGCTGGTGGGCCTGGCGGGCCGATCGGATCAGCGCCTTGCTGGGCACGCAGCCGTAGTTCAGGCAGTCGCCGCCCATCTTGTGGCCTTCGACCAGGGTGACCTTGGCCTTGACCACCGCCGCGATGTAGGCCGTGACCAGCCCGCCCGCGCCGGCGCCGATGACCACCAGGTTGCGGTCAAATTTCTTCGGCCGGTTGAAGCGGGCATAGACCTTGCGCCGCCTGACCATGCCGACGATCGCCTTGGCGATCAGCGGAAAGATGCCCAGCAGCGCAAAGCTCAGCAGCAGGCCGGGCGAGAGCACGTCCTTCAGGCTGGAGATGGTCGCCAGCTGGGTGCCGGCGTTGACATACACCGCCGTGCCCAGCAGCATGCCGACCTGGCTGACGAGGTAGAAGCGCGCCACCGGCATCGGCGTCAGGCCCATCAGCAGGTTGACGGCGAATAACGGGAACACCGGCACCAGGCGCAGGGTCAGCAGGTACAGCCAGCCGTCGCGCTTGACGCCTTCGTTGATCGACTTCAGCCGGTCACCAAAGCGGGCCTGCACCATGTCGTGCAGCAAGTAGCGCGAGACCAGAAAGGCCAGCGTTGCGCCGATGCTGGACGCAAACGACACCACCAGCAGGCCCTGCCAGAAGCCGAACAGCGCGCCGCCGGCCAGCGTCAAAACCGCCGCCCCCGGCAGCGAGGCCGCCGCCACCAGCACATAGGCCGCGAAGTAGACCACCACCGACAGCGCAGGGCGCTGGGCGACCAGCGCGGCCAGTGCTTCGCGGCTGTTCTTCAGCGACTCCAGCGTCAGCAACCGGCCGAGGTCGAAGTGCTGCCAGGCCCACAGCAGGGCCAGTGCGGCGATGGCCAGCGCGATCCACAGCGGGGTGCGGCTGCGCGTGGCGCTCGCGCTGGAGGCATCGGGGCGGGGTTGGTCGGCCATGGCGGCACCTCTTGTTCTAGGTTGTAGACAGCGGGTTTTGGCCGTATGCAGAGTCCGCGCGGCCGGCGCCAGATGCCCGGCGCAGGCGGCATCGGCAGCACAGGCCTGCCCAGGGTACGACAAGCAGGTCGTCCGCCGGGGGGCGCAGGTTACACGGCGGGCACAATCCGCCGCTGGTCCACACCTATTCCAGCCGCGTCGGCCGTTCCGCGCCGTGGCGCTGTAACCCTTTGGCTCTGCCCGACGACATCCACAGCAATGCCGCCGCCGACGCTAAGGAAGCGCGGCTGAAGGCCTGTTGGCTGGCCGCATTGCAAGGCGACGACGCCGCCTACCGCGAGGCCCTGCAGGCGCTGGCCGGTCGGCTGCGGGCCTTTTTTGCGCGACGCCTGTCGTCGCTGCCCGATGAAGTGGAGGACCTGGTGCAGGAAACCCTGCTCGCGCTGCACCTGCAGCGCGCCACCTACGACGCCAGCGTGCCGCTGGGCGCCTGGGTGTTTGCCGTGGCGCGCCACAAGCTGGTCGACCTGTTCCGCCGCCGCGGCCGGCGCGAAGCGCTGCACGAGCCGCTGGACGACCTGGCCGAACACCTGCACCCCAGCACCGACAGCCAGGCCCGGCCCGCGCTGCGCGACCTGGGCGTGCTGCTGCAGCGCCTGCCCGTCGCCCAGCAGCGGGCGCTGATGCTGATCAAACTGGAAGGACTGACGATGGGCGAGGCTTCGCAGCGCAGCGGTGTGTCGGTGGCCGCGCTGAAGGTGCAGGTGCACCGCGGCCTGAAGAAACTGGCGCAACTGGTGCGCGAGGACGCGGCATGAAAACTCAAGACCTGATTCATCTCCTGGCCGCCGACGGTGGCCCGGTGCCCCGCGCGCCCGCCGCGCGCCGCCTGGCCCCGGTCATGCTGCTGGGGCTGCTGCTGGCCGCGGCGCTGGCATTGGCGGTGATCGGCCCGGTGCCTGCGACCATGCTGCTGGCCCCGGCCATGGTCGTGAAGCTGGGCTTCGGCGGCGCAGTGATGGCCGCCGGTGCCTGGTGGACGGCGCGGCTGGCGCGTCCTGCAGCGCCCTCGCGCAGCGCCAGCCGCACGCTGACCGCTGTGTTCGTGCTGATGGTGCTGCTGGGCGGGGCCACGCTGCTGGCCACGCCGGCCGAGCAGCGCTTGGCTGAGTTTCTGGGCCACTCCTGGCGCACCTGCCCGCTGAGCCTGATGGCCCTGTCGGTGCCCGCGCTGGCCGGCTGCCTGTGGGCGCTGCGCGGACTGGCGCCGGTGCGGCCACGCATGGCCGGGCTGGCCGCCGGGCTGACCGCCGGTGGTCTGGGCACGCTGGGCTATGCGCTGGCCTGCACCGAGCAGGCCACCAGCTTTGTCGCCGTCTGGTACAGCGTGGGCATGGTGCTCAGCGGCGCCCTGGGTGCAGCACTGGGCCCACGCGTGCTGCGCTGGTAGGGCCCGTTCAGCCGCCACCGCGGCGGGCATGGGACGGTGCATTGCTGCAGCAAGCCGCTGCGGCAGGGCCGGCCGCAGCACGGTGATACTGCGGCGCCATGCAAGCCATCCTCGCCGTCACGCTGCCCTTCTTCGCCCTGGTGCTGGCGGGCTGGCTGGCCGCGCGCCGCCATGTGCTGCCGGAATCGGCCATCCCCGGGCTGAACGCCTATGTGCTGTATTTCGCGCTGCCGTGCCTGCTGTTCCGCTTTGGCGCCAGCACGCCGGTGCTGGAACTGCTGAACCCGGCGGTGCTGCTGGTCTACCTGAGTTGCGCGCTGCTGATCGTGGCCTTCACCATCGCCGTCACGCTGGGTGGCCCGGTGGGTTTGAAGGACGCGTCCTTCGGCGCGCTGGTGGCGGCCTTCCCGAACACCGGCTTCATGGGCGTGCCGCTGCTGGTGGCGTTGCTGGGCAGTGCGGCGGCCGGGCCGGTGATTGCCACCGTGCTGGCCGACCTGTTTGTGACCAGCTCGGCCTGCATCGCCTTGTCGCAATTGCAAGGTGCGGGTGAGCATGGCGCGCGGGTGGCCGCGCTGCGGGCGCTGCGCGGTGCGCTGTCGAACCCGCTGCCCTGGTCGATTGCGCTGGGCGCGCTGTTCTCGGCCGTCGGCTGGGCTTTGTCGGGGCCGGTGGAGGTGATCGTGCGCATGTTGGCCGACTCCGCCAGCCCGGTGGCGCTGTTCACCATTGGCGCGGTGCTGTGGCGCGCCGGCCAGCATGTGGGCAGCCGCACGCCGCTCTCGCGTTACCTGCCAGTGGCCCTGATCAAGCTGCTGCTGCACCCGCTGCTGGTGCTGGCCATGGGCGCGGCGGCGCAGCGGCTGGGTGCGCCGCTGACGGGTTTCCAGCTGACGGTCATGACCCTGGCCGCAGCCCTGCCCAGCGCCAGCAATGTGTCGCTGCTGGCCGAGCGCTACGGCGCCGACAACGGCCGCATTGCCCGCATCATCATGAGCAGCACGGTGCTGGCCTTTGTCAGCTTCACTTGGCTGGCTTGGCTTTTTGGCGTGCAGCCGGTGCGGTGAGCGGCACGCCATGCAGCAGTTGCGCCAAGCCGGCGGCCTGGCACAGCGTGATGTTCTGCTGCCGGGCAAAGTCCCGCGCGCTGTCGCTGGGCGAATCCAGGCAGACCAGCATCGCCTCGGCGGCGTCGCGCCGCGCTCGCTCGGCCTGCAGCGCACGCAGCGTTTCCAGGCCGATGCGCGCCGATTTCCAGCGCTTGGCCAGCACCAGGGTGCTGCGGCCCTGGCGCTGCAGCACGAAGTCAACCACCTCGCTGTTCTCGCGCTGCACGCTGTGGCCACCCCGCTCGAAGCCCTTGACCAGCAGCTCGGCAAAGGCCGGCCAGGGCATGGCCGCCAGCGCGGTGGCGGTGTTGTCGATGCTGGCGTTGCTGGGCCGCCCCCATTGCCGCTTGGCCGCCACCAGGCCCACCACCACCAGCGGCGTGGCCGACAGGGCGCCCACCAGCTTGTACAGCTCAGGCAGCAAGGCCATGGCCAGCGCCACCATCACCGCCGCGATCAGCATGCTGACCCACCAGGGTGAGCGCAGCAGCAGCGCGAACAGCGAGTTTTGGTTCATCTTCAGTCTCACGCGGGGCTCCTTGGCCTTTGGCCCGGGCGCAGCGCCGGGCGCGGCAGTCTATGTCAGGGCCGCCACCTGGCCTGTGCCCCGGGGCCTGGCACTGAGGGCAAAATCGACGGCTCGGCTCATGAGGCCGCCCCACCACTTCAGTGACACCACCATGACCCACGACCTGGAATCCCGCGCCCGACGCGCCGCCGGCTGCCTGCCGGCCAGCACCCGCCACTGGGCGGTGCGCATGCTGAGCGAACAGTCCGAGCAGCTCAGCGTGCGCCAGGGCGTGAGCGAGGCGCCCAGCCGCAGCCATGACCAGGGCGCGATGCTCACCGTCATCGACGGTGGCCAGGGCTATGCCGCCACCGCCGATTTGTCGCAGGCCGGACTGGCCGCCGCTTTCGGCCGCGCCCATGCCCTGGCCCGCGCCAGCGCCGGACGCACGGTGGTCGACTACCAGGCCATTGACCAGCCCAAGGACCAGGGCCGCTATGCCAGCACCGTGCAGCAGCCCATGTCCAGCACCAGCCTGCCCGAGCGCCTGGACTGGCTGCAAGCGGTGTGTGAATCGGCCAGCGCAGGCCGGGACGCGCGCATCGTCGATCGCCACGCCACGCTGTGGAATGTGCGCAGCGAGCAGCTGCACTTCAGCAGCGACGGCGCGCGCACCGAGCAGCAATGGGAATTCACCACCCCGTCCATCACCGTCACCGCCCATGACCGGGGTGTGACCCAGGTCCGGTCCAGCGCCGGCCAGTACAACGGCTTTTGCCAGCAGGGTGGGGTCGAGGTGCTGGACCGCGCGGGCTTTCGCAGCGAAGAGGGCCCGCGCGTGGCGCGCGAGGCGCTGGAACTGGTGGGTGCGGCGCCCTGCCCCAGCGGCCGGATGGACCTGATCCTGATGCCCGACCAGATGACGCTGCAGATCCACGAGAGCATCGGCCACCCGCTGGAGCTGGACCGCATCCTGGGTGACGAGCGCAACTTCGCCGGCACCAGCTTCGTGACGATGGACATGTTCGGCCAGTACCAATACGGCAGCGAGCTGCTCAACGTCAGCTACGACCCCACGGTGCTGAATGAGTTTGCCGGTTTCGCCTTTGACGACGAAGGCATGCCGGCCGAGCCTGCGCTGCTGATCGAGCGTGGCCGGCTGTTGCGCCCGCTGGGTGGCAGCCTGTCACAGGCCCGGGCGCGGGCCCAGGGCTTTGAGCTTGGCGCGGTGGCGACCACCCGCTCGGCGGGCTGGAACCGGGCCCCGATCGACCGCATGAGCAACCTCAACGTCGAGCCCGGCGACCAGAGCCTGGCGCAGCTGATTGCCGCCACCGAGCTGGGCGTGGTGCTGCACACCAACTGCTCGTGGAGCATCGACGACTCACGCAACAAGTTCCAGTTCGGCTGCGAGTACGGCCGCATGGTGCGGGGCGGCCAGCTGGCCGAGGTGGTGCGCAACCCCAACTACCGGGGCATCAGCGCCACCTTCTGGCGCTCATTGGCCGGTGTGGGCGACGCCAGCACGGTGGTCGTCAACGGCACACCGTTCTGCGGCAAGGGTGAACCGTCGCAGGTGATACGGGTCGGCCATGCCTCACCCATCTGCCGCTTTGTCGGCGTGGACGTGTTCGGGGCTGCCGCATGAGCGCGACCCTGGCCTACCTGGAACCCCAGGCCTTCTAGGCCCTGGCCCGTGAACTGCTGCAGCCCCACCCTGCGGTGGACCGCAGCACGCTCTACCTGCGCGCCGAAGCCAGCGACTTTCTGCGCTTCAACCAGGGCAAGCTGCGCCAGGCCACCAACGTGCAGCAGACCCAGCTGACGCTGGCCGTCGAGCGCGGCCTGCGCCGGGCCGAGAGCACGCTGTCGCTGGGCGGTGAGCCTGCGCTGGACGCGGTTCGACTGAAGGACGAGCTGGCCTTGCTGATCGACCAGCTCGACCTGATCGCCGACGACCCCTGGCTGCAGCGCCCCACAGCAGCCAGCAGCAGCACACGCGACGACCGCGGCACGCTGCCCGAGGCCGGCCATGTCATCCACCTGGTGCATGAACTGTCGGCCCAGCGCCGCCAACTCGACCTGGTGGGGTTTTATGCCGGCGGGCCGGTTGCCCGTGGTTTTGCCGACAGCCTGGGCGCGCGCCACTGGCACCGGGTAGAGAGCTTCAACTTCGAGTGGTGCCTTTACCACCGCGCCGACAAGGCGATCAAGACCGTCTACGCCGGCACCGCCTGGGACGACGCCGCGTTTGCCGCCAGGCTCGACGAGGCCGCCGCCAGGCTGCCGCTGCTCGAGCGCACGCCGCGCAGCCTGGACCCGGGCGCCTACCGCGCCGCGCTGTCGCCGTCGGCGATGGCGGAGTTGCTCAGCACCCTGGGCTGGAGCGGCTTTTCGCTCAAGGCCCGGCGTACCGGTGTGAGCTCGCTGGTGCGGCTGCAGCGCGGTGACGCGGCCTTCCACCCGACCTTTGAGCTCAACGAGGCCTTTGCCCACAGCACCACACCGGCCTTCACCGCCGAAGGCTTCACCCGGCCTGCCGGCGTGGCGCTGGTTCAGGGCGGCAGATTGCCGGCCGATGGGGGCACGCTGAATTCAGCCCGCTCGGCGGCTGAGTACGGCGTGCCGGCCAATGGGGTGGATGCGCATGAATCTCCGCAGGCGCTGCAGTTGCGGGCCGGCCCCATCGCCCAGGCCGATGTGCTGCGCACGCTCGACACCGGCCTGTACATCAGCAACCTCTGGTACCTGAACTACAGCGACCGCGCCGCCTGCCGCATGACCGGCATGACGCGCTTCGCCTGCTTCTGGGTCGAGGGCGGCAAGCTGGTGGCACCGGTCAATGTGATGCGCTTTGACGACGACGCGATGCGCCTGTTCGGCAGCGGCCTGGTCGGCCTGAGCGACACGCCCGAGTTCATGCCCAACAGCGACACCTATGGCGAGCGCCAGCTGAGCTCGGTGACCACGCCGGCGGCGGTGGTGGAAGGCTTTGCGCTGACGCTGTGAGCCTGCGGCCGGCCCGCCGGGTTCAGATGCCCTGCGGGTCCACGTCCACCGCCCAGCGGGTCAGGCCCCGGTGCTGGCCACGCAGGGCATGGAGCTGCGGCAACAGCGCCGTCAGCAGCTGCTGCAACTGGCCGCGTGAGGCTGACTCCAGCAGCATCTGCAGCCGCTCTATCCCCGCCACCTTGCTCACCGGGGGCGGCACCGGCGGGTAGACCGAGACCTGGCCTGGCTCGGCCAGCGCCAGGGCTGCTGCTGCTGCCGCTTGAAGAAAGGCCTGGGCCACTGCCACGTCGCGCGCTTCGGCGCGCAGCAAGGCCAGGTGGCTGTAGGGCGGCAGCCCGGCGGACAGGCGCTCGGCGAGCTGGCTGCCGGCAAAGGCGGCAAAGTCATGCCGCTGCAGCGCCGCGTACAAGGGGTGGCGCGGATGCCAGGTCTGGATCCAGACCTCGCTGCGCGCGGCCGCTTCGGCGTCGCGCCCGGCGCGGCCGGCGGCCTGCATCAGCAGTGCAAACAAGCGCTCCGGCGCACGAAAGTCGCTGGCGAACAAGGCCGAGTCGGGGTTGACCGCCACCACCAGCGTGATGCGGCGAAAGTCATGCCCCTTGGTCACCATCTGGGTCCCCACCAGCACATCCACCTCACCGGCATGAACCGACGCCAGCCGGCTTTCCAGCTGGCCCTTGCCGCGTGCGCTGTCGGCGTCCAGCCGGGCAATGCGGGCGCCGGGCAGCAGCTCGGCCAGCTGTTCCTCCAGTTGCTCGGTGCCTCGGCCGAGTGGCGCGATGTCCAGATTGCCGCAGTCCGGGCAGGCCCGGGGCACGCGTTCGGTGAAACCGCAGTGGTGGCAGCGCAGCGTGCGCTCGCCCTTGTGGAACACGCGCCAGGCGCTGCAATGCGGGCAGCCGCTCTTCCAGCCGCAGTCGGCGCAGTGCAGCACCGGTGCGTAACCGCGCCGGTTCAAAAAAACCAGGCTCTGCTCGCCCGCAGCCAGGCGTTCACGCAGCGAGGCCAGCACCATCGGCGCCAGCACGGGTGTGCGGCCGGCCTCTCGCGACAGCACACCCATGTCGAAGATGCGCACCCTGGGCAATTGGCCACCACCGACCCGCAGCGCCAGCGTGGCCTTCTGGTAGCGGCCCTGTTCGGCGCGCTGCCAGGTCTCCAGACCCGGCGTTGCCGAGCCCAGGATCACCGGCACGCGCTCCAGGTGGCCACGGTAGACGGCCAGGTCACGGGCCGAATAGCGCGCACCTTCCTGCTGCTTGTAGGACGGGTCATGCTCCTCATCGACCACCACCAGGCCCAGCCGATGCAAGGGCGCAAACACCGACAGCCGCGTGCCCAGCACGATGTGGGCATGGCCCAGGTGCGCGGCCAGCCAATGCTGCAGGCGCTGGGCCGGCGTGAGCCCGCTGTGCATGGCCACCAGACAGTGGCCGGCAAAGCGTTCGGCAAACCGGGCTTCCAGTTGCGGCGTGAGGTTGATTTCCGGCACCAGCACCAGCACCTGGCGGCCCTGGGCCAGCACCAGGGCGGCGGCACGCAAATAGACCTCGGTCTTGCCACTGCCGGTCACGCCATGCAGCAGCAGCGGCGCCGGCTTCGGGCTGGCCAGCAGGACCTCGAAGGCGGTCAGCGCGGCCAGTTGCTCGTCACCCAGGGCGGGCAACTGAGGCTCGGCCGGGACTTGCAAACGTGGGGGGTCGGGAGGGGGGTCGGGTGTCGCCAGTGCGCCTGTGCCGGCCAAACCGAGGCGCTTGTTCAGCCTGGCCAGGCGCCGCGTCAGGCCTTGTGCGTCAATCTTGCGCAGATCTGGTGGCAGCACGGCCAGCGCCAGCTCACCGATGCCGCGTTGGTAATACGCCGCAGCAAAGCCGACCAGGGCCAGCCAGGCCGGCGCCAGCGGCGGCAGACTGTCAAACACCGAGCCCACGGCCTTGAGCGTGATGCCGGCGCTGGCTGGCTCGGCTGACCAGACCACACCGAGCAGTTCACGCCGTCCCAGAGGCACGCGCACCAAGGTCCCGGGCGTGAGTGGCTGCTCGCATTCATAGTCCAGCGGCTGGGCCAATCCGCTGTGCTGCGGTGCGTCAACGGCCACCTGCAACGGGTTCATGGCCATGGGCGAACGGTTGTCAGTTGCGACTGCCTTTTGATAAAAACATCAAGAAGCAGACTTAAGTACATGATTGAAAAAGGTTTTTGCACCTATCCCCGACTTCTGTGGATAACTTTGTGGGAAAGCTGGTCAGGGCCGCGCTAAGTCCTTGATACGCCGGGCTTCGGGCTGGATTGCTCAATCCTGAAGCAGTGCCAGAAAATCGTTTCGGATCAATCACTTAGCACGAAAGTACTGCGTTTCCGGCCGATCGACATACAAATTGTTTCGTGTACTTTGTCGCTGGCCAGTTCGTGGGGATAAGTCAAGCACCGAGCGCCTACTCAGCCTAGCGCCGTGCCCTTCGCGGCCATTCGCACAAACCCTAGATGCGAAGCTTTCGAGAATGGCTGTGCACGGCCTCGACCAAGGCGGCCACATGCTCGGGCGGGGTGTGCTGATTGATGCCGTGGCCCAGGTTGAAGACATGGCCACCCCAGCGCCCGTCGGCACGTCGGGGCGGGCCAAAGCTGTCCAGCACCGCACGGGCCTCGGCGGCCACCGCCTCGGGTGGGGCGAACAAGACCATCGGGTCGATGTTGCCCTGCAAGGCCACCCGGTCGTCCACGCGCAGGCGGGCGCCGGCCAGGTCGCAGGTCCAGTCCAGGCCGACCACGTCGGCGCCGATGCCGGCAATGCTTTCCAGCCAGGGGCCGCCGCCCTTGGTGAAGACGATCACCGGTACCTGGCGGCCATCGGCCTGACGCTTGAGCTGAGCGACCACGCGCCGGGTATAGGGCAGGCTGAACGCGCTGAAGGCACGGTGGCCCAGCACGCCGCCCCACGAATCAAAGATCATCAGCGCCTGGGCGCCGGCATCGACCTGGGCGTTGAGGTACGCGGCCACCGCGTCGGCATTGACGGCCAGGATGCGGTGCACCAGGTCGGGCCGGCTGTAGAGCATGGTCTTGATCTGGCGGTAATCGTCGGAACCCGAGCCTTCGACCATGTAGCAGGCCAGGGTCCAGGGGCTGCCGGAAAAGCCGATCAGCGGCACCCGGCCGTTCAGCGCCCGGCGGATGGTGCTCACCGCGTCGAACACATAGCGCAGCTTGTCCATGTCGGGCACGGCCAGGCGGGCCACCGCGGCCCCGTCACGCAGCGGGCGGGCAAAGCGCGGCCCTTCGCCGGCCTCGAAGCTCAGGCCCAGGCCCATGGCGTCGGGCACGGTGAGGATGTCTGAGAACAGGATCGCGGCGTCCAGCGGGAAACGCTCCAGCGGCTGCAGCGTGACCTCGCAGGCGTAGTCGGGGTGGGTGGCCAGGCCCATGAAGCTGCCAGCGCGGGCGCGGGTGGCCCGGTACTCGGGCAGGTAGCGGCCGGCCTGGCGCATCAGCCAGATCGGCGTGTGCTCGGTGGGTTGGCGCAGACAGGCGCGCAGAAAGCTGTCGTTGGCAAGGGGTGAACTCATCGTGCGATTATCTGCGCCGCACCCAGCGTGTGCCCTGGGCTATGCTGGCGGGCTGTTGAGTCCGACCCACCCGATGGAGGTTTGAATGCTGCCCCTGCGACCGACCCTGGCCCGATGCTGTTCCGCACTTCTGCTCGGCACCACGCTGCTGCTTGGCGGCTGCGGCTACAACGACTTCCAGCGCCTGGACGAGGGCGTCAAGGCCGGCTGGTCGGAGGTGGTCAACCAGTACCAGCGCCGCGCCGACCTGATTCCCAACATCGTGGCCACGGTCAAGGGCGAAGCCAGCTTCGAGCAGGACACGCTGACCAAGGTGATCGAGGCGCGCGCCAAGGCGACCTCGATCCAGGTCACGCCCGAGACGCTGAACAACCCCGAGGCTTTCAACAAGTTCCAGCAGGTGCAGGGTGAACTGTCGGGCGCGCTGAGCCGGCTGATGGTGGTCAGCGAGCAATACCCCAGCTTGAAGGCCAACCAGGCCTTTCAAGACCTGCGGGTGCAGCTGGAGGGCACCGAGAACCGCATCACCGTGGCCCGCAACCGCTACATCAAGACCGTGCAGGACTACAACGTGCTGGCGCGCAGCTTTCCGACCAACTTGACGGCCATGGTCCTGAGCTACGGCGTCAAGCCCAGCTTCACGGTGGCCAACGAAGCCGCGATCAGCGCGCCGCCGGCGGTGAACTTCGACAAGCCGGCGAGCAAGTGAGCCGGCAACGGCGCTGCGGAGCCTGGTGTTGCGCTGGCTGATCACCCTGCTGCCCTGGCTGGCCCTGGCCGGGTCGGCGTTGGCGCAGGACGTGCAGCCGGTTCCGCCGCTCAGTGGCCGCGTGGTCGATATGGTGGGTCTGCTGCAGCCGGCCCAGCGTGAGCAGATCGAGGCCAGGCTGGCGGCCTTCGAGGCCCAGGCCGGGCCGCAGATCGTGCTGCTGCTGGTGGCCAGCACCCAGCCCGAAGACATCGCCGCCTACGCCCAGCGTGTGGCCGACAGCTGGAAGATCGGCCGGCGCGAGGTCGGCGACGGCATCCTGTTCGTCGTCGCACGGGACGACCGGCGCGTGCGCATCGAGGTGGCCAAGGCGCTGGAAGGCGCCGTGCCCGACCTGGCGGCGCGGCAGATCATCAGCGGCCAGATCTCGCCCGCCTTCAAGCAGGGCAACTATGCCGGCGGACTGAGCGCGGGCATCGACGCCTTGATCACCCGCGTGCAGGGCGAGCACCTGCCCGCGCCCGAGCCGCGATCAGCTCGCGTCAAGCCTGGCGCCGACTGGGAAGAGCTGGCCATGTTCTTCTTCATCGGTGTGCCGGTGGTGGGCGGTTTGCTCACCGCCATGCTGGGGCGCAAGCTGGGCTCGGCACTGACCGCTGGCGGCGCCGGGGCAGCGGCCTGGTGGCTCAGCACCAGCCTGTTGATGGCCGCTGGGGCCGGCATGGTCGCCCTGGTGCTGGTGGGCCTGCTGGGCGTGGGCGCGTCGGGTCGGCGGGGTGGCCGGGGCGGCGGCTCGGGCGGGCCACCCATCATCTGGGGCGGCGGCGGCGGGGGTGGCCTGGGCGGCGGTTTTGGCGGCGGCGGAGGCGGCTTCAGCTCCGGCGGTGGCGGTGACTTTGGCGGCGGCGGCGCCTCGGGCGACTGGTGATGGGCCGCTTGCTGCGCCTGCTCAAGCACCGCCGCTGGGACGAGCGCGACGTCAAGCGCGTGCTGCCCGAGACCGCACTTGGCCGTTTGCAGGCCCAGGTGGTGGCCAGCGAGCTGGACCATGGCGGCGAGATCCGCATCTGCGTCGAGGCCGGCCTGCCGCTGTCCTATCTGTGGCGGCGATTGAGCGCACGCGACCGCGCTGTGATGCTGTTCGGCAAGCTGCGGGTCTGGGACACCGAGCACAACAATGGCGTGCTGATCTACCTGCTGCTGGCCGAGCATGCGATCGAGATCGTGGCCGATCGGGGGCTGAACCGGCATGTCGACAGCGCCGCCTGGGCGGCACTGCTGGGGCCGATGCGATCGGCCTTCCGCTCGGGTCAGTTCGAGCAGGGCCTGAGCTTGGCCGTGAGCGAACTTGACCGGCTGCTGCGCCAGCACTTTGCTGCCGAGCCGGGCACGGCAAATCCCGACGAATTGCCCGACGCGCCGGTGCTGCTGTGAGCCGCTGGCACGGTCAGCCAGTGGCCGCCGAGCCGCTCAGATCGGCCTGAGCGGGCCCAAAAAGCGCTCCGTCAACGGCGCATGGTCCAGCGGCGGCAGCTCGATGCCCGGCGGCGGTACGTCGGTGTCGGGCAGGCGTGACAGCAGGTCCTTGATCAGCGCCAGGCGGCCGCGCTTCTGGTCGTTGAAGTCGACCAGCGTCCACGGTGCCGCTGGGGTGTGGGTGGCCTTGAGCATGCGGTTGCGTGCGGCGCCATAGTCGGCATAGTGGGTTCTGGCCTCAGCGTCGATGGGACTGAGCTTCCAGCGCTTGAGGGGGTCGGCCAGGCGCTCGGCAAAGCGCTGCTCTTGCTCAGCCTGGTCCACCGTCAGCCAGTACTTGAACAGCAGCAAACCGTCGTCGACCAGCACCTGCTCGAATTGCGGCGCTTGGCGCAGGAAGGCCTGGGTTTGCGCCTCGGTGCAAAAACCCATCACCGGTTCCACGCCGGCGCGGTTGTACCAGCTGCGGTCGAACAGCACGATCTCGCCCGCCGCCGGCAGGTGCTGCACATAGCGCTGGAAGTACCACTGCGTACGCTCACGGTCACTGGGCTTGGGTAGCGCCACCACATGGCACTGGCGCGGGTTCAGCGTGTCGGCGATGGCGGCAATGACACCGCCCTTGCCCGCCGTGTCGCGCCCCTCGACCACCACCGCGAGCCGGCGTCCACTGTGCTGCAGCCAGCGCGCCAGATTGTTCAGCGCCAGCTGCAGGGGTTCCAGCCCGTCCTCGTAATCATTCTTCGACAAGCGCGCTTTGCCGTCATCGCCCCTGGACTTGGCTTTGCGCTCGGCTTTGCCGCCGTCCTTGTTGCCGTCCTTGTTGCCGTCCTTGCCGCTGCCCTTGCCTTTGCCCATGCGCTGCCTCCTCGCTGACCAACCTGGTTTATAGCCGGGGGCGGGCGGCATTCGGCCGGCGGACGGAAAAAAGGCCCGCCGGTGCTCACCATGCGGGCCATGTCGTGCCAGTCCGGCAGCGTGCCGGCGGCAGCGTGGGCAAAGACCTACTTCTTGCGCAGCCGGGCGATTGCCGCGATCTGGGCCGCCATCACCGCGAACTCGCCTTGCGCCATCGCGAAGTCGATGTCGGTCTTGGCGTTCTTCATCGCCTCGGCAGCCTTGTTCCTGGCCTCCAGCGCCTTGGCCTCGTCCAGATCATGGCCACGGATGGCGGTGTCGGCCAGCACGGTCACGGCGGACGGCTGCACCTCCAGAATGCCACCGGCGACGAAGACGAACTCTTCCTCGCCGTTGTCGGCACGCACGATGCGCACCGCGCCGGGCTTGATGCGGGTGATCAGCGGCGTGTGGCGGGGCAGGATGCCCAGTTCGCCGTTCTCGCCGGGCAACGCCACGAAGGTGGCTTCACCACTGAAGATGCTGGCTTCAGCGGAGACAACGTCAACTTGGATGGTGGCCATGGGGTACTTTCTCGCAAGGAAGAAGGAGCTTCAAAAAGCCAGCTTATTGAATCTTCTTCGCTTTCTCAAAAGCCTCATCAATGGTGCCGACCATGTAGAACGCCTGCTCGGGCAGGTGGTCGCATTCGCCGGCCACGATCATCTTGAAGCCGCGGATGGTTTCCTTCAGCGGCACGTACTTGCCCGGTGAGCCGGTGAAGACCTCGGCCACATGGAAGGGCTGGCTCAGAAAGCGCTGGATCTTGCGCGCGCGGGCCACGGCCAGCTTGTCCTCCGGGCTCAGTTCGTCCATGCCCAGAATCGCGATGATGTCGCGCAGCTCCTTGTAGCGTTGCAGCGTGGACTGCACGGCGCGGGTGGTGGAGTAGTGCTCTTCACCGACCACGTTGGGGTCGACCTGGCGGCTGTTGCTGTCCAGCGGGTCAACCGCCGGGTAGATGCCCAGCGAGGCGATGTCGCGCGACAGCACCACGGTGGCGTCCAGGTGGGCGAAGGTGGTGGCGGGCGACGGGTCGGTCAGGTCGTCCGCCGGCACGTAGACCGCCTGAATCGAGGTGATCGAGCCGACCTTGGTCGAGGTGATGCGCTCTTGCAGACGGCCCATCTCTTCGGCCAGCGTGGGCTGGTAGCCCACGGCGGACGGCATGCGGCCCAGCAGTGCGGACACTTCGGTGCCGGCCAGCGTGTAGCGGTAGATGTTGTCGACGAAGAACAGCACGTCCTTGCCTTCGTCGCGGAAGGACTCGGCGATGGTCAGGCCGGTCAGCGCCACGCGAAGCCGGTTGCCCGGGGGCTCGTTCATCTGGCCGTAGACCATGGCCACCTTGGACTCGCCCAGGTTCTCCAGGTTGACCACGCCCGATTCGGCCATCTCGTGATAGAAGTCGTTGCCCTCACGGGTGCGCTCACCCACGCCGGCGAAGACCGACAAGCCGCTGTGCGCCTTGGCGATGTTGTTGATCAGTTCCATCATGTTCACGGTCTTGCCCACGCCGGCGCCACCGAACAGACCGACTTTGCCGCCCTTGGCAAACGGGCAGATCAGGTCGATCACCTTGATGCCGGTTTCCAGCAATTCTTGCGACGGGCTCAGCTCGTCGTAGCTGGGCGCCTTGCGGTGGATGGCGGCAGTCAGCGTCTGGTCGACCGGGCCGCGCTCGTCGATCGGCGCGCCCAACACGTCCATGATGCGGCCCAGCGTGGCCTTGCCCACCGGCACGGTGATGGCCGCACCGGTGTTGCTGACCATCAGGCCACGGCGCAGGCCGTCGCTGGAGCCCAGCGCAATGGTGCGCACCACGCCGTCGCCCAGCTGCTGCTGCACTTCCAGCGTCAGCGCCGTGCCTTCGAGCTTGAGCGCGTCATACACGCGGGGCATGCTGTCGCGGGGGAACTGAACGTCCACCACCGCGCCGATGCACTGGACGATCTTGCCTTGGGTCTGAGTGTTCGACATTGGATGCTTTCTTGAATCGGTGTTCTGTGTGTTGGGCGGGACAACGCGGCAGTTCAGCCGCTGATGGCGGCCGCGCCGCTGACAATCTCGCTGAGCTCGGTGGTGATCGCGGCCTGGCGGGTCTTGTTGTAGATCAGCTTCAGGTCGGCAATCAGCGTGCCGGCGTTCTCGGTGGCGGCCTTCATGGCCACCATGCGGGCCGATTGCTCCGAGGCCATGTTCTCGGCCACGGCCTGGAACACCAGCGCTTCGACGTAGCGGGTCAGCAGTTCGTCGATGACGGTGGCTGCGTCGGGCTCGTAGATGTAGTCCCAGCCGTACTGCGCCTTCTCGGCGGCGGTCTGCTCCAAACGGGCGCTGGACAGCGGCAACAGCTGCTCGATCACCGGCTCCTGGCTCATGGTGTTGATGAAGCGGGTGTAACAAAGGTACACCGTGTCGACCTTGCCTTCGACAAACGCGTCGAGCATGACCTTGACCGGGCCGATCAGCTTTTCCAGCAGCGGCGCGTCACCCAGCTGGGTGGCGTGGCTGACCACCTTCGCGCCGATGCGGTTCAGGAAGCCGAAGCCCTTGTTGCCAATGGCCACCGCCTGCGCATTGCCGCCTGCGGCCTGCACCTCGCGCAGCCTGGTCGTCACCGCCCGCAGCACATTGGTGTTCAGGCCGCCGCACAAACCCTTGTCCGCCGTGACCACGATGAAACCCGTGCTCTTGGACGTACCACCGCTGCGCATGTAGGCGCTGCGGTATTCGGGGTTGGCCTGCGACAGGTTGGCCGTGATGTTGCGGATCTTGTCGGCATAGGGCCGGGCCGCACGCATGCGTTCCTGCGCCTTGCGCATCTTCGAGGCCGAGACCATTTCCATGGCCTTGGTGATCTTCTTGGTGTTCTCGAAGCTCTTGATCTTGCCGCGTATTTCTTTTCCTACCGCCATGACGGTACTCCTTTCGCAGGGGTGTCGTCAGCCGGATTCAGGCGAAAGACTTCTTGAACGCCACCACAGCGGCGGTCAGCTCTTCTTCGGCAGCCTTGTCCAGGGCCTTGTCGTTTTCCAGCTTGGCCAGCAGCGCGGCATGGCTGCTCTTGAGGTGGGTGTGCAGACCATGCTCGAAAGCCAGGATCTTCTTCACGTCCACGTTGTCCATGTAGCCCTTGTTGACCGCGAACAGGGTCGCACCCATCAGGCTGATCGGCTGCGGCGAGTACTGGGCCTGCTTGAGCAGTTCGGTCACGCGGGCACCGCGGTCGAGCTGCTTGCGGGTGGCCTCGTCCAGGTCGGAAGCGAACTGCGCAAACGCGGCCAGTTCACGGTACTGGGCCAGGTCGGTGCGGATGCCACCGGACAGGTTCTTGATCAGCTTGGTCTGCGCCGCACCACCGACCCGCGACACCGAGATACCGGCGTTGATGGCGGGGCGGATGCCGCTGTTGAACAGCGAGGTTTCCAGGAAGATCTGACCATCGGTGATCGATATCACGTTGGTCGGCACGAAGGCTGACATTCGCCGGCCTGCGTCTCGATGATCGGCAGCGCGGTCAGCGAACCGGTCTTGCCCTTGACTTCACCCTTGGTGAACTTCTCGACATAGTCGGCGTTGACGCGGGCGGCGCGCTCGAGCAGGCGGCTGTGGAGATAGAACACGTCGCCAGGGAAGGCTTCGCGGCCGGGCGGGCGGCGCAGCAGCAGCGAGACCTGGCGGTAGGCCACGGCTTGCTTGGACAGGTCGTCATAGACGATCAGCGCGTCTTCACCACGGTCGCGGAAGTACTCGCCCATGGTGCAGCCCGAGTAGGCCGACACATACTGCATCGCCGCCGATTCAGACGCGGTGGCCGCGACGACGATGGTGTAATCCATCGCGCCATGGCTTCCAGCGCACGCACCACGTTCTTCACCGACGAGGCCTTCTGGCCGATCGCGACGTAGACGCAGGTCATGTTCTGACCCTTCTGGTTGATGATCGCGTCGATCGCCACCGCGGTCTTGCCGGTCTGGCGGTCGCCGATGATCAGCTCGCGCTGGCCACGACCCACGGGCACCATCGAGTCGATCGACTTCAGGCCGGTCTGCACCGGCTGGCTCACGCTCTGGCGGGCAATCACGCCCGGGGCCACCTTCTCGATGACGTCGGTCATCTTGGCGTTGATCGGGCCCTTGCCGTCGATGGGCTGGCCCAGCGCGTTGACCACGCGGCCGATCAACTCGGGGCCGACAGGCACTTCCAGAATGCGGCCCGTGCACTTCACGGTGTCACCTTCGGAGATGTGCTCGTACTCACCCAGAATCACCGCGCCGACCGAGTCGCGCTCGAGGTTCAGCGCCAGGCCGAAAGTAGGCTGGCCGCCGGGCGTGGGCGGGAATTCCAGCATTTCGCCGGCCATCGCGTCCGACAGGCCATGCACACGCACGATGCCGTCGGTGAC
>JANOWE010000081.1:0-7439 GCA_031417735.1 Betaproteobacteria bacterium
CCAGACCTCGTTGACCGAGGCCACCACCGGTACATCGTCGTCAGCGGCAAACACCTTGAGCCGCAGACGCCAGTTCAGGCTGACCGACAGCAGGTGCAGCACCACGCCGTAGCGCTGGCCGTCCCATGGCCGGTCTTTCCAGCTGCTGTAGTCCAGTGCGCAGAGGTCGAGCAGTTGCTCGAAACGCAGCGACTCATGGTCACGCAGGCTGGTCGCCACGGCCAGATAGTCGCCCGGCGCAACAGTCAAGGTGATCTCGCCGAGTTCACGCTTGAACTGTTTGATCTTGTCGCCAAGCAACTGCTTGAGTGCAGCTTCCAGCGTATCCAGTCTTTGGGTCATGGGCTCTAGGCTCTGGCGGGACGTCAGGCGCGGGCAATGGTGTTTTCGCGGCGAATCTTGGCCTGCAGCTGCAGGATGCCGTAGAGCAGCGCCTCGGCCGTGGGCGGGCAGCCCGGTACATAGACGTCCACCGGCACGATGCGGTCGCAGCCCCGAACGACCGAATAACTGTAGTGGTAGTAACCGCCGCCATTCGCGCACGAACCCATGCTCAGCACCCAACGCGGCTCGGCCATCTGGTCGTAGACCTTGCGCAGCGCCGGGGCCATCTTGTTGCACAGCGTGCCGGCCACGACCATCAGATCGCTCTGCCTGGGGCTGGGTCGAAACAACATGCCGAAGCGGTCGATGTCATAACGCGCAGCGCCGGCGTGCATCATCTCCACCGCACAGCAGGCCAGGCCGAAGGTCATCGGCCACAGCGAGCCGGTCTTGGACCAGTTGATGAGTTTGTCGACCGAGATGGTGACAAAGCCTTCCTTCAGTACGCCTTCAATGCCCATGCTTTGATTCCTCTGTGCCGAAGCGACCGCTGCCACTTGCTGACCGGCGCTGATCCATGCGATTCTTGATGCGACTAGAAATGTCGCAGTGCAGTGTCACTCCCAATCGAGCGCACCCTTTTTCCACTCGTAGACAAAGCCCACGACCAGGATGGTCAGGAAGACCATCATCGCCCAGAAGCCTGACGCGCCGATGTCGCGCAGCGACACCGCCCACGGAAACAGAAAGGCTATCTCCAGGTCGAACAGGATGAACAGGATCGCGACCAGGTAATAGCGCACATCGAACTTCATGCGTGCGTCCTCGAATGCCTCGAAGCCACATTCGTAGGGGCTGTTCTTGGCCGCGTCAGGTCGCTGCGGGCCAAGCAAGAAGCCCAGCACCTGCGGCGCCACGCCCACCGCCACGCCGACCACGACGAACAGAATCACGGGCAGGTACTGTTGCAGGTCCATGGTCTGGAATCTTGTTGGTAAATGCTGGGGCCAAAAAAATGGCGCGCTGCCGGCATTGACGATCTGCCGACCTTGCGCGCCACGCTTGCTCCCCGGCCTGCGGAGGGCGCACAGGCCACGAATCAAGCGTGATCCGGCCTGCTGAAAAGAACTGGTGCCGTCGGCGAGACTCGAACTCGCACAGCTTTCGCCACTACCCCCTCAAGATAGCGTGTCTACCAATTTCACCACGACGGCAGTGTGATTGAGCATCGATCAGGCCGATGCAAACTTGGCCCTCAGCCTGAAAGCTTGACTGTGCGGGCAGCCTTGGAGTTTATACCGAAAGAAGCCGCATTCTTCGGGTTTGTGCCAGTGCCTGCGCTGTGGCCAAGCAAGTCTGGCCCAAGCCCATGGGGCGGCCACCCGGGCTCAACGAGTAGGGATGCCACCGGCAGCAGAAGCGGCCACTGGCGCTGGCACAGCCGAGGTCGCCGATGCCGCAGTTGTGGGCACCGCGCCCGGAGCCGCGCCTGGAATGGCGCCCGGCAAGGTCACCGGTGTGCCTGCCGGAGCGGCAGCGCCGTCCAGCACGCTTCCACCCGAGCTTGGCCCTTGGGCCGACACGCTGTTGGACAGGTAGGCCAAGGTCAGCGTGCTGGTGAAGAACACCGCAGCACACACCGCCGTCGCACGCGACAGAAAGTTGGCGCTGCCGGTGGCACCAAATAGGCTGCCCGACGCGCCACCACCAAACGAGGCGCCCATGTCGGCACCCTTGCCGTGTTGCACCAGCACCAGACCGATCATGACCAGCGCGGCAACGATCTGCAGCACCAGCACCAGGTTTATCCAGACTTGCATGTTCTTGGTTCTCCAGAGATTCGATATCCCACCAGCGCACTGGCAGGTGTCCAAAAAAAGAATGACTTGCCGGCGCGGCTTCAGCCCGCCGCGCGGCAGATGGCCACGAAGTCGGCCACTTTCAAGCTGGCGCCGCCAATCAGGCCACCATCGATATCAGCTTGCGCCAGCAGTGCGGACGCGTTATCGGGCTTCATGCTGCCGCCATACAGCAGCGTCATGGTGTCAGCATTGGCTGTGGCCGCGCGCAACTGGGCGCGCAACAGGGCATGCACGGCCTGCGCCTGTTCCGGCGTGGCCACTTCGCCCGTGCCGATGGCCCAGACCGGCTCGTACGCGACCACCATCTCGCCCACGCAATGCGTCAGCGCATGGATCACTGCGGACAACTGGCGCTTGACCACCGCCTCGGTCTGTCCTGACTCGCGTTGGGCCAGTGTTTCACCCACGCAGACGATGGGCGTGATGCCCTTGGCCAGCGCGGCCTTGGCTTTGTCGGCCACCAGCTGGTCGGACTCGGCGTGGTACTGGCGCCGTTCACTGTGGCCGACGATGGCATAACGGCAACCGAACTCGGCCAGCATGGCCGCCGAAACCTCACCGGTGAAGGCACCCTGCGCATGTGCGGACAAGTCTTGCGCGCCCCAACGGATGTCACTGCCGGCAAGTGCCACGGCGGTTTCAGACAGGTAGGGGAAGGGCACGCACACCGCCACTGCGCAGCCAAAAGGTCGCGCGGCGCTGATGCCAGCCAGCAACTCGGCATTGGCAGGGTGGCTGCCGTGCATTTTCCAGTTGCCGGTGATGAGTTTGCGGCGCATGTCGGTTTGCCTTTGTTCGGGGCCTGTGCGTGCGGTGAGCGTTGCTCAGGCGGTCCAGTCCAGCACGATCTTGCCGATGTGCTGGCCCGATTCCATCAGGGCATGGGCCTGCGCAGCCTGGGCTGCCGGCAGCACGGCATGGATCACCGGTTTGATGCCACCGGCAGCCAGCAGCGGCCAGACCCGGCTGAGCAGGGCCTGCGCGATCGCCGCCTTGAATTCCACGGGCCGCGGCCGCAGCGTGGACCCGGTGATGGTCAATCGGCGGCGCAGCACGTCTCCGGCATTGATTTCGGCCTTGACGCCACCCTGCACGGCGATGATCACCAGACGGCCATCCTCGGCCAGGCATTTGAGCTCTCGCGCCACATAGTCGCCGGCCACCATGTCCAGCACCACGTCCACGCCCCGGCCACCGGTGGCGGCCTTGACCTCTTCAACGAAGTCCTGGCTGCGGTAGTTGATGCCGACATCGGCGCCCAGCGCCTGGCAGGCCACCAGCTTCTCGTCGCTGCCGGCGGTGACGATGAGCTTTGCACCGAAGGCCTTGCCGAGCTGGATCGCCGTGACGCCGATGCCGCTGGCGCCACCCTGCACCAGCAAGGTTTCGCCAGCCTGCAAACGGCCGCGGTCGAACACGTTGGACCAGACGGTGAAGAAGGTCTCGGGCAGGCTGGCGGCCTCGATGTCGCTCAAGGAGCCCGGCACGGGCAGGCACTGCGCAATAGGTGCCACGCAGCGCTCGGCGTATCCACCGCCGGCCACCAGCGCACAGACCCGGTCACCGAGCTTGAAGCCGGCTGCGGCCAGTTCGGCGTCGTTGCCGCCGATCAGGGTGCCTGCGATCTCCAGACCAGGCAGTTCGGACGCGCCGGGTGGCGGTGCATAGGCGCCCTTGCGCTGCAGCACGTCGGGTCGGTTCACGCCCGAGGCCGTGACCTGCACCAAGGCCTCGCCCGGCCCTGGCTGGGGCTCGGCCACCTCGGCCAACACCAGCACCTCGGGACCACCGAAGCCGTTCATCTGAATCGCACGCATGGCTCGTTGCTCCTGTGGCGTTGTGGCGGGCCTGAGACCTCAGCCCTGCTGGTCCGGATTGCCGTTGTTGGCGTTGCTGCCAACCGGCGCTTCGGACACCGGCGCGACGTCACCGCTCTGCACCGGCGCGGCATCGCTGCGGTCACCACGATCACTGCGCTCACGCCGCGGCGGACGGTCGCCACGGTCGCTGCGGGGACCACGGTCCGGACGGTCACCAAACTCGCGACGCGGGCGCTCGAAGCGCTCTTCGGCCATGCCTTCAGGCCGCTCGATCAAGGCCTTCATCGACAGCTTGATGCGGCCCTTCTCGTCGGTCTCCAGCACCTTGACCTTGACGACCTGGCCTTCTTGCAGGAAGTCGGTGACGTTCTCGACCCGCTCGTGGGCGATCTGGCTGATGTGCAGCAGACCATCTTTGCCGGGCAAGATGTTGACCAGCGCGCCGAAGTCCAGGATCTTGGTGATCGCGCCTTCGTAGACCTTGCCGATCTCGGCCTCGGCCGTGATCTCGGTGATGCGCTTCTTGGCGTGCTCGGCCTTGTCGGCGTCGGTGCTGGCGATGGTGATGGTGCCGTCTTCGCCGATGTCGATGGTGCAGCCGGTTTCTTCGGTCAGCGCGCGGATGGTGGCGCCACCCTTGCCGATCACGTCACGGATCTTCTCCGGGTTGATCTTCATGGTGTACAGGCGCGGCGCGAACTCCGACACCTCGGTGTTGGCCGTGCCCATGGCTTCCTGCATCTTGCCCAGGATGTGCAGGCGCGCTTCCTTGGCCTGAGCCAAGGCGACCTGCATGATTTCTTTGGTGATGCCCTGGATCTTGATGTCCATCTGCAGCGCGGTGACGCCGACGGTGGTGCCTGCGACCTTGAAGTCCATGTCACCGAGGTGATCTTCGTCGCCCAGGATGTCGGTCAGCACCGCAAAGCGGGCACCGTCCTTGATCAGACCCATGGCGATGCCGGCCACATGGGCCTTCATCGGCACGCCAGCGTCCATCAGCGCCAGGCAGCCACCGCAGACCGAGGCCATCGACGACGAGCCGTTGGATTCGGTGATCTCGGACACGACACGGATGGTGTAGGGGAAGTCTTCCTTGCTCGGCAGCGCGGCGATCAGCGCACGCTTGGCCAGGCGGCCATGGCCAATTTCGCGCCGCTTGGGGCTGCCCACACGGCCCGTTTCGCCGGTGGCGAAGGGGGGCATGTTGTAGTGCATCATGAAGCGGTCTTCGTAGTCGCCGGCCAGCGCATCGATGCGCTGCGCGTCACGGTCGGTGCCCAGGGTGGAGACCACCAGCGCCTGTGTCTCGCCACGCGTGAACAGCGCCGAGCCATGGGTGCGCGGCAGGATGCCGGTGCGGATCTCGATCGGGCGCACGGTGCGGGTGTCGCGGCCGTCGATGCGCGGCTCGCCGGCCAGGATCTGGCTGCGAACGATCCTGGCTTCGATGTCGAACAGCAGGCCTTCCACGGCCACCTTGTCGAACACGGCGCCGTCGGCTTTGAGAGCGGCCAGCACATTGGCGGTGACGGCGCGGCAGGCCTGGGTGCGGGCCTGCTTGCTGCGGATCTGGTAGGCCGCGCGCAGCGGCTCTTCGGCCAGCGTGCCGACCTTGGCGATGAAGGGCTCGTCCTTGGCCGGAGCCTGCCAGTCCCAGACCGGCTTGCCGGCGTCGCGCACCAACTCATGAATGGCGTTGATGGCGATGTTGCCCTGCTCATGGCCGAAGACCACGCCGCCGAGCATGATCTCTTCGCTGAGCTGGTCGGCTTCAGATTCGACCATCAGCACGGCGGCTTCGGTGCCGGCCACGATCAGGTCCATCTTGCTGTTGAGCAACTCGGTCTTGCCCGGGTTCAGCACATAGGCGCCGTTGATGTAGCCCACGCGGGCCGCGCCGACCGGGCCGTTGAACGGGATGCCCGAGATCGACAGCGCGGCACTGGAAGCGATCAGTGCGGCGATGTCGGCCTGCACTTCGGGGTTCAGGCTCAGCACATGGATGACGACCTGGACTTCGTTGAAGAAGCCTTCAGGGAACAGCGGACGGATCGGGCGGTCGATCAGGCGGCTGGTCAGGGTTTCCAGCTCGCTGGGACGGCCTTCACGCTTGAAGAAGCTGCCGGGGATCTTGCCCGCAGCGTAGGTCTTCTCGAGGTAGTCCACCGTCAGCGGGAAAAAGTCCTGGCCCGGCTTGGCTTCGGTGCGGGCGACCACGGTGGCCAGCACCACGGTGCCTTCGATGTCCACCACCACGGCGCCACTGGACTGGCGGGCGACTTCGCCCGTTTCCATGGTGACCGTCTGTGAACCCCATTGGAAGGTCTTGCTGACTTTGTTGAAGATACTCATTGTTCGTCTCCGGAAAGGAATGCAGCGCACTTGCGGCGGCGCCGTGACAGACCGGGAGCGCGGGGCATCTCAGGCAGGATGCCATTCCAGAGGAGACCTGCGGCTCTAGGCCTGCGGACACCGATGGAATGACACAGCGGCCCTGTGGTTCAGGCCCTGGCTCCAAAGGACAAAGAGCCTGTACTGGGGTGATCCAGACAGGCCCTTGATGTCATTGGCAACTTACTTGCGCAACCCGAGCTTGGCGATCAGCGCGGTGTAGCGCTCGGGCGCCTTGCCCTTGAGGTAGTCCAGCAGCTTGCGGCGGCGGCTGACCATGCGCAGCAGACCGCGGCGGCCGTGGTGGTCTTTCAGGTGGGTCTTGAAGTGGGGCGTCAGGTCGTTGATGCGGGCGGTGAGCAAGCCCACCTGCACTTCAGGCGAACCCGTGTCATTGGCGGCACGGGCATTGCTGGCGACGACTTCGGCGCGAACGGTTTTATCAACAGGCATGTGATTTCCAGGGTCAGGACGGAAACCGCCTGTCAGGCCTGCATGCAGCGGGCCTGGCACCGCCGCGCCAAAAAAAAATGGTGATGGCGTGGCGACACGGTTTCCAGTGAACGACTTGCGGCAGCAGGTGGAACCGACCCGCGCCGTGCTTGTGCTGCGCACGACTTTATGTGCACAACCCGTGGATTATAGCCCGAGCGCCGCACGCAGCTGGTCAGACCAGCTCGTCGATGCGGTCCAGCGGCCAGCGCGGCCGCACATTGAAGGCATAGTCCTTCTGCGCGGTCGCGGCGCCGCTCTGTAGCCGCATGGCCGCAGCCATGGCGATCATCGCGCCGTTGTCGGTGCACAGCGCCAGTTCCGGGTAGTGCACGCGCCAGCCACGCCGGCCGGCTGCTGCGTCCAGCTGCCGGCGCAGTTCGGTGTTGGCGCCCACGCCGCCGGAGACCACCAGCCGGTTCAGGCCAGTCAGTTTCAGCGCCTTGAGCGACTTCTTGACCAGCACCTCGACGATCGCCGCCTGTGTCGACGCGGCCAGGTCGGCGAGTTGCGCCGGCGTGGGCGCCGCGCCCAGTTTGCGGTGCTG
>JANOWE010000082.1:0-5266 GCA_031417735.1 Betaproteobacteria bacterium
AATGGCACCTCCAGCAGCTGGCCGTAATTGATGGCCTGGGCCATGCCGGCGCCCATGGCATGGTGGTTGTCCTTGGCCTCGATCACCGCCAGCGGGATGTTGATCTTGTAGAACAGGGCGTAGTCGGCTCGCAGCACCGTGCTGGCGTCGCGCCGCGCCTGGCGGCCGCGCACGACCATGCGGCCGGCACGCAAGGGGTACTCGCGGTAGATCTGGTCCATGCCGTTCCAGCCGGCGCGCTCCATCGCCGGCCGGATGAACTTGTCGCAGATGTCGCTCTCGGACAGGGTTTTCTTGTTCACGTCTCTCCCTGCGGGTGGGTGCTGCGGTGCTGTTGCACCGTCTCTGCCCCGAGGGCCCATCTTGCCAGCAGTCGGCCAATGCCCAGTTCCTTGCGAAGCAGGGCGCCGTCCCGTCGAAGCCGGGGTCGCTCGCATATCATCGGCAGCCCATGCTTGAACAGCGCATCCAGCAGCAATTCTTCGACAGTGCCGACCTGCATTACCGCGCGGCCGAGGTCTTGGCGCGGCCTATTGACGCGGCGGCGCAGGCCCTGGTGGCCGGGCTGACCTCGGGTGGTCGGGTGCTGGTGGCGGGGCTGGGGCCGTCGGCAGCGCTGGCGCAACTGGTGGCCTGTGCGCTGGTGGGTCGCTTCGAGCGCGAGCGGCCCGGCCTGGCCGCGGTGGTGCTGGGGGCCGATGCGGTGAGCCTGGCGGCGCTGGCCAACCTTTCGGCCCAAAGCCGGTTTGACCAGGTGCTGGCACGCCAGATCGACACCCTGGGCCAGCCCGGAGATCTGCTGCTGCTGACCACCACCCAGAGCGATGGCCCGGCGCTGCTGGCTGCCGTGCGCGCAGCCCAGGCCAAGGACATGACGGTGGTGGCGCTGACCGGGCAGAACGCCGGTGCGCTGGGCGCAGCGCTCGCCGAAACCGATGTGCTGCTGGCCGTGCCGCATGAGCGCCAGGCGCGCGTGCTGGAAACCCAGCTGCTGGTGCTGCACTGCTTGTGCGACGCCATTGACCAACAATTGCTGGGCGAACAGGATCCCGAATGAACATCCCACTGAACAAGACCTTGACCGCAACTGGCCCCCTGCGCCCTGCCATGGGCTGGCGCCTGGTGATGGGCGCCACGCTGTTGACCAGCACCCTGCTGGCCACCGGCTGCGCACCGTTGATTCTTGGCGGCGCGATGGTGGGCACCGCGTTCAGCGTGGCCGACCGGCGCAGCTCGGGCGCGCAGGTGGAAGACCAGGCCATCGAGTTCAAGTCGATCTCGCGGCTGAACCAGGCCCTGGGTGAGCGTGGCCATGTCAGCGTCACCAGCTACAACCGCAATGTGCTGCTGACCGGCGAGGTGGCCAGCGAGGCCGACCGCAAGGCCGCGCAGACGGCCGTGGCGGCGATCGACAACGTGGGTGGTGTGGTCAACGAGCTGGCGGTGATGGCCAACAGCTCGGTCGGTTCACGCTCGAACGACACGCTGCTCACCGGCAAGGTCAAGGCCAGCCACATCGACGCCCGCGACATGCAGGGCAATGTGTTCAAGGTGGTGACCGAGCGCAGCGTGGTCTACCTGATGGGCATCGTCACCGAACGCGAAGCCGGCCGGGCCACCGAGCTGGCGCGTGGCGTGAGCGGCGTGAGCAAGGTGGTGCGGGTGTTCGAGATCGTCAGCGAGGCCGAACTGGCCCGTTTGCAGCCGCCGCCCGTCAAGAAATAGGCCAGCCCGCCGCAGCCCGCCGCGTGCTCAGCCCGGGTTTGGCGCCAGGTCCAGCGCGGCGCGGCGGCGCAACCAGGGGCTGACGCGGTAGCGCTCGCCCCGGTGCTGCGCGTCCAGCGCGTCGAGCACGCCGATGACGCCGCGTGCGCTCCAGTCGGCCAGCCATGCAAACGGACCCTGTGGGTAGTTCACGCCCAGTGTCATCGCCAGGTCGGCAGCTTCGGTCGTGCACACGCCCTGGGCGACCGCGTCGGCCGCCTCGTTGACCAGCATGGCCTGGGTGCGGGCCACGACCAGGCCGGGGCTGTCGGCCATGGCCTGCGGCAGCACGCCCAGCAGGCCCAGCCAGGCCGGCGCCTGCGCCGCCCAGGCGCTGCTGGCGCGTGCCGACAGGGCATAGGCCAGCACCCGGGGGCCTGCACCGCTGGCGCCCGGGGCCAGGCGGTCGAACACCGCCACATTGGCCTGTCCTGTGGTCTCGCCTAACATGTCGGCGGTGCGGCCGTCGGTCAGCACCAGGCGACCCACATCGTCCTCCAGGCCGACCCAGTGGCTTGCGGTTTGGCGCTCGACCGGTCGACCTGTCCGTGCCGCTGCGACGCTGGCCAACAGCTCGGCGATCACGCCCCGGCCATGCACCACCAGCCGCGCGCCGGGGCTGGGCGTGGCGGGTTCGGCGGCTTGCAGCGGTGGCGCGCCCTCAGGATGGCGGTAAAAGCCCTGGCCGCTCTTGCGGCCCAGCAGTCCGCCGTCGATCAGTTCACGCTGCACCAGCGACGGTGCGTAACGCTTGTCGAAGAAGTTGGCCTCGTACACCGACTGCGTGACCGCGAAGTTGGTGTCATGGCCGATCAGGTCCATCAGCTCGCAGGGCCCCATGCGAAAGCCCGCCGTGCGCAGGCAGGCGTCGAGCTGTTCGGGCCGGATGGCCTGCTGCTGCAGCAGCGCCAGCGCCTCGGCGTAGTAGGGCCGGGCGATGCGGTTGACGATGAAGCCCGGCGTGCTGCGCGCGGTCACCGGCACCTTGCCCCAGGCCTTGGCCAGGGCGCTGATGGCGTCGGCCACCTCGGCTTGCGTCTGCAGGCCGGTCACCACCTCGACCAGCTTCATCAGCGGCACCGGGTTGAAGAAATGCATGCCCAC
Organism: Betaproteobacteria bacterium; assembly: GCA_031417735.1. Classification (GTDB taxonomy): domain Bacteria; phylum Pseudomonadota; class Gammaproteobacteria; order Burkholderiales; family Burkholderiaceae_C; genus Pseudaquabacterium. The sequence continues at coordinate 2,869 of JANOWE010000082.1, forward strand.
CAGCCGGCCCGGACGCTTCAGCCCGTTGGCCATGGCGGTGACGCTGATCGACGAGGTGTTGGTGGCCAGCACCGCGTCGTCGGCCAGAAGCGCTTCCAGTTGCTGGAACAAATCGCGCTTGGCCGCCAGCTGCTCGACGATGGCCTCGACCACCAGCCGCGCCGACGCTGCCTGCTGCAGGCTGGCCACCGGCGTGATGCGGGCCAAGGTGGCCTGTACCGCGTCTTCGCTCAGCCGGCCCTTGGCCACCAGGCCGGCCAGCAGCGTGCCGAGTTTGGCTTTGGCCTGGTGCGACGCACCGTCGCGCGCGTCGAACAGGAACACCGGGTGGCCGGCCTGGGCGGCGATCTGGGCAATGCCGCTGCCCATGATGCCCGCGCCCACCACCAGCACGGGCGCTTGTTGCAGATCGAGGGTCATCGCGGCAATGGCTTGTTGGGCTGCGGGTGTCTTTGGTGGCGTGGTCAGTAGGTTTCCAGGTGCAGCCGGCCGTCGCGCTTCAGTGCGGCGGCGGTGCTCGCCCAGTCCTGCCCGGCCTCGGTGGCGATGTCACGCAGCGCCAGCAGCACGCCCTCTTCCATGCTCTTCAGGCCGCAGACATAGAAGTGGCTGTGGGCGTCGGCCAGCATGCCGGCCAGGTCGGCCGCGCGCTCGCGCATCGCGTCCTGCACATAGGTCCTGGGCTGGCCCGGTGTGCGGCTGAAGGCGAAGCGGGTGTCGATGAAGTCTTTCGGCAGGTTCTGCAGCGGGCCGAAGTAGGGCAGTTCCTGCCGCGTGCGGGCGCCGAAGAACAGCATCAGCTTGCCGCCGGCGAATTTGCCCGACGCGCGCAGCCGGCGCCGCCATTCGGTCATCGCCCGCATCGGCGCACTGCCGGTGCCGGTGCAGATCATCACGATGTGGCTGCCCGGGTGGTTGGGCATCAAAAAGCTGGCGCCGAAGGGCCCGATCACCTGCACCTTGTCGCCCACCTTCAGGTCGCACAGGTAATTGCTGGCCACACCGCGAACGGGCTGGCCCTGGTGGTCTTCCAGCACCCGTTTGACGGTGAGTGACAGGTTGTTGTAGCCCGGCCGCTCACCATTGCGCGGGCTGGCCACCGAATACTGGCGAGGGTGATGCGGCTTGCCCTTGGCGTCCACGCCCGGCGGCACGATGCCGATGGACTGGCCTTCGAGCACCGGAAACGGCGTGACTCCGAAGTCCAGCACCACATGGTGGGTGTCGTAGTCCTTGCCGACCTCGGTCACGCGCACATTGCCGCTGACCGTGGCCGTCAGGCTCTTTTCGGCCGACTTCGGGCCGTACAGGTTGGTGTAGGCATGGGCGGCCGACCAGGGTGGCAGTGTGGCGCCGAAAGCCGTGCTGTTGAACACAGGCTCGACGCCGGACGCCGGGGCTGCAGCCTCCTCGCCGCCCTGGGCTGCGGCAGGCTCGGCATCGCCCACCACCCCAGCCTCGGCCAGTGCTTCTGCGCTCCATTCAGCCGGCAGTTCTTCCCAGCCCAACTGCGCGTCGGTGCTGTAGGCCAGCTGCCTGGGCATGCTGCGCCAGTTGTCGATGCTGCCGGTGGGGCAGGGTGAAATGCAGGCCATGCACAGATTGCAGATCGAAGCGTCGACGACATAGTTGTTGTCGTCATGCGTGATGGCCTTGACCGGGCACACCGACTCGCAGGTATTGCAGCGGATGCAGATCTCGGGGTCGATCAGGTGCTGCCTGATCACAGTGACGTCGGACGCGCCCATGGCCTGGTCTCCTGTGCCCGCTCAGCCGAAGCGCACGTAGTCGAAGTTCACCGGCTGGCGGTTGATGCCGATCATCGGCGGTGCGATCCAGTTGGCAAACTGGCCCGGCTCGACCACCCGGCCCATCAGGCTGGCCACATAGGCGCGGTCACCCTCGTTGGGCAGCCACTCATCCTGGTGGGCCTTCCACTCGGCCGCGCTGAGAACGCGGCCATCGGGCGAGACATTGGCGCCGGCCAGCGCACCAATGCTGCGGTGAAAGGCCTTGTGCGGCGTGGTCAGCTTGAAGGCGATGCCGGCCTTGTCGATCAGCTTGTTCCAGCGGCCCACGCCCGACACGCTGTCCTTGATGTAGTCGTCGCGCAGCACCTCGTTCAGCGCGTTGAGCATGGGCACCTCACGCTCGACCAGCTGGCCGTTCTGCACCGCCAGCACCTTGTAGGTCTGGCCGCGCAATTGGTGGTCGTCCATGCGCTTGCCTTCTTCGTAGCGGCCTTTCAAGCCGGTGGAGTAGAAGGTGGCGGCGTTGCTGGACTCGTCGGCACCGAACAGGTCGATGGTGACGCTGAAGTGGAAGTTCAGGTAGCGCTGGATGGTCGGCAGGTCGATCACGCCGGCGGCACGCAGCTTGGCCGGGTCGTCGGTCTTGA
>JANOWE010000083.1:0-4531 GCA_031417735.1 Betaproteobacteria bacterium
CATCGGCATCGACCGCATCGAGCGCGACGACTTCGTGCGTGACTTCATCGCCACCGTGGCCGAGGCCGGCTGCACGGTGTTCATCGTCCATGCCCGCAACGCCTGGCTGAAGGGTCTGAGCCCGAAAGAGAACCGCGAACTGCCGCCACTGCGCTACGACATCGTGCACCGGCTCAAGGCCGAGCTGCCGCAGCTGACCATCGTCATCAACGGCGGCATCGACAGCAACGCTCAGATCGACGAGCAACTGCATCACCTGGACGGCGTGATGCTGGGCCGCGCCGCCTACCACCAGCCCGCGCTGATGGTCGATTGGGACGCGCGCTACTGGGGCCAGGGCCAGGCGCCGCAGGCCGACGACCCCTGGCGCGAAGCCGTCGAGGCGCAGATGGTCGACTACATGGACCGCCAGCAGCGTGAGCACGCTGTGCCGTGGTCCCACATGGCCCGCCACATGCTGGGCCTGTGGGCCGGCCAGCCGGGTGCCCGGCGCTGGCGCCAGGTCTGGAGTGACCACCACCACAAGGCACTGCCGGCGCAGCAGGTGATGCGCCTGGCCAAGGCCGCGCGCACCTCGCCGGGGCCGCTGATCCTCCAGTCCTGAATCGGGCCTGCGTCACAATGCGCGCGGCTGTGTTGTACCCAAGGATTGCGCTTCGGATCTGATCTGTTGCAGCAGTCGGCCAGAGGTGCAGCCTGGTGGCCGCCCGGCACCGCGACCTTCCCGCCCAGAGGCTGCAAATGACCAAGCTAACCGCCATCGCCTACGTCAGCAGTGCCACCCGCCGGCTGGTGCCAGAGGAGCTTGATACGCTGCTGGTCGACGCACGCGACTTCAATGCCAGACACGACGTCAGCGGCGCCCTGCTGCACCACGACGGCAGCTTCTTCCAGTACTTCGAAGGGCCCGTGGACGGCGTGGCGCAGGTCTATGCGCGCATCGTGCGTTCGCGCCAGCACCGCGGTCTGATCGAGCTGGCCCATGAAACGGTGGCCCAGCGCCACTTTTCGGCCTGGACCATGGGCTTTGCCCAGGCGGCAGCGACCGACCTGCAAGCCATCGCCCAGTCCGACTGGCATGTTCAGCGGGCGGAGGCCGAAATCCAAGCCAGCGCCGCGTCGGGTCTGAAGTTGCTGATGCAGTTCTGGCAGCTCTCACAGGGTCGGATATGAGAGCCCATTGTGTTCAGCGCCGAGACGGCCAGGTCGCCAGCAGCAGCCCGGCCAGTGCCAGCACCAGCGCGGCCAGGTGGCCTTGGCCGAAGGGCTCGCCCAGCAGGCCCACGCCCACCGCAGCGGCGGCCAGCGGCAGCATCACAGTGAACACGCCGGCCTGCGGTGCAGGCACCTGGGCCAGGCCTTTCATCCACAGCCATACCGTGGCCACGCTGGCGGCCAGCGCATAGAACAGCAGCAGCAGCCAATGCGGGCCGGTCACCGACGCAAAGTCAAAGCGCAGCGCCTGCCACAGACCCAGCGGGGTGACCAGGGCCAGGCCCCAGAGGTTGATCAGTGCGCTGATGCGCCTGGCCGAAACATTGCCAGTGAGTTGTTTGCCGATGACCACATACGAGGCCTCGCAGAACACCGCGCCCAACAGCAGGGCCGGGCCCAGCCAGTCCGGCCAGGCGCCGGTGTGGGCCAGGCCGCTGCCAGCGCCACCGTCGCCGCCGGGGGTGCGGGCGGCGGCCATCAGTGCGATGCCGGCGGCCGCGCAGGCAACGGCCCCGGCCACGCGCGGCTGTATGCGTTCACCCAGCCACCAGCGCGCCAGCAGCGCCACCGCTGCCGGGATCGCGGCCATGACCACGCCGGCGGCCAGGGCCGAGGTCAGTGCCACGCCGTAGAGCATGCAGACCGAGAACAGGAAGTTGCCGAGAAAGCTTTCCCAGAACAGCAGCCTGCGGTCACGGGGGCTGAGCTTGTTCTCGGCCGGCGTGCGGCCCACCCAGTTCGCCATCGCCAGCGCCGCGATGCCAAAGCGCAGCCAGGCCAGCAGAAAGACCGGAAACACCGCCACCAGCACCCGCGACAGGCCCACATAGCTGCCCACCAGCGCCATGCTGCCGGCCAGGCAGGCATAGGCCAGCCACGGCGTGGCCACCGCCGGTGCCGGGGCGGCTGTGCTCATGCCGCCGGTACAGGCCCGCAGCCCGATCCGGCCGGGCCGCCCGGGTCAGAACGCCGTGGCATAGCGCTGCATTTCCCAGTCGCTGACATGGCGGGCATGTTCGTCGAACTCGGCCCTCTTCAGCGTGATGAACTGCGCGGACAAGAGCGGGCCCAGGGCTTGGGTCAGCACCGAGTCGGCCTGCAGTGCCTTCAGGGCATCGCACAGGCTCTGCGGCAGCAGGGCCAGGCCACGCTCGGCAAGTTGGGCTGCGCTCAGTGCTTGCAGGTCGTCGCTGCTCTCCGGCGGCAGCGCCAGGCCACGCTCGATGCCGTCCAGCCCGGCCGCGATCAAGGCCGCGCTGGCCAGATAGGGGTTGGCGCTGGCATCGGGCAGGCGCCATTCGAAGCGGCCATGCAGGCTGCGCAGCAGGGCGCTGCGGTTGTTGCGGCCATGGGCCACACAGTTGGGCGCCCAGCCGTCACCGCCGGGCTGCTCGGGCAGGGCCAGCCGTTTGTAGGAATTGACGGTGGGTGCAGCCAGCGCGCACAGCCCGGCCGAATGGGCCAGCACACCGGCGGCGAACTGCTGACCTTGCGGCGACAGGGCTTGATGCGGGTCGACCGCACCATCGCGGGTGTGTGGCACGAAGATGTTGCGCGCATTGCCGCCGTGGCCCTGCCACAGCGAAACATTGAAGTGCAGCCCGCTGCCGGCCTGGCCGGCAAAGGGCTTGGGCATCATCGAGAAGACCATGCCGCGTTCCTCGGCCAGCGCATGGGCGGCCTGCTTGAACAGCATCAGATGGTCGGCGCTGGCCAGCACATCGTCCACACCAAACACCACCTCGTACTGGCCCTGGGCGTCTTCATGGTCGAGCTGCAGCACGTCCAGGCCGCAGGCCTCCAGCGCGCGCTGCAGTGCCAGCAGGAACTCGCGCTGTCGGGGCAGGCTCTTCAGGTCGTAACGGGGCCGGGCCAGGCGGTCGTCGTCGTCGGCGGGCAGCAATTTACCGGCCACCGGCTTGAGCAGAAAGAACTCGGGCTCCAGACCGGTGCGCAGCGACCAACCGTGCTCGGCCAGCCTGGCCACCTGGCGGCGAAGTACCTGGCGTGGGCAGGCTTCAAAGGGTTCGGCGTCGACGAAACCGTCGCAGGCAATGCGCGCATAGCCCGGCAGCCAGGGCAGGGCGGTGGCGGTGCTGGCCGCACCGCGCGCCCAGTACTCGGCTCTGGCGCCGGTGCGTGGCAGGCCGGTGCCGGCGATCGACGAGCCCGAGAACCCGACGCCTTCGGCGAGCAGGTCGTCCAGGTGGGCCAGCGGTACAAAAGTGCCTTTGGCCACACCGTGCAGGTCGGTGAACTGGGCCATCAGCGTGTGCACGCCCTGGGCGGCGAGGCGTTCACGAAGGTCTTTCATGGCGTGCTCCGATGCTTGCGTTCAGTTGGCGGCGCTGGCCTCAGAGCCAGCCGTTGCGCCGGGCGTCTTCGAGCGTCAGATCCAGACAGCGGTGCACCAGCACCATCATCTCGTCGACCTGCGCTCGGGTGATGACCAGCGGTGGCGCGATGATCATGCGCTGACCTACCGCGCGCATGATCAGCCCGTTGGCAAAACAATGCGTGCGGCAGACCATGCCGATGTCGGCCGTGTCGTCGAACGGCGTCAGCCTGGCTTTGTCCTTGACCAGCAGCAGCCCGGCCATCAGGCCGCAACTTTCGGCCTCACCCACCAACGGGTGCTCGCGCAGTGCCGCGAACTGCTCGGTCAGGTAGGGCCCGACATCGTCGTGCACATGGGCCACCAGGCCCAACTGCTGGATGAGCCGGATGTTGGCCACCGCCACCGCGCAGGCCACCGGGTGACCGGAGTAGGTGAAGCCATGCTCGAACTCGCCGCCCTGCTCGATCAGCACCTGGGCCACCCGTTTCCCAACCAGCACGCCACCGAGTGGTACATAGCCGCTGGTCACGCCCTTGGCGAAGGTGATCAGGTCGGGCTCGAAGCCGAAGCGCTGACAGCCGAACCAATGCCCGGTGCGGCCGAAGCCGGTGATGACCTCGTCGCTGACCAGCAGCACGCCGTGCTTGCGGCAGATGCGCTCGATCTCGGGCCAGTAGCTCTCGGGCGGAATGATGACGCCGCCCGCACCCTGCACTGGCTCACCGATGAAGGCCGCCACCTTGTCGGCGCCGATCGCCAGAATCTTGGCCTCCAGCCAGCCGGCGGCCTTCAGCCCGAAGGCTTCACGGTCCATGCCTTGGCCATGCTCGACCCAGTAGGGCTGGTCGATGTGCACGATGCCGGGAATGGGCAGCCCGCCCTGGGCATGCATGCCGCTCATGCCACCCAGCGACGCGCCGGCCATGGTCGAGCCGTGGTAGCCGTTGACCCGACCGATGAGCACCTGCCGCTCGGGCT
>JANOWE010000084.1:0-7436 GCA_031417735.1 Betaproteobacteria bacterium
AGTTGGGCTTTGTTGGCGTCGCGCTGGTGATCCTGGCGTTCTTCTGGCTCACCCGCCGCATCTTCGTGATCGGCCGCCAGGCGGTGGCGCTAGACCGGGTATTTGCCGGCCTGATGGTGCAAGGCATCGGCATCTGGCTGGGCGGGCAGACACTGATCAACATGGGCGTGAACCTGGGCGCACTGCCGACCAAGGGCCTGACCCTGCCGCTGCTGAGCTACGGCGGCTCGGCGATCCTGCTCAACCTGGTCGCGCTGGCCATTGTGGTGAGGGTTGATATTGAAAACAGGCAACTCATGCGCGGAGGCCGCGCATGAGCGCCGTGCGCAGCATGGCGCAGGCGCGAAGCGACTGGTGCTTGTTTCGGCGCAGCCAGAACAGGCAACTCATGCGCGGAGGCCGCGCATGAAGGCCCAGAGCCCATTGCACGCGCAGCGGGCCGAGCGCCGGGCCGCTCCCAAGCCGGCCCGCATCCCCTCGGGGGATCGACCGATGTACTCGTCGGTCGAGGGGTTGACATGACCCACCTCGTCATCATGGCCGCCGGCACCGGCGGCCACATCATGCCGGGGCTGGCGGTGGCGCGCGAGGTGCAGCGGCGCGGCTGGACGGTGAGCTGGCTGGGTACCGCCACGGGCATGGAAAACCGCCTCGTGCCGCCCACCGGCATCGCGCTGGACAGGCTGGCCTTCACCGGCCTGCGCGGCAAGGGCCTGCTGCACACGCTGACCGGCGGACTGCGGCTGCTCAAGGCCTTCTGGGACAGCGCGGCCATCCTGCGCAAGCGTCGCGCCAGCGCGGTGTTGGGCATGGGCGGCTATGTCTGTTTTCCCGGCGGCATGATGGCCAGCCTGCTCGGCAAGCCGCTGCTGCTGGTCAATGCCGACGCGGCGCTGCTGCTGTCCAACAAATGGCTGCTGCCGGTGGCCGACCGCGTGGCCTTCGGCTTTGACGGACCGGCGGCGCAAATCAAGCTCGGTGTGGTCACCGGCAACCCGGTGCGGGCCGAGATCGAGGCCTTGCCGGCGCCCGAGCAACGCCTGGCCGGCCGCAGCGGGCCGATCCGGCTGCTGGTGGTCGGCGGCAGCCTGGGCGCGCAGGTGCTCAACCAGACCCTGCCGGCCGCGCTGGCGCTGCTGCCCGAGGCCAGCCGGCCGCAGGTGGTGCACCAGACCGGTGTGGCGAACTTCGACACGGTGCGGGCGGCCTATGCCCGGGCTGGCGTGGCCGCCGAGGTGCTGCCCTTCATCGACGACATGGCCCAGCAACTGGCCGACTGCGACCTGATCGTCTGCCGCGCCGGTGCGGTCACGGTCAGCGAGTTGTGCGCGGCGGGTGTGCCCAGCGTGCTGGTGCCGCTGGTGGTGCGCACCACCGCCCACCAGCGCGACAACGCGGCCTGGCTGGCCGGCCATGGTGCTGCCATCCATCTGCCACAGACCGAACTCACGCCGGCCGGTCTGGCCCAGCAGTTGGCGGCGCTGGACCGTCCGACCCTGCTGGCCATGGCCAAAAAGGCCCACGCACAGGCCCGACCCCACGCGGCGGCCCGCGTGGCCGACGAACTGCAGACCCTGGTGGGCAAGCCATGAAACACGCGGTCAAGCGCATTCACTTCGTCGCGAACATGACGTTGCCGACGAAGCCAGATCTCTCACTGCGGGAGGCCGACGCATGAAGCACGCTGTCAAGCGCATCCACTTCGTCGGCGTGGGAGGTGCCGGCATGAGCGGCATCGCCGAGATCCTGCACAACCTGGGCTACGCGGTCTCGGGCAGCGACCTGGCCGACAGCGCCACCGCGCGTCGCCTGGCCGACCTGGGGCTGAAGATCTTTGTCGGCCATGACGCGGCGCACATTGCCGGCGCGCAGGCGGTGGTGACCTCCACCGCCGTCAGGAGCGACAACCCCGAGGTCATCGCCGCGCGGGCCAAACACATCCCCGTCGTGCCCAGGGCCGTGATGCTGGCCGAGCTGATGCGGCTGAAGTCGGGCATCGCCATCGCCGGCACCCATGGCAAGACCACCACCACCTCGCTGGTGGCCAGCGTGCTGGCCGAGGCCGGAGTGGACCCGACCTTCGTCATCGGCGGCAAGCTCAACGCCGCCGGCGCCAATGCCCGGCTCGGGTCCGGTGAATACATCGTGGTCGAGGCCGACGAGAGCGACGCCTCGTTCCTGAACCTGCTGCCGGTGCTGGCGGTGGTGACCAACATCGACACCGACCACATGGAGACCTACGGCCACGACTTTGCGCGGCTGAAGTCGGCCTTCGTCGACTTTCTGCACCGCATGCCGTTCTACGGCGCGGCCGTGCTGTGCAGCGACGACCCCGGCGTGCGCTCGATCATGCCGATGGTCAGCCGGCCGCTGATCACCTACGGCCTGGGCGCCGATGCGCAGGTGCGCGCCGTCAAGCTGCAGTCGATGCCGGGCGGTTTGATGCGCTTTGGCTGCCAGCGCCGCGGCTTTGGCGTGCAGGGCCAGGTGCTGCCGGAACTGGACATCACGCTGAACCTGCCCGGCGCGCACAACGTGCTGAACGCCCTGGCTGCGATTGCCGTGGCTGCGGAGCTGGGGCTGCCCGACGCACCGGTGGTCAAGGCGCTGGCCGGATTTGCCGGTGTGGGTCGCCGCTTCCAACGCCATGGGGACCTGCCGGTGCAAGCAGACAACGGCGGCGGCAGCTTCACCCTGGTCGAGGACTACGGCCACCATCCGGTGGCCATGCAGGCGGTGCTGGACGCTGCGCGCGGCGCCTTCCCCGACCGGCGCCTGGTGCTGGCCTTTCAGCCCCACCGCTACACCCGCACGCGGGACTGTTTCGAAGACTTCGTCAAGGTCATGGGCCAGGCCGACGCGGTGCTGCTGTGCGAGGTCTATGCCGCCGGTGAATCGCCCATCGTCGCCGCCGACGGCCGCGCGCTGGCCCGCGCGCTGCGCGTGGCCGGCAAGGTCGACCCGGTGTTCGTCGACGACGTGGCCGCGCTGCCCGAGGTCATCATCGAGCAGGCCCGTGACGGCGACGTGGTGATCGCCATGGGCGCGGGCTCGATTGGCGCGGTGCCGGCCAAGGTGGTTGAGCGCCTGACCGGAGCCGCAGCATGAACGCCGCTCTGCCTTTCGGCCTGCAGCCGGTGAACCCCGCCGCGCTGGGCAAGGTGGCGGTGCTGATGGGTGGGCGCAGCGCCGAGCGCGAGGTCTCGCTGATGTCGGGCACCGGTGTACTGGCCGCCTTGCGCGGCCAGGGCGTTGACGCCCAGGCCGTCGACCCGGTCGAGCAGGACCTGTCCACGCTGAAGGCGCAGGGCTTCGACCGCGTCTTCATCGCCCTGCATGGCCGCCACGGTGAAGACGGCACAGTGCAGGGTGCGCTGGAACTGCTGGGCCTGCCCTACACCGGCTCGGGTGTGCTGGCGTCGGCGCTGTGCATGGACAAGACCATGACCAAGCGCATCTGGCTGGCCGAAGGCCTGCGCACGCCGCGCTGGGTCTGGCTGGCCAGCGATCGGCAGGATGCCCAGACGACCCGCCATGTGCCCGACGAGCTGGGCCTGCCGCTGATCGTCAAGCCCCCGCGTGAGGGTTCGTCCATCGGCATCAGCAAGGTGGCGGGCTATTCCGACATGGCCGCGGCGGTGCAGCTGGCCGCGCAGTACGACCCCGACGTGCTGTGCGAGCAGTTCATCGACGGCATCGAGCTGACCTGCCCGGTCCTGGGTGAGGGCGCGGGCGCGGTGGCGCTGCCGGTGGTGCGCATCAACGCGCCGGGCGGCAACTACGACTACCAGCACAAGTACTTCAGCGACGACACCGGCTACCTCTGCCCCAGTGGCCTGGCCGCCGAGCAGGAGCTGGCCGTGCAGCAGCTGGTGCTGGCGTCTTACCGCGCGCTGGGTTGCCGGGGCTGGGGCCGCGCCGACCTGATGCTGGGCCGCGCCGACGGTCTGCCCTACCTGCTGGAGATGAACACCTCGCCCGGCATGACCGGGCATTCGCTGGTGCCGATGTCGGCCCGTGCCGCCGGCCTGGGCTATGAGCAGCTGTGCCTGCAGCTGCTGGCCATGGCCGGACTGGACAGCGGCGCGCCGAAGGTCGGTGCGGCGAACGCCGGTGCGGCAAACCTCGGTGCGCCGAAAGCGGGCGCCTGAACCACCATGACCAGCTTTGCCGCCGCCGCCACCCACCACCGCCTGCCGCGCGCCATGCAGGCCGCGCCAGCGCTGGCGCTGCCCACCGACGTGCGGCTGATGCAGGGCACGGCCAACGCCATTTTTGTGCTCGGCGGCCTGGTGCTGCTGGCCGCAGCGGCGTTGTGGGCGGCGCGGCTGCCGATGTTCTCGCTGCGCGTGATCAAGGTCGAGGGCGAGTTCAGCCGCAGCAGCGAAAGCACCATCCGCGCCAATGCCGCGCCCAAGCTCAAGGGCAACTTCGTGACCATGGACCTGCGCCAGGCGCGAAGGGCCTTCGAGGCCGTGCCCTGGGTGCGCCAGGCGGTGGTGCGCCGGGTCTGGCCGATGGGCCTGGCCGTGCAGCTGCAGGAGCACCGGCCGCTGGCGCTGTGGGCGGCCGCCGACGGCAATGACAAGGTGGTCAACAGCTACGGCGAGGTCTTCGAGGTCAATACCGGCGATGTCGAGGACGAGGCCCTGCCCAGCCTGGCCGGCCCCGACGGCTCGGCGCGGCAGATGCTGGCCATGCAGCAACGCCTGGCACCGCTGCTGGCGCAGCTGGGCGCGGGTGATCTCAGCCAGCTCAGCCTGTCGGCACGCGGCTCCTGGCGGGCCGACCTGGACAAGGGCGCGGTGCTGGAACTGGGCCGTGGCAATGACGCCGAACTGCTGGCCCGCACCACCCGCTTCGTGGCCACCATGCCCAGGGTGATGGCGGCCTACAGACGGCCGCTGCAGTCGGCCGACCTGCGCCACCAGGGCGGCTTCGCGGTGCGCATGCATGGCGTGACCACGCAGGCGCCGGCAGCGACCGTGAAGAAAAAATGAACCGCCGCCATCCGCGCGCGGCAGGCAGCGCAGAACAGAACATGAACAAGAGGCAAGCATGGCCAAGGAATACAAGGATCTGATCGTCGGACTGGACATCGGCACCGCCAAGGTCATGGCGGTGGCGGCGGAGGTGTTGCCCAATGGCGAACTGCGCCTGGCCGGCCTGGGCGTGGCCACCACCCATGGCCTGAAGCGCGGCGTGGTGGTCAACATCGACGCCACGGTGCAGAGCATCCAGCAGGCGCTGAAAGAGGCCGAGATGATGGCCGCCTGCAAGATCGAGCGCGTCTACACCGGCATCACCGGCAGCCATATCCGGGGCCAGAACTCCACCGGCATGTCATCGTGCGCGACAACCGCGAGGTCACGCCGGTGGACGTGGCGCGGGTGGTGGAAACCGCCAAGGCCATCAACATCCCCAACGACCAGCGGCTGCTGCTGGTCGAGCCGCAGGAATTCGTCATCGACGGCCATGAGGTCAAAGAGCCGGTGGGCATGAGCGGCAGCCGGCTGGAGGTGAAGGTGCACATCGTCACCGGCGCGCAGAGCGCGGCCGAGAACATCCTCAAGTGCGTGCGCCGCTGCGGCCTGGAGGTCGAGCGCCTGGTGCTCAACCCCAGCGCCAGCGCGGCGGCCGTGCTGACCGAAGACGAAAAGAGCCTGGGTGTGGCGCTGGTGGACATCGGCGCCGGCACCACCGATGTCAGCATCTACACCGAAGGCTCGATCCGCCACACGGCGGTGATCCCGATCGCCGGCGACCTGATCACCAGCGACATCGCGATGGCACTGCGCACACCGACCAAGGACGCCGAGGAAATCAAGATCGAGTACGGCGTGGCCAAGCAATTGCTGGCCGACCCGAGCGAGAACCTGGAAGTGCCGGGCCTGGGCGACCGCGCACCGCGCATGCTGTCACGCCAGGCGCTGGCCGGCGTGATCGAGCCGCGGGTGGAAGAGATCTACAGCCTGGTCCACCAGGTCATCCGCCAGTCGGGTTATGAAGAGCTGCTCAGCTCGGGCATCGTCATCACCGGCGGCAGCGCGGTGATGCCGGGCATGGTCGAGCTGGGTGAAGACATTTTCTTGAAGCCGGTTCGCAAAGGCTTGCCGCTCTACCACGGGCCGCTGCACGACATGGTCGCCAACCCACGCTCGGCCACCGTGATGGGCCTGCTCGAAGAGGCCCGCGTGGCCCGCGCGCGTGGCCACAAGGTGGCGCAGCAGGCAGGCTCGGTGAAGACCTGGTTCGGCCGCGCCAAGGACTGGTTCATGGGCAACTTCTGAACCACCAGAACCTGGACCCCACATGACACACCCGCTTGATTTCCGAACACCGAACACCAACAGGGGCGCACCAACACCCCGATTTCCTTGCAACACCCCCCTCAACGGCAACTGCTTGAAGACGATTTAGGAGAACCACACCATGCCAATCGAAATGATCGAAGAGTTTGACCAGGGCACCCGCATCAAGGTCGTGGGTGTGGGCGGCGGCGGCGGCAACGCCGTCGAGCACATGATCAGCCGGGGCGTGACCGGCGTTGAATTCGTCTGCGCCAACACCGACGCCCAGGCCCTGAACCGCAGCAGCGCCACCACCTTGCTGCAACTGGGCGACAACGGCCTGGGCGCCGGCGGCAAGCCCGAAAAGGGCCGCGCCGCGGCCGAAGAAGCCGAAGCCCGCGTGCGGGCCAGCCTGGAAGGCGCGCACATGGTCTTCATCACCGCCGGCATGGGCGGCGGCACCGGCACCGGCGCGGCACCCATCGTGGCCCGGGTGGCCAAGGAAATGGGCATCCTGACCGTGGGCGTGGTGACCAAGCCCTTCGACTTCGAAGGCCCGCGCCGCATGAAGCAGGCCGACGCCGGCACCGCCGAGCTCGAAGCCAACGTCGACAGCCTGATCGTGGTGCTCAACGAAAAGCTGCTCGAAGTGCTGGGCGACGACGTGACGCAGGACCAGGCCTTCGCCCATGCCAACGACGTGCTGAAGAACGCGGTCGGCGGCATCAGCGACATCATCCACATGCATGGCCTGGTGAACGTCGACTTCGAAGACGTCAAGACCGTGATGAGCGAGCCCGGCAAGGCGATGATGGGCACGGCCGTGGCCGGTGGCCCCGACCGCGCCAGCAAGGCCGCCGAAGCGGCCGTGGCCTGCCCGCTGCTCGAAGGCATCGACCTGTCCGGCGCCAAGGGCGTGCTGGTGCTGATCGCGGCCAACCGCAACAACTTCAAGTTGAACGAGAGCCGCACCGCGATGAACACCATCCGCCGCTACGCCGCGGAAGATGCGCACATCATCTACGGCGCGGCCTACGACGACAGCCTGGGCGACCAGCTGCGCGTGACGGTGATCGCCACCGGCCTGAACCGTGGCCGCCCGGCCGTCGCCCCGCTGACGGTCGTGCAACCCAGCGCCGGCGTGCA
>JANOWE010000085.1:0-25324 GCA_031417735.1 Betaproteobacteria bacterium
GCGTTCGAAGCTCTTGAAGCCATCAATCTCGATGCGGGTGAGCATGTTTGATCCCTTCAGTCCGTGACCATGATGGCGCAATTTCAGTCGGGCAAAGCGGGTGTCATCACCACGACAACACGGCCGCTCAGCGCGTCCGCGGGTCCAGCAACCGGTACAGCACATCCGACAAGCCGTTCAGCGCGATGAACACCGTGCCGACCACGATGGTGCCGCCCAGCACCGCGTTCATGTCGGCGTTCTGCAGCGAGTTGGTGATGTACAGGCCCAGGCCAGGCCAGGCGAACACGGTTTCGGTCAGCACCGAGCCTTCGAGCAGGCCGGCGTAGCTCAGCGCTACCACGGTGACCAGCGGCACCATCGCATTGCGCAGCGCGTGGCGCCAGATGATGCGGGCCTCGCTCAAACCCTTGGCGCGGGCGGTGACCACATATTCCTGCGCCAGTTCCTGCAGCATGAAGCTGCGCGTCATGCGGCTGATGTAGGCCAGCGAGAAGTAGCCCAGCAGCGCGCCGGGCAAGATCAGGTGCGACCATGCGTTGGCAAACGCGTCCCACTGGCCGGCCAGCGCGGTGTCCAGCAGCAGCAGGCCGGTGATGGGGGTGGTGCTGAATTCATAGGCCACGTCGATGCGGCCCGGCCCACCGACCCAGCCCAGCCGGGCGTAGAACAGCAGCAGCGCCATCAGCCCCAGCCAGAAGATCGGCACCGAATAGCCCACCAGGCCGATCACCCGCACCGCCTGGTCGACCCAGCGGCCGCGCCGCACCGCAGCCCACACGCCCAGCGGAATGCCCAGGCCGGCGCCGATGGCAATGCCCAGGGTGGCCAGTTCCAGCGTGGCCGGAAAGGTCTTGCGGATGTCGTCGAGCACCGGGTTGCTGGTCAGCACCGAGCGGCCGAAATCGCCCTGCACCGCCTTCGCAACGTAGCGACCGAATTGCCGGTACAGCGGCAGATTCAGGCCCAGTTCGTCACGCACGCGTTGCAGCACATGCTCGGGCGCGCGGTCGCCCGCGACGGCCAATGCCGGGTCGACCGGGATGACCCGGCCGATGAAGAAGGTGACGGCCAGCAGACCGAGAAAGGTCAGCGCCAGCATCAACAGCACGCGGCCGACGCCGAGCGCAATGCGAGCCGCAGCGGCGCGCGCCCGGCCCGGGGCTGCAGCGGCTGCGGCTGCGGTCTGCGCCACCTTACTTCTTGCTCACGTCGAAGAAGTAGGTGGTGTCGGACGTGGGCCCCAGGCGCAGGCCGTCGACCTTGTTGCGCATCGCCGCCACCTCGGTCTGCTGGAACAGCATGATGAAGGGGCTGGCGCGGCGGAACTCGGCCTGCATGGCCTGGTACAGGGTGGCGCGCTTCCTGGCGTCGCGTTCCAGCACCGCCGCGTCGGCCTGCCTGGTCAGCTCGGGAATGTCCCAGGCATTGCGCCAGGCCAGCGGCTTGCTCTTGGCGGCGTCGCCGTTGTCGGGGTTGCGCACAAAGGTGTCGGCATTGGTGTGCGGGTCCCAGTAGTCGGCGCCCCACTGGCCGATGTAGATGTCGTGCGTGCGGGCGCGGTACTTGGTCAGCGTCTGCTTGCCGTCGCCGGGCAGGATCTCGATCTGGATGCCGGCGCGTTTGGCGGTCTGCTGGATCGCCTCGGTGATGCCCTGCACCGGCTGCACGGTGCGCATGTCGATGGTGACCTTGAAGCCGTCGGGCAGGCCGGCCTTGGCCAGCAAAGCTTTGGCCTTGGCCACGTCCAGCTTGTAGGGCTTGTCGGTACTGGCACCCAGCAGGCCCTGGGGCAGGAAGTTCTGGTTCACCACGCCGATGTTCTTCATCAGCGTATCGCCGATGGCGTCATAGTCCACCAGCCACTTGAAGGCCTCGCGCACCTCGGGCTTGGCCAGCATGGGGTTCTTCTGGTTCAGGCTGAGGTAGTAAACCGTGCCCTTTGGCGTGGCCACGGTCTTGATGTCCTTGTTCGCGTTCAACGCGGCCAGGTCTTGCGGCGTCAGGTTGCGCGCCACGTCGATGTCGCCCTTTTCCAGCAGCAGGCGCTGGGTCGCCGACTCTTTCACATGGCGGTAAATCACCCGCGCCAGCCTGGTCTTGTCCCCGTGGTAAGCGTCGTTGCGCTCCAGCGCGACCAGTTCGTTGGCGCGCCATTCGCGGATCTTGAACGGGCCCGAGCCGGCAAAGCGCGTCTTCAGCCAGGCATGGCCCATGTCCCCGGCCACCTCGTTGGCGAGCAGCAGCTTCTTGTCGACCACCGACGAGATGTTGGCGGTCAGGCAGTTCAGCACGAAGCTGGGCGCATAGGCCTTGTCGGTCGTGATCGTCAGGCTCAGCGGGCCGGTGGCCTTGACCTTGTCGCGCACGCTGTCCTTGCTGAAGCCGAACTGCGTCAGGATGAAGGCCGGCGTCTTGTCCAGCAGCACCGCGCGCTGCAGCGACCAGGCCACGTCCTCGGCCGTGAGCGGGTTGCCCGACGCAAACTTCAGCCCCGGCTTGATCTCGAAACTGTAGGTCTTGCTGTCGGCCGACACGGTCCAGCCTTTGGCCAGGTCGCCCACCAGCTTGCTCGGGTCGTCCAGGTCGAAGCGCACCAGGCGCTCGTAGGCATTGCCCATCAGCTCGCCGGCCGAAATCTCGAAGGCCTCGGCCGGGTCCAGCGAGATGATGTCGTCGAAGGCCAGGGCCAGCACCAGAGTGTCCTTCGGCGTTTCGGCCAGCGCGGCGGTCGCGCCGAACGCCAGGCCCAGCGCGGCCAGGCTGGCGGCCGCCAGGGTGCGGCGGGTCAGGCCCGCGTGATCTGCCGCAATGGTGGCGGTGGCGCAGCGCAGAGGCTTGGGTTCGCAGTGGGTCATGGCGTTCTCCGGTGCAGCGGATTCTAGGAGCCTGCGGCTTGGATTGACCCGATCACGGTGGCCACGCACCTGGCCGTCGGCCTGGTCTTTCAGGCAGACTGGGGCCATGACACCTGCCGCCCCCACCCTCGAAGTGACCCCGCGCGACCTGTCGGCCTACCGCCGGGGCAACACCGGCATCGACTACGTTCACCGCTTCGAGTCCGGCCGGCCCGGACCGCATGTGCTGATCAATGCGCTGACCCACGGCAACGAGATCTGCGGCATGGTCGCGGCCACACATTTGCTGGACAGCGGCGTGCGCCCGCTGATCGGCACGCTGACGGTCAGCTTCGCCCATGTCGAGGCCTACAACAGCTTCAATCCCGCGCGCCCCTTCGACAGCCGGCAGCTGGTGCACAACCTGAACCGCATCTGGTCGGACGACTGGCTGGACGGGGCCGAGCACAGCCCCGAGCTCAAGCGCGCGCGTGAACTGCGCCCGGCGGTGGCCGCAGCCGACCACATCCTGGATATCCATTCCACCTCGCAGCCGGTGCCGCCGTTCTGGGTCTACCCGGCCTTCGAGCGCAATGCGGCGGTGGCCAGCGCTGTGCCGCTGCCGGCGGTGCACCTGGTCATGCCGGGCCTGCTGGGCACCAGCACGCCGCTGATCCGCCATGGCCGCCATGGCCAGGCCGGCAGCGATGCCGGCGCTGCGCTGGTGGTGGAATGCGGCCAGCACTTTGCGCAGTCATCGGCCGAACTGGCCACGCGCGTGGCGCTGGACTTTCTGGCCCACTTCGGCCTGATCGCGGCGCAGCCGGTCGGACCCAGACCAGCAACGGCCGACCGGCGCTTCGAGCTGCTGGAAACGCATATGGTCCGGTCAGACCGCTTTGCCTTTGTGCGCCCGCTGATCGGCTTCGAGACCTTTGCCCAGGGCGAGCGGGTGGCCACCGACGGCGAGCATGGCGAGATCGTTGCGCCCTGCGACGGCTGCACCGTGTTCATGCCCACCCGCGAGCCCATCATCGGCCGCGAGGCCGTGTACCTGACCCGGCCGCTGGCCGATTGAGCGGCGCACCGGGTCTCAGCGTCGGCCCTTGTGCCGAGGCGCCAGCGGCGCGGTTCGGCCAGGGGGCCGGGTTTGAGTTGCGGGTCGGCCACGACTGTGTTGAACAACTGGCGTTGAGAGCGATTACTTGCGCCGGCCCGTCGCGGTTGCGGGTCAACCGGAGACTGCCCCATGACCAGATTGCACAGCGCCTGGCACCGCTTGTCGACCCAGGACATGGACGTGCTGCGCCTGAAACGGTGTGCCGGGCCGGCCGCAGCGCTTTGCCAGCAGCACGCCACGCAGCTTCGAGGACATCACCGCCCGGGCCGAAGCGCCTGCGATGACGCTGGACGCGATGCAGTATGGGCCGCCGGCCATCAGGCGCGCGAGTGCAGGCACGCTCACGCCCACGCCCACGCCCACGCCCCCCACCCGAATCAGCACCCGGAGGCGCGCCGCATCCGGCGGTGATCATCGTGCCAGGCAGTGGCGGCTCGGCCGGCGCGGGCTGGCTGCAGCAGATCACCTCGCAACGCTTCTTTCCCGAGCTGTGGACAATCCGGACCCAGCTGTAACCTACCGCACAGGACAGACCCGACCATGAGCCCGATCACCCGCAACGACCTGGTCCGGCGCGACCAGCAAGACCCGCTGGCCGCCCGGCGTGAAGCCTTCACGCTGCCGCCGGGCGAGATCTACCTCGACGGCAATTCCCTGGGCGCGCTGGTGAGCAGCGTGATGCCGCGCATGCAGCGCGCCATCGAGCAGGAATGGGGCCAGGGCCTGATCCGCTCCTGGAACGATGCCGGCTGGTACCCGGCGCCGCTGCGCGTGGGCGCCACCATCGCCGGCCTGATCGGCGCCCAGCCGCACGAGGTGGTGGTCTGCGACTCGACCTCGGTCAACCTGTTCAAGGTGCTTGGCGCAGCGCTGCGCCTGCGCCCGGGCCGGCGCGTGGTGATCGGCGAGACCGGCAACTTTCCGACCGACATGTACGTGGCCGCCAGCGTGGCCGAGCTGATGGGCGCGGAGCTGCGCTGCGTGGCCCATGACGAGGTCGAGGCGGCGATCGAGGCCGCAGGCGATGCGCTGGCGGTGGTCACGCTGACCGAGGTCAACTACCGCACCGGCCGACTGCACGACATGGCGCGCATCAGCGCTGCGGCGCAGCGCGCGGGCGGCCTGGTCGCCTGGGATCTGGCGCACAGCGCCGGCACGCTGGCGGTGCAGCTCAATGCCTGTGGCGTCGACTTCGCCGTGGGCTGCGGCTACAAATACCTCAACGGCGGCCCCGGCGCGCCGGCCTTCGTCTTCGTCGCCGAACGCCACCAGGCCCGACTGCAGCCGCCCATCGCCGGCTGGCATGGCCATGCCCGGCCCTTTGCCTTCGAGCAGGACTATGAACCCCATGCCGGCGTCCACCGCCTGCTGGTGGGCACCGCGCCGCAACTGAGCCTGATCGCGCTGGAACAGGCGCTGACCGCCTTCGACGGGGTCGACCTGGTCCAACTGCGCGCCAAGGGCATGGCGCTGGGCGACCTGTTCATCGCACTGGTCGACCAGGAACTGGCGGGCTTCGACTTCGGCCTGGCCAGCCCGCGCGACGCCGCGCGGCGCGGCAGCCAGGTCAGCCTGACGCATGCGCATGGCTACGCCATCATGCAGGCGCTGATTGCCCGCGGCGTGGTCGGCGACTTTCGCGCCCCGGACATCCTGCGCTTCGGCTTTGCCGGCCTGTACGTGCGCTACGCCGACCTGTGGGACGCGGTGGCGGTGCTCAAAGCGCTGATGCAGACGCGGGCCTGGGACCGGCCCGAGTACATCGCCCGCAAGGCCGTGACCTGAACCGCCAACCCATGCCGACACGACCATGACAAGCCCCGTCCCAGCGTCGCCGCCTGCAGCGTCGTCCAGCGCCGGACTGGCCACACCCCGTGGCCGTTATGCCCAGGTCCGGCGCGCGGGCGACCTGCTGTTCGTCTGCGGCACCAGCGCGCGCCGCGCCGACAACAGCATTGCCGGCGCCGAGGTCGACGCGATGGGCACGACCCGGCTGGACATCCGGGCCCAGACCCGCGCCGTGCTCGACTACATCGCCGCCATCCTGGCCAGCCAGGGCGCGTCCCTGGCCGATGGCGTGGAGGCCAGCGTGTTCCTGGTCAACATGAACGACTTCGCTGGCTTCAACGAGGTCTGGGCCGAAGTCTTCACCGACAGCGCAGCGGCCCGCACCACGGTGGCGGTGCACCAGCTGCCGCACCCGCTGCTGCTGATCGAGATCAGGGCCGTGGCCTGGCGGCGATCAGCCGCGCCGAGGCCCTGGTCATCGACCCCTAACAGGCGCCGTGGCTGGCCATGGCGGCCGACGGCCAGAGTGGCCAGATCTTGCTGGGAGACCGCCCATTCAGGCCGGTCACGCCGTCGCTGTGGGCGCCTGAGCTTCGCTTGCAGGCGTTGGACGCGCAGGGCATCGATCTGCAGATCGTCTGCACCACGCCGGTGATTTTCGGCTACGCCTGGGAGCCCGCGCGCGCCGCGCTGTGGTGTGCGCAGATGAATGGCAAGGCGCTGCCGTACTGCGCCACCGACCCGCAGCGGCTGAAGTGCCTGGCCCAGGTGCCGCTGCAGGACATCCGGCTGGCCTGTGAAGAGACCCAGCGCGCCATGGCCGCTGGCTGCGTGGGCGTGCAGATCGGCAACCATATCGGCGAGCGCGACCTCGACCATCCCGAGATGCTCGACGACCAGCACTTCTGCTCCAAGGCCGGGGTGCCGCTGCTGGTGCACCCCTGGGACATGCTGGGTGGCCCGGCGCGCATGAAGTAGTGGATGCTGCCCTGGCTGGTGGCGATGCCCGCCGAGACACAACTGGGCATGCTGGCACCGACGCGCCGTTTCCGCTGGGTGAGGCCAAGGTCGGTGCACTGGTGCGCGGCTGCGACTTGCTCGGTGCCCAGGCCCAGAGCCAGATCCTGGACGGCAACGCCCGCCACTTCTTCGGCCTGTGATGCCAACCAGCGCTTGCGCAGGCCTGGCCGTCGGCCACGCCACGGCAAACAGCAGCGGATCGAAAGGACTCAGGCCTTCGGCCACAGCCAGCTCGGGCGGCGCCCGCAGGTGCTCGCCGGCATGGACCCCTATGAAGCCCAGGGCCTGATGCCCTTGTGCAAACTTGGGGTTGATGCGCAGTGACCGGCCCACGGACTGCAACGCCTGGTCCAGGTGCGGCCGATTTGCGGCTCGATGGCCGAGGCGATGGCGGTGACCACCTCGTCCTGCATCGCGAACAGCTCGCCGGCCGAACGATCGACATGCTCAGTCCAGAGCACCGCATGGCGCTGCGCATCGGCCAGCGTGATCGAGACGCGCACACGCCGGTCGTGCCGTTGCGTGGTGCCGAGCACCAGCTAGCGCAGGCCCAGCATCTGGCCCGCGCGGGCCAGATCGGCCATGCCGGACATGAAGCTTGCCGCCGAGTTGCGCGAGGACACGAACAGCCCGCGCGAGCTGCCCAGCATCAGCGTCAGGTCCGAGGCCAGGCCCTCGGCCAGCACCGGGCCGCCCGCATGGCCCCGGAGGTCGGCAAAGCCCAGCACTGCCACCAAGGGCTTGTCGGGCAGTTCTGGCCTGGATGGCGCTGCTGCCGCTGGTGCTTCCGGGCGAGAAGCTGATGCCGGCGGCCTGGCGTTTCGACCGAATCGTCAGCGGGCTGCTGCTCGGGACCGGTTTCTGGGTCGCGATCAACATTGGTCTCGCGGCGTGATCGACGGCAGCACTTCAGGGTCAACCGGCCCGCCTCGCGCCGTCGCCGTATGGCGCCTTGCAGGCCAACGCTGCCTTGCAGGCTGCGTGGCCGATGGCGACGCCCGCCGGCGTTCTCAGGCTCAAGGCTCGGCCACAGGCACGCTGGCGCCGTTGCTCATGGCCTGCAGGATGGCGTCGATCACGCGCAGGTTCTGCAAGCCGTGCCAGGCGCTGACCAGGGGCGCGACCTGACCGCGAACCACCGCGCAGAAATGCTGCAGCTGGCGTTGCAGCGGGTCCTCGCGAACGGCGGCAACCAGGCTGCGCGCCAGCGGCTCAAACCACGAGCGTGGCTGGCCGCCAGAGAAGCTTCTCAGCCTCGACGTGGGTAGGGCCAGCGAGCCCTCGGTGCCCACCAGCAGCTAGCAGTCTTCGTCGTCGACGCTGGCGTAGGCGGGGTTCTCATGCGCGGTCTGCTGCCAGTTGCGCGCAGACGCGGTGGCGTCCGACAGCAAGAAGCTGCCCAGGGCGCCGTTGGCAAGGCGCATCAGCACGGCGGCGGTGTCTTCGACCGCGAAACCCCGGCACGCGGTGGAGGCCATGGCCTGCAGCGCCGTGATCTCGCCACACAGCGAGCGCAGCTTGCCGATCTCATGGATCAGGTTGATCAGCACCGGCCCGCCGCCGGCCTGTCGGCGCCAGGGCGCTTCGTCAAAGTAGCCATCGGGCTTGTGGAACGGCGCCAGGCCGTTGACCGCCGCCAGCGCCCCCAGGCGGCCCTGTTGCACGACCTGGCGCGCGGCGCCAGCAGCGGGCTGTGCGCGCGGTGGCGGCCCACCAGCAACCGGGCACCCCCAGCCTGCACCGCGCGGCACAGCCGCTCGCCGTCACTCAGGCGCGTGGCCAGCGGCTTTTCCAGCAGCACGGCCGCGCCGGCACGGATACAGGCCAGGGCGTCTTCGACATGGCAGTGGTTCGGGCTGGCCACGATCACACCGTCCGGCCGTTCAGCCACAAGCAGCGAGGCCAGGTCAGCGTGGTGGGTCAGGCCCTGGTCGGCGGCCCAGGCGGTGGCAGCCGCGGAGGGGTCGGCCACCGCCAGCCGCAGCGGCGGCATGGCTGCCGTCATGCCGAACCGCCGGCCGCTTGTGGCGCGCCCACCGGGTCCGGCGCGACCGGCGGTGGATCAAGCGGCGCAGCTTGCCGCGCCAGCAGGGCCCGCGTGGCGGCCAGGGCCTGGCGGGCGCGGTCGACGGCGGCCACCCGGGCAGCCAGTGTGACGGTGGGTACTTCCAGCGACAACGGCAGGTCGTGCGGCAGCGCCGCCAGCAGGCCCGACAGGTCCAGGCCGCCTTGGCCCGGAAACAGCCGCTCTGCGCGCGCTTCATGCAGGATCTTGTCCATGCTGTCGGGCACCTGCGTTGGCGCGTCGCCCAAAGCATGACGCGCAGACGGTGGCGCGGCAGGCTGGCCACATCCACCAGCCGGCTGTGCGAGCGGCTGAGATGGAAGGCGTCCACCAGCACCGCGCCATTGGCGCGCGCCGCTGCGCGCACCACCTGCGCGGCCTGCGCCAGATTGCGCACATCGGTCCAGGGCATGAACTCCAGGTTCACGCCCAGGCCATAGCGGCCGGCCAGGTCACACAGCGCCGCGAAACGAACGGTCAGGCGGGCCGGGTCGGGGTCGTTGCCGGCCACCAGCAATTCGGCCGCGCCCAAGCGCGCTGCCGTGGCCAGGGCAGCTTCGAAATCAAGGACGCGGGTTTCGGACTTGAGGCGAAAGATTTCGACATCCAGCACCTTCAGGCCGGTGGCCGCCAGGCGGTGTTCGACCTCGCGCAGCAGCGGCGTGTCGCCGACCAGGTCGTGGGCGGTCTCGGTGGGTGAGGCCGCAAAAAGCCGAATGCCGACATGGCTGAAGCCAGCCGCTGCCGCGCAGTCCACCTGCTGCGGCGGCGTCAGTTCCAGCACGCTCAGCGCGGCCAGCGAAATCGGTCGGCTCGCCGGCAGACCGGCCGGCGGCATCAGACCGCCACTGGCGCGACCGCACCGCCCAGAAACAGGCGCTCGATGTTCGGGTCGGCCAGCAGTTCACCGGCCGGCTTGTGCAACACCAGCCGGCCTGATTCGAGCGCAATCGCCTCGTCGGCCATCTTCAACGCGCTCTTCACGTTCTGCTCGACCATCAAAATCGTCGTGCCCTTTTCGGCCAGCGTGCGCAGCAAGCGGAACACGTCCTGCACGACCAGCGGCGACAGGCCGATCGACGGCTCGTCGATCAGCAGCACGCGGGGGCGCAGCAGCAGCGCACGGCCCACCTCCAGCTGCTTCTGCTCGCCGCCCGACAGCGACGCCGCAGCGCTGTGCAGGCGTTCATTCAGGCGCGGAAACAGCGCCAGAACCTCGGGGATGCGCTCGCGCGTGGTCTTCATGCCCAGCGTGATGCCGCCCAGCTCAAGGTTCTGCAGCACCGACAACTGACCAAACAGGTTGCGCCCCTGCGGCACGAAGGCCACGGCGTGGCGCGTCAGCAGCTCTTTCGGGCTGGCACCGGTGATGATCTGGCCGTCCAGCAGGACCCGGCCCTGGCGCACGCGCAGCAGGCCGAACAAGGCCTTCAGCACCGTGCTCTTGCCGGCGCCGTTCGCGCCCAGCAACAGCGTGATCTTGCCGCGCCGGGCCTGCAGGCTGAGCCGGTTCAGGATCATGAATTCACCGTAGCCTGCGACCACGTCGTCGAATTCGATGGCGACGTCGCTCATGCTCAGTTCCCCAGGTAGGCGTCGAGCACCTGCTTGTTGGCGCGGATCTCGTCGGGCGTGCCCAGCGCCATGACCTGGCCTTCGACCATCACCAGGATGCGATGGCACAGGTCCATCACAAAATCCATGTTGTGCTCGATGACGACGAAGCTGCTGGCCTTGCGGCCGGCCGACTGCTCCTGGTTCAGCGCCTTCAGCAGCGTGCTGATGCCGCCGACCAGGCTGGGGTTGACGCCGGCACAGGGCTCGTCGAGCAGCACCAGGTCGGGCTCGCTCATGAAGGCCATCGCCATGTCGACCAGCTTCTGCTGGCCGTAGCTGAGCTAACCGGCCAACTTGTGCGCGACATGGCCGATGCGAAAGCGCTCGATCAGCGCGTCGGCCTTGTCGCCCAGGCCCGAATCACCGGGCGCAAACAAGCGGCCGAACATCGAGCCCTGGTGTTCCTGCGCGGCCACCAGCAGGTTGTCGCGCACGCTCATCTTGCCGAAGACCTGCAGGGTCTGAAAGGTGCGGCCCACGCCGCGCTGGTTCAGCGCCATCGGCCCCAGGCCGGTGATGTCGCGGCCCGAGAGTTCGATGCGACCGGTGTCGGGCCTGATCTGGCCCAGCACGCTGTTGAACAGCGTGGTCTTGCCCGAGCCATTGGGGCCGATGACGCCGAAAATCTCGCCGGGCATGACCTCGAAGCTGACGCCGGCCACGGCCTTGATCGCGCCGTAGGACTTGGCCAGGTCGGTGACCCGCAGCAGCGGCGCGCTCATGGCTTGGGCCCCAAATGCGATGCGGCCTGCGCCCGAGCGGCGTTGGCGTCCCGCGCCATGCGGCGGGCCTTGAGCCGGTCGGGCAGGCTCAGCAGCCCGTCGGGCAGCCACAGCATCAGCGCCACCACGGCCGCGCCAAAGGCGAACAGGTACCAGGCCTGGGCAAAGCGCAGCCACTCGGGCAAGAGCACGCCCACGGCGGCACCCAGCAGCGGGCCGAAGAACATGCCCGCACCACCGACCACGACCATCAGGTACATCATGATCGACGCGCCGACGGTGAATGGCGCGGGCTCGATGAACTCGACCAGGCTGGCGAACAGTGCGCCGGCCACCCCGGCGTAGACCGCGCCGATGGCAAAGCTCAGCAGCGTGTAGGCCTGGATGTTCACGCCCAGGCTCTCGGCGCGGATCGGGTTGTCGCGCAGCGCCGTGAAGGCCTTGCCCCAGGGCGAGCGCAGCAGTTTCCACAGCAGCGCGCCCAGCAGCACCGCCATGCCGAGCACGAAGTAGTAGTAGCTCAGCGGGCCGGACAGGTCCAGCCCGAACAGCCTGGGTCGCGCGATGTTGTTGATGCCGAAGGTGCCGCCGGTGAGCCACTCTTCGTTGCGCATGACCAGCCAGACGGCGGTGTTGAAGCCCAGCGTGGCAAAGGCCAGGTAGATGGTCTGCACCCGCAGCGCCGGAAAACCCAGCGCCAGGCCGATGACAAAGCAGCCCAGCATGGCCACCGGCAGGCCGAACCAGAAGCTGAAACCCGCCTTCATCAGAATCGCCACCGTGTAGGCGCCGATGCCGAAGAAGGCGGCATGGCCGAGCGACTTCTGGCCGGCATAGCCCACCGTCAGGTTCAGCCCCATGGTGGCGATGACGAAGACCAGCCAGTAGGTGAAGAGGTAGACACCGTAGTTCTTCAGCATGGGCGGCACCGCCAGCAGCACGGCGGCCAGCACGACCATGATCGCGGTTTGAAGGCGCGTCATGTCAGACCTTGCGCTCGACGCGCTGGCCGAGCAGGCCCTGCGGCCTGAACAGGATCACGGCCATGAAGATCACCAGCGCCACCGCGTCCTTGTAGGCCGGCGAGATGTAGGCCGCGGCCAGGTTCTCGCACACGCCCACGATCACACCGCCCAGCAGCGCGCCCCGGCTGTTGTTGAAGCCGCCGATGATGGCCGCGAAGAAGGCCTTGTTGCCCAGCGACTCGCCCATGTCGAACTTGGCCAGGTAGGTCGGCGTGACCAGCAGCGCCGCCGCGCAGGCCAGCACGGCATTGATGGCGAAGGTGTAGAAGATCATGCGCGGCACGTCGATGCCCAGCACCGTGGCGCTCTCGGTGTTCTGCGCCACCGCCTGCATCGCGCGCCCGGTGACGGTGCGGGCCAGAAAGGCCTGCGTGCCCAGCACCAGTGCCAGCGCCAACGCCAGCGTGCCCAGGTCGGCCAGCGTGACCGTGACGCCACCGACCTTGAACAGCTGGTCGGCGAACAGGCTGGGGAAGGCCTGCGCCTCGGCGCTGTAGCCGGCGCGTACGCCGTTGCGCGCCGCGATCGCCAGACCGATGGTGGCCACCACGATGGGCATCAGGCCGAACTTGAGCAGCGGGTCGGCAATGCCGCGCTTGAAGGCCCAGCCCAGAAGCCCCACTGCCACCACGCAGGTCAGCAGGAAAGCCACCGGCAGCGGCGCACCATAGGCGGCGAAGGCCAGCATCATGAACGCCGGCAGCATGACGAACTCGCCCTGCGCGAAGTTGATCGTGCCCGAGGCCTGCCAGAGCAGCGTGAAGCCCAGCGCGGCCAGCGCATAGATGCTGCCGGTGGCCATGCCGGACAGCACCAGCTGGATCAGGTCGGTCATCACGCGGTTTGCGCTGGGCTGGGCTGGGCTGGACAGGCGGCGGCTTACTTCTTGCTCAGGGCCGGCAGCACCTGCTTGACGATCTGGCGGCCGTCCTTGACCTCGACCATGAAGCTCTCGCGGTCGAGGTCGCCCTTGTCGTCCATGCGCACGTCCATCAGCACGCCGGGCTGCTTGGCCACCGTCACGTCCAGCGCATGCAGGGCCTGCACCACGGCCTTGCGGTCGACCTTGCCGGCCTTCTCGATCGCGGCCTTGAGCAGGTAGACGCCGGTGTAGCCGTTGATGCCGTTGTGGTCGGAGAAGTAGTTGTAGGCCTGGTAGAACTTGGCCTTGAAGGCCAGCATCAGCGGGTTGGGCGCGTCGATGGTCAGGCCGACATGGGCCACCGCGCCGTTGGCGGCGTCGCCAGCGAGCTCGATCACCTTCTGCCCGGTCACCGTCGGCTCGCCGACGATTGGCTTGTCGTAGCCCTGCTTGCGCAGTTCACGCAGCGCGCGGGCCGACTCTTCTTCGTTGGTGTAGACGAACAGCGCGTCGGCGCCGGACTGCTTGGCCTTGAGCACCGGCGCCGAGAAATCGATCTGGCCCGAGTCGGTGGAGATGTCAGCCACCACCTTGACGCCCACATCGGTCAGCGCCTTGATGACGGCGTCACGCCCGCCCTTGCCGAAGTCGTTGTTGACATAGATCACCGCCACGGTCCTGGCCTTCAGGCCGCTGGCGATGTAGCGCGCCACCTTGGGCATGGCCGTTTCCTGCGTGAAGCTGGTGCGGAAGACATAGCCATTGCCCTGCTTGGTGATGGACGCCGCTTCGCCGCCGACGAAGTTGGGGATCTCGGCGCGCCGGCTCTCGGCCATGCTGACCATGATCGAGCCCGAGAATACCGGGCCGAAGATGGCAAACACGTCGTCGTCCACCGCCTTGGTCGTCAGGCCCTTGGCCACACCGGGATTGGTCTGGGTGTCGGACACGCTGGCATCGAGCTTGCGGCCCAGGATGCCGCCGGCGGCGTTGATTTCCTTCACCGCCATCATCACGCCGTTCTTGAAGTTGGTGCCGGCGGTGGCACCGGCGCCAGACAACTCGTACAGACCGGCAATCCTGATCGCCTGGGCCTGGGCCAGCGCGGGAAGGCTCAGCGCCAGGCTGCAGGCGGCAGTGACGAGGGTGCGGTGAATGGGCGACATGGGGATCCTTGGCAAGGTGGTTTCAACCGGTGCCAGGGTGCCATGCGCTTGCCATGCAGGGTCAGCCCGACCGGAAAGGCTGGACGATAGTCATGCCGGCACCAGTCCGCAATGGTTTGCAGGACCAGCATGCGCGATCAGCGCACGAATCAAGGGTAATCAAGGGTCTGCGCATGGGCGACGGCAATGCCGGCACGATCAATCCGAAAGACCTGATCGACTGCCTGGGCAAAGGCCTGCGGCTGATCGAGGCCTTCGACGAGGAGCATCCGCGCCTGAGCGCGAGTGAGGCTGCCGCTGCCACCGGGCTGACCCGCACGGCCGCCCGGCGCTACCTGCTCAGCCTGCGCCACTTTGGCTATGCGGCCACCGACGGCAAGCGCTTTGTCAGCGTCATTCTGGCCGCGCGTGCGCAGCAGTATTGGAGCGCCGAGCAGCAACTCGACGCAGGCTACATCGGTGTGGCCCTGCCGGCGCGCAATCTGCGCGGAGTGTCCATGGCCGCTGCCAGCATGACCTTGCCAGCGCAGACCTGGCCCAGCGCACGCATCGTCGAGCATCTGCTGCCGGGGCTGCGCGACCTGGCCCAGTTGCTGCGGCCGCTGATAGTTTGACGGACCCGGGCACGCTGGCCATGGCCAGCCTCCGGTGCCGTGGTGGCGCCTACACCGGCTGCATGCGACGTCGAAGGCGTGGCAGCCAGGCCAGCGCCAGGGCCAGCCCGAATAGCCCGCCCGGCTCGTTCACCGTGCCCCCAGCACCCTGAAGCGTGAGCTGCGCAGCGTTGACTGTGGGCATGAAGTTCAGGCTGGCAATCGACAGCGGGATCAAACCCTCGGTGAAATTGACGGCCAGGTCATCTGCCGTCAACGACACGCTGGCCAGACCGGCAGACAGCGCGAGCATGTGCAAGGTGCCCAGGTGCAGATTCAGACCCGAGATCGGCCCACCGGTGAGCAAGCTGCCGCCTGCGGCTCCGCGTATGCCGTCGCCATCGCTGAACGGCGCCAGGTACACGGGGTCGTCGGCGAAGCCGGCGCCTGGCGTGAACGCCGTGAAGCTGACATTGGACGAGGCCAGCAGGTCGAAACCGAAGCCGATGATCTCGTCCGCGAGATCAATGTCGGCCATGATTTCAACATTGAACGACGCCCCGACGCTGGCCACGGGCGAGGCCGGCACCAGGGTCACCAATGTCGCGCTGGCAGCGCCGAGGCCGGCCCACAGCAGCGCAGCGAGCATGAGTGGCCTGGCTTCAAGGCGGCATCGATTTTTCACAGCAATGATCCTTTCTGGAAATGGCGCGCCCGACAACGGCCTGGCTGCGCACGGCGCCTCTGGCAAGGTCAACGACGCAAGTAGTAGCTTCGGAAGTGGCGCAGGTCATTGAGCGTGATGCGCCCGTCTCGGTCGAAGTCGGCGAAGCGGTTGTAGTTGGCATCACCCGCACTGGAGCCCAGAGCTCGGTTGAAGGCCTCCAGGTCCTTGGCGTCGATCACGCCATCACCGTTGAGGTCGGCCGGAAGGCGGCTGACGAAGCCTTCGAACCGGCTGGCCGACCACGCCGACGTCTCGCCTGCGAACGGACTGACCAGATTGGCCCCGGCCGGCCCGGCCACCAGCAGGCTGCGCACGAAGAAGGGCCCATCCAGGCCGTTGACACCAATGGCCCGGCCGTCGAACTGCAAGCTGATCGCAGTCTGGCCGGCCGCCAGACTGGCCCTGGCATTGGAAAATCCGAGCTCAACCCCGTTGCGGTCGACCAAACGGGCGCTCCACTCATAGGCACCACCCTGGGTCAATGTCACACCCAGTGTGATCGACAGGCGTTCAAACAGGCCGTTGCCGTTGGTATCGATGCCGGTGTCGCTGCGTGACCCTGTCAACGCCACTGTGCGAGGAGGCTCACCGGAATCGAACTTGCTGAACAGGTAGACACCGCGAAGCGGCACCGACAAGGCGTCGACTTCCTGCAGCGTTACCGGCGACCGAAAGGACAGATCGATGCTGTAGGCCGAACTCATCTGCAGCCGCCGCAGCAAGGCGCCCGGGAAATCGAGGTTGACCGATGAGGCGGTCGGCCCCAAACGTGCCGCCGAACTGATGTCCACCGAGGCCCCATTGGCCGCCGTCAAGCGGGCCTGGATGGCCATGTCGCCAACGACCGCCGCACTCAGCGACAGGCCCACTCGCAGCAGGTCGAACAGGCCATTGCCATCGCTGTCAATAAGCTGCTCCACGGCTGGCCCGGCCAGGCGCACTGGCGTGTCGAACTGCGACGCGAGCACGCCCACCACCCGAGTGCTGGTGGAATCCAGCGACGCGCCGCTGGCGTCGTAGAGTTCGACCGCGACGTCGTAGGGTGCATCGGTACCGCTGCGCGCAATGGCCAGCGCGGGAAGCTCAAGCTGCACCGTCTGCAGACCTGCTGCCAGCATCTGCAAGCGCGTGTGGGCGATCAGGCCATTGCCGCCAGCCGAGACATCGGTGCGCAATTCGTACAGGCCAGCGCTGGTCACGTCCAGGCTGGCCGTCATGCGCAAGGACTCGAACTTGCCGTTGCCGTCGGCGTCCAGCGGCACCACGAACAGGCTGTCGAAGGCCACCTTGCGCTCGCCGAAGTCAGCCGCGCGAAATGCCGGTGTGACGACGCTGCCCGAGCCCGCAGCGGACGTCATGCCGTTGGCCGAGATCACCACCCGCCAGGGCCCGTCGATGCGGGCAGCGCGAATCTGCTGGCCCGAGAAAAAGAGTCTGGCAATGCGACGCCCGACCACCGAGCCGCTGAAGTCGGCGCGCGTGAACTGCATCGAGTTCAGTGCCGGACGGTTGCTGATCAGCAGGCCGCCGCTGGACTCCAACCGGGCCGTGACGACGTAGTCGCCAGCCTGCTGCACGTCAACGTCGACATCGACCATCAACTGGTCGGCACGGCCATCGCCATCGGCATCGACAGCCTTGAACTGTGCCGTACCAGGGAAGTGCAGGTCGGAAACACTGGCGGCCACTGGAAGCATCATCGCGCCGCCGGCAGCAGCCAGCAAGGGGTAGGGGCTGATGGTCAGAAAGGCGTAGTCGTTGCGGCCCCACGAATCGTAGACATTGCCCGGGCGGGAGTAGATGCGTTTGCCCTCGGCAGTGCCCTGGTAGGCGCCATTCGCGTCGCTGCCGGCGCTGCCATTGAGGTTGGCAGCAATGAAGGCGGTGGCGGTGGCGTACTGGCCGTTGAAGGTCGCGTCGTAGTAGACGCTGCCGCGCTTGCGCAGGCTGTGCGACGAAAACAGGTACTTGTCGTAGGCCACGCCGCCCAGGGGCCTGGCATTGCCTCTGAACATGGGATCGATCGAGGGCGATCCGGTGGTGAGAAAACCAAGGCCCGAACTGCCAGCGACCCGCACCGGCGTCAGTCCACCGACGCCCAGCACGCCCGAGATGTTGCTCAGAACGTCGCTGAAGACGTAGCAATCGGCATAGTTGCAGGTCAGCGGGTTGGCCATCAACTGGTCCCAGCTGCACTTGCCTGGAAAGTAGCCGTACAGCCATTGGGCATTGCCATAGCCATACAGGCCCGACAGCACCTTGGCGACGACGTCGGTCTCGGTGGTCTGGCCGCTGGCCCAGGCCGTGCCCTTCTCGTACCAGTTCAGGCGCGGACTGGCCAATGTCGGTGGCTTGTGGGTGACGAACAGGCGCCGGTCGACCGACACAGACTGCCCATTGTCGAGGCTGAACTTGAGCTTGGCGTCATAGCTGCCCACGGCCGGCGGCATGGTCAGCTCGACCACGCCTTCGGTTCCCGTCCACGACGTTGAGCCCCGTTGCGACGTGCCGGCCACTTCCCAGTCAGCAACCACTTCTGGACTGGCCAGGCTGCCCGCCGGGCAGGCCTTGAGACTGGCTTTCAAGCTGGCGGTGCCGCTGAGCGAGCCAGTGCCTTTGCGCGCCGGCCCCGAGAAGGGGTACTGCGCAATGGGACCGATGGCCTCGGCAACATTGCAGTTGGCGTCGAATCTCTGCTCGTAGATGCGGGTAATGGCGAGGCCGGCATTGCTGCTCACCGGGTTGGCGGCGACCACGTCGAGTTGCAATGCCAGTTTGGGCCGGATAGGCAACAGCAGGGCGACCCAGTCCACCGACATGCACCAGCGGTCGGTGGACAAGGTGTCGATTCTGATCTGGACCCGATTGGCCCGAGGCGTGGGCGCCGCGCCCAGCGCAGGCCGGGCCGGAAACTTGATGCTGCGGATGTCGACGCGGAACGAGTTCAGCTTCCAGATGTTGTTGTCGCCGGTGAGCAAGCCCAGCGACTGGCCGTTGAACAGCAACTCATCGCGTTCCGGTGGTGCCGGGCCGTTGTAGTCGATGTCGTAGGCCGGCAGCAGGATCTCGACCGAGGCCGGGATGATGCCGGCGGAAATAAAAGGCGTGGGGTTGACCAGATAGCCGTTGGCGTCGACGTCACCGACGAACCTGTCGACCATGATGTCTATGGTCAGTGGGTTCAGTGGGCTGCTGTTGTAGGTACAGCCCGTGTCCAGACCTGGCCCTGCGTCGGTGAGGAACAGATCTTTGGTCGGTGGTGTGAAGGGCGAGGTGCGTGGCCCCGTTGCCGTGACGGCCGACGGACGGATGAGCTGCGCTTTGCTCGGGATGTCCTGAGCATGACTGGCCAACGGAAACAGGCACAGGGCCAGCAGCCATGCCAAGGCGTCTGGCACGAGACTGAAGCGGCGCCACACGGCTGCTGCCCGGACAGTGACTGATCGGATGTGGTCGCGCACGCTGTTCCTCCTCGATTGCCGGGACTTGCGGCTGCCCGGGGCTCTGGAATCCCCTGTCTGCTTGGCATCGCTGGGCAGACACAGTGAAACACGTTGCAGCTTCTGGCTACAAGTCCATTCATCAATCAAGTTAGGGATGGCCGGGTCTCGGTCCAGATTCGTCGCACGGCCGACGCAGCTGATGGCCAGCGCCGCGCTCGGCCTGGCCTGCCGCCGCCGATGAACTAGAGCTGCGCCGTGACCCCGCCGTCCACATACAGCACATGGCCGTTGACGAAGTTCGACGCCTCGCTGGCCAGGAACACGCAGGCCCCGGCCAGCTCGGCCACGTCGCCCCAGCGCCGTGCCGGCGTGCGGCCGACCAGCCAGGCGGTGAACTTCTCGTCCTTGACCAGGCTGTCGGTCAGTTCGGTCTTGAAGTAGCCCGGGCCAATGGCATTGACCTGCAGTCCCAGCGGACCCCAGTCGATGGCCATGCCCTTGGTCAGCAT
This sequence comes from Betaproteobacteria bacterium, assembly GCA_031417735.1. Lineage (GTDB taxonomy): Bacteria > Pseudomonadota > Gammaproteobacteria > Burkholderiales > Burkholderiaceae_C > Pseudaquabacterium. The sequence continues at coordinate 19,495 of JANOWE010000085.1, forward strand.
CTTCACCGCGCCCTTGGACGCGGTGTAGGGCGCGATGCCCGGCCGGCCCATCTCGCACTGCACCGAGCCGATGTTGATGATCTTGCCGCGGCCACGCGGAATCATCATCCGCGCCACCGCCTGGCCGACCAGGAACACGCTGTCCAGGTTGGTGCGCATCAGTTCATGCCAGTCGGACTCGGCAAACTCGTGCAGAGGCCCCCGGCGCTGCATGCCGGCGTTGTTGACCAGGATGTCGATCGCGCCGACCTCGGCTTCGATGCGCTGCACGGCCGTGGCCACGGCGGCGGCGCTGGTGACGTCAAAGACGGCGGTGTGCACGGTGGCGCCGGCCTCGCGCATCGTGGCTGCGGCCTGTTCGAGTTTGGCCTGGCCACGGGCGTTGAGCACCACGGTGGCGCCGGCCGAGGCCAGGGCTTCGGCCAGGGCCAGGCCGATGCCGCCGGACGAGCCGGTGATCAGCGCCACACGGCCAGCCAGATTGAAGGATTGCAGGATGTTGGACATGGTGGGTTGCGGGTCAGTTTGAGTGGTCGCCAGAGCGCAGGGCCAAGCGAGCCTGAATGATCGCACCGGGCCGGGCACGCGGGTCGCCTGGTGGACAGTGCGCGGCCACCGCGCGGTCCAGAATCCGCGCTCCGAAATGGCCCAAGAACAGACCATGAACAACAGCAAACCCTATGACCTGGTGGTGCATGGCGCCACCGGATTCACCGGCCGCCTGGTGGTGGAGTACCTGCTGCAGCGCTGCCCGGCCGGCAGCGGCGGCCCACGCTGGGCGATGGGTGGGCGCAGCGCGGAAAAACTGGCGGCGGTGCGCGATGAACTGGGCGCGCCGGCCAACACGCCGCTGGTGGTCACCGACCGGCAAGACCCGGCCAGCCTGAAGCAGCTGATGGCCTGCACAAAACTGGTGCTGACCACCGTCGGCCCCTACCAGCTCTACGGCAGCGAACTGGTCGCCGCCTGCGCTGGCGCCGGGGTGGACTATGTCGATCTGTGCGGCGAGCCGGCCTGGATGCGCCAGATGATCGACGCCCACCAGGCGGCGGCACAGGCCAGCGGCGCACGCATCGTGTTCTCCTGCGGCTTTGATTCGATTCCCTTCGACCTGGGCGTGCTGCTGCTGCAGGACGAGTTCAAGGCCCGCCATGGCCACCCGGCCAACCGGGTGCGTGGCCGGGTGCGCAAGATGAAGGGCACGTTCTCCGGCGGCACCGCGGCCAGCCTGAAGGCCACCGTGGCCGCGGCCAAGGCCGACCCGGCGGTGATGGCGCTGCTGATGAACCCGTTCTCGCTGACCCCCGGCTTCGAAGGCCCGGCCCAGCCCAGCGGCCACAAGCCCATGCTCGACGAGGCGCTGGGCCTGTGGGTCGCCCCGTTTGTGATGGCCGCCATCAACACCCGCAACGTGCACCGTTCCAACTTTCTGCTGCAGCAGGCCTGGGGTGCCGACTTTGTCTACGACGAGATGCTCATCACCGGTGAAGGCGACAAGGGCCAGGCCATCGCCCAGGCGGGGGCGGCCGACAGGTCGCTGGGCGGCCCCGGCGGCCCGCAGCCCGGCGAAGGCCCGTCGCGCGCCGAGCGCGACGCCGGCAGCTACGACCTGATGTTCCTCGGCCAGGACGATGCCGGCCACCGCCTGCAGGTGGGCGTAACCGGCGACCGCGATCCCGGCTACGGCTCGACCAGCAAGATGATCAGCGAGGCCGCGTTGTGCCTGCTGGCCGATGTGCCGGGCACACCAGGCGGCATCTGGACCGCCGCTTCGGCGCTGGGTCAGCCGCTGATCAGGCGGCTGAAAGAACATGCCGGACTGAGCTTTGTCGTTGAAGCCTGAGCCGCCGCTGCCGCCTGAGCAGCCACGCAACCCCCTGCATGGCCTGACGCTGCAGGCCATGCTGGAGGCGCTGGTGGCGGCCTACGGCTGGGACGGTCTGGGCCAGCGCATTGCCCTGCGCTGCTTCACCCATGAACCCAGCATCGGTTCCAGCCTGAAGTTTCTGCGCCGCACGCCCTGGGCGCGCGACAAGCTCGAATCGCTGTACCTCTACCTGCTGCGCGAACAGCGCCGGGCGGCGGGGTCTGGGGGCTGAACCGCCCGGGCCATGCGCTGCCCCGACCACCTACACCTCAAAGGAAATGCCCATGTCCGCCACCCGCATCGACTACTACCTGGCCCCCATTTCGCCCTGGGCGTATCTGGGCCACGCCCGCTTTGTACGCATCGCCCAGGCGGCGGGCGCTTGCGTGCAGGTCAAACCGATGGACCTGGGCGCGATCTTTCCGATCTCCGGCGGACTGCCGCTGCCCAAGCGGGCGCCGCAGCGCCAGGCCTACCGTCTGGTCGAACTCAAGCGCACCAGCGACTGGCTGGGTCTGCCGATGAACCTGCAGCCGACCTACTTTCCGGCCGCCGGCGACGACGCGGCGCGGCTGATCATTGCCGCCGACCTGGCGCTGGGCAGCACCGCCGCGCTGGACATCGCTGGGCGCATCGGTGCGGCCACCTGGGCCCAGCAACGCAACATCGCCGACCCTGCCGTGCTGACTGAGTTGCTGGCCGAGGCCGGCCTGCCGCTCAAGCTGCTGGCCGACGCCAGCGGCCCCGAGGTGCTGCAGCGCTATGCCGCATACACCCAACAGGCGGTGGACGCGGGCGTGTTCGGTGCGCCCAGCTATGTCATCGCCGGGGAGATCTTCTGGGGCCAGGACCGGCTCGACTTTGTCGAACGGCGGCTGGCCTCGTAGTGCCAGGCGGCGCCAAGTAGCGCACGCGCCGGCGCTGCGAGCCGGGCCAATCGGCGCTCAAGCGCGGCCCGCTGCGGCCGAGGATCAGGCACGGCACATCGCCTGACCTGATAGCTTCTGGAGCGCCATGGATGAACGAGCAAGCCGCCGCCGGCAGCTACCGGTTGATGACCCGCAGCGACATGGACGGCCTGGTCTGTGCCGTGCTGCTGAAGGAGCTGGGCCTGCTGGGCGAGATCGTGTTTGCCCACCCCAAGGACATGCAGGACGGCAAGGTGGCCGTGACCGAGCGCGATATCCTGACCAAGCTGCCCTATGTGCCGGGCTGCAGTCTGTGCTTCGACCACCATGCCAGCGAGGCGCTGCGCAACAGCGGCCAGCCCACGCCGGGCTACATCCTGCAGCCCGAGGCCAAGTCGGCAGCGCGCGTGGTCTACGACCACTACGGCGGCAAGGACCGCTTCCCGCGCATTGGTAACGACATGATGGACGCGGTGGACAAGGCCGACTCGGCCGGCTTCAGCCGCGGTGATGTGCTCAACCCGCAGGGCTGGGAACTGCTGTCCTTTCTGATGGACGCGCGCACCGGCCTGGGCCGCTTCCGTGAGTTCAGGGTGTCGAACTACCAGCTGATGATGATGCTCATCGACTGCTGCCGCGACCTGCCCATCGACCAGATCCTGACCCTGCCCGACGTGGCCGAGCGGGTGGCGCTGTTCTTCGCCCAGCATGCGCTGTTCCGCCACCAGATCCAGCGTGTGGCCAGGCTGCATGGCAAGCTGGTGGAACTGGACCTGCGGGGCGAAGAGACCATCTTTGCCAGCAACCGCTTCATCGTCTACGCCATGTTCCCGCAGTGCGACATCTCCATGCATGTGATGTGGGGCCGCGAGAAGCAGAACACGGTCTACACCGTGGGCAAGTCGATCTTCGACCGTGGCTGCAAGCTCGAAGTGGGCGAGCTGATGCTCGAATATGGCGGTGGCGGCCACCATGCGGCAGGCACCTGCCAGGGGCCGAATGAGCGGGCAGCGGCGCAGCGGCTGAAACTGATCCAGCGCATCTGCGCCGCCGCCGAGCAGGACCAGGCCGTCGCCGCCTGAGCCTGCGCCGGCCACCTCGCCGGCCACTGTGCCGGCCACTGTGCCGGCCACTTTGCCGGCCGTGAGCGGTCAGCCGTGGCGGTGGCCTCGGCGCCCTTCGCCGCCCTTGTCGCCGTCGCCGCCCGGGCCCCAGTGCTGGCGCCCCATGCCCCGGTCGGCCGCTGCCTTCTGCTCGGGCGTGATCTGGGCGTACAAGTCCTTGAACGCCGCGTTCACCGCCTGCATGCCGGCCAGGTGCTGCGACAGCACTTCCGTCTGGCGGGCCATGCGCTCGGGCGCGGGCAGAGCCGTCGCCGCGTCCTTGCTTGCCGGCGTGGCCACCGTGCTGCGCATCTGCGCCGCCTGCGCGGTGGCCTTGCTGGCAAACGCGGCCCAGGCCGCGTCTTGCTGCGGCGTGATCTGCAGCCGGGTCTTCATGCGCTCCAGGCGCTGCGCCGACATCGCGCCGGGATCGCCACGTTCGCCAGCCATGCGCTCACCGCGCATCTTGCTGAGGCCATGGCCATGGCCCTGAACCACGCCATCCAGACCAGCGAAGCCAGGCCCGAACGGCCCGACCACATCCTGATCGTCGACGACGATGGCGGGATCCGCCGGTTACTGGCCACCTACCTGGGCCGCAACGGCCTGAAGACCAGCACCGCCGGTGAAGGCCGGGCGATGTGGCGCGCGCTGCAGGCCGGCGGCGTCGACCTGGTGGTGCTCGACCTGATGCTGCCCGGCGACCACGGTCTGACGCTGTGCCGCCAGCTCCGATCTGCCGGTGATCATGCTCACCGCGCGGGGCGACGAGACCGACCGCATCCTGGGCCTGGAGATGGGCGCCGACGACTACCTGAGCAAGCCCTTCAGCGCACGCGAGCTGCTGGCGCGCATCAAGGTCGTGCCCGCGCGGGTGCGCAGCCGGCCGCCCAATCTGCGGCCCGAGCACAGCCGCTGGCTGGGCTTTGCCGGCTGGCAGCTCGACACCGCGCACCGCCACCTGCTGTCGCCCGCCGGCGTGGTGACCCCGCTCAGCGGCGCCGAATACCGGCTCCACAAGCTGGGGCAATACGTCAGGGGCTGGATGGGGTACTTCGGCATCAGCGAGTACTACCGGCCGGTGCCCGAACTGGAGGAATGGATCAGGCGGCGAATCCGGATGTGCTACTGGAAACAGTGGCGCTGGGTGCGCACGAAGATTCGAAACTTGTTGAATCTGGGCGTGAGCCTGCAAACAGCAATCCAGCACAGTGTCAGCAGCAAAAGCTACTGGCATATGGCGAGAACCCCGGCGCTACAGCAGGCATTGTCGAACGCGTGGTTGAAAGCGCAAGGTTTGGTCAGCGTCAAAGACCGGTGGTGCAAGGCCCAGGGCTACGCCAACTGAAATACTTCGTCGAGCGCGTCAACTTGTTGAACCGCCCACTGCGGACCCGCATGGTGGGTGGTGTGGGGGCTGGGAGTTAGAAACTCCTGGCTACCCGATTAGGCGTCTTTCTTGGCATCGGCACGTCTTGCCTCTCGGCGATCTTTTGCGAGTTTCAAGACTTCCGGTTCCGTATACAGGCGCTCTAATAGAGCCGTTGTGAAATCCAATAGGTCTTCGGCATCATCCTTGCCGAGTGTTCCCGCATGAGCGCCGTCATTACCGTCGTCTTTGATGCACGTCGAGAGGTCGTGGAGCGCTGCGGGAAGATGGTTGTTGGCGAATAGCCAGGGTAACCTGAGACCGAGGTCACGCCTTACCTTCGGATTCAGTCCTGCAATTTCGCCGCTAGGCAGCAGCGACCTCGTGGCCAAGTCTACGCATAAGCGAAACATAGTGCCCGCAGCGTTGTAGCAACTGACTGCGAGACACATGGCAGCTTCTCGAAAAGCCGCTTCAATCGCTTGCGGTAGATATTGCGGCGGCTCTACTGAAGCATCGTCCTTTTTGCTGACTATGCCCTCAATCCTCATAAACTGATTGACCGCTCCGGTGAGTTTAACCA
>JANOWE010000086.1:0-4790 GCA_031417735.1 Betaproteobacteria bacterium
CAGCAATGGCCGCAGGAAGCGCCCGGTAAAGCTCTCTTCGCAATCAGCCACCTGCTCGGGCGTGCCGGCCACCAGCACCCGGCCGCCACCGGCGCCGCCTTCGGGGCCCATGTCGATCAGCCAGTCGGCGGTCTTGATCACGTCCAGGTTGTGCTCGATGACGACGATGGTGTTGCCCGCGTCGCGCAGCTGGTGCAGCACGCGCAGCAGCAGCTCGATGTCGGCAAAGTGCAGGCCGGTGGTGGGCTCGTCCAGGATGTACAGCGTGCGGCCGGTGTCGCGCTTGCTCAGCTCCAGCGCCAGTTTCACGCGCTGGGCCTCGCCGCCGGACAGCGTGGTCGCGCTCTGGCCCAGGGTGATGTAGCCCAGGCCCACGTCGAGCAGGGTCTGCAGCTTGCGCGCCAGCGCCGGCACCGCGCTGAAGAACGCGCGCGCGGTCTCCACCGTCATGCCCAGCACCTCGCTGATGTTGCGGCCCTTGTACTGCACCTCCAGCGTCTCGCGGTTGTAGCGCTTGGCGCCGCAGGTGTCGCAGGGCACGTAGACATCGGGCAGAAAGTGCATCTCCACCTTCAGCACGCCGTCGCCCTGGCAGGCCTCGCAGCGGCCGCCGCCCGAGGCCGCGCCGACGTTGAAGCTGAAGCGTCCCGCGCCATAGCCGCGCTCACGGGCCATCGGCACCTCGGCAAACAGCTCGCGAATCGGCGTGAACAGGCCGGTGTAGGTCGCCGGGTTGCTGCGCGGGGTGCGGCCGATCGGGCTCTGGTCGACATTGATGACCTTGTCGAAGGCGTCCATGCCTTCGATCTCGTCATGCGGCGCGGGCTCGGCATGGCTGTTGTAGAGCTTGCGCGCCACGGCGGCGTACAGCGTGTCGTTGATCAGCGTGCTTTTGCCCGAGCCGGAGACGCCGGTGACACAGGTCAGCAGGCCCACCGGGATCTCGGCCGTCACGTTCTTCAGGTTGTTGCCTCGGGCGTTGATCAGGCGCAGGCTGGTGGCCGTGGAGGGCGTGAAACCGGGCCAGTGGGGTTTGGTCTGGGCGCGCGGCGCCGCCGGGCTTGCGGTGGCTGCGCACGCTGCCTGGCCCGCTGTCTCCTGGTGGGCGGAAGGCAGCCAGGCGTGGCGCTTCCTGGGCACCTCGATGCGCAGCGCATGGGCCAGGTAGCGGCCGGTCAGGCTGTCGGGGTGGGCGGCCACCTCGTCGGGCCGGCCCTGGGCGATGACGCGCCCGCCATGCACGCCCGCGCCCGGGCCCATGTCGATGACATGGTCGGCGGCGCGGATCATGTCCTCGTCATGCTCGACCACCAGCACGCTGTTGCCCAGGTCACGCAAATGGCGCAGGGTGCCGATCAGGCGCTCGTTGTCGCGTTGGTGCAGGCCGATGCTGGGTTCGTCCAGCACATACATCACACCGGTCAGGCCGCTGCCGATCTGGCTGGCCAGGCGGATACGCTGGCTTTCGCCGCCTGAGAGCGTGTCGGCGCTGCGGTCCAGGCTGAGGTAGTTCAGCCCGACGTCGTTCAGGAACTTCAGCCGCGAGCGGATCTCGCGCACCACCTTGTCGGCGATCTCGGCCTTGGCCCCTTGCAGCTGCAGGGCGTTGAAGTAGGCCAGTGCCTCGGCCAGCGTGGCGTGTTCCACGTCGTAGATGGCCTGGCGCGGCAGCGCCGCAGCGGTGCTGCCGGCTTCGCCCTGGCTGACCAGGTAGACATGGCGGGCCTCGCGCCGCAGCCGCGCGCCGCCGCATTGCACGCAGGGCCGGGAGGCCTGGTAGCGCGCCAGGTCTTCACGCACGGCGGCCGAATCGGTCTCGCGGTAGCGGCGCTCGAAGTTGGGGATGATGCCCTCGAAGGGGTGGCTGCGACGCACCACACGCGGCTTGCCACGCGCGCCTTCGGCCTCGTAGACGAACTCGATGTCTTCGCTGCCCGAGCCATACAGCAGCACCTGTTGCGCTGCGGGTGGCAGCGCCTCGAAAGGCGTGTCGGTGTCAAAACCCTGGTGGCGGGCCACGCTTTCAAGCATCGAGTGGGTGTAGGCATTGCGCCGGTCCCAGCCCTTGACGGCGCCGCCGGCCAGGCTCAGCGACGGAAAGGCGACCACCCGCTCGGGGTCGAACACGGTCATCACGCCCAGGCCGTCGCAATGCGGGCAGGCGCCCATGGGTGCGTTGAACGAGAAAAGCCGGGGCTCCAGCTCGGGCAGTGAGTAGCTGCACACCGGGCAGGCGAACTTGCTGGAGAACAGGTGCTCGCGGCCGCGCGCGGCCTCGCTTCTGCCATCACCGTCGGCTGGCATTTCCAGCGCAATGGCGCGGCCGTCGGCGGCGCGCAGCGCCGACTCGAAGCTCTCGGCCAGGCGCTGCTGGGTCTCGGGCCGGTTGCGCAGCCGGTCGATGACGACATCGATATCGTGCTTCTCGTTCTTCTTCAGCACCGGCAGGTCCTGCGCCTCGACGATCTGGCCGTCGACCCGGAAGCGCACATAGCCGCGCGCCTGCATGTCGGCAAACAGCTCGGCAAACTCGCCCTTGCGGTCGCGCACCACGGGGCTGAGCACCATCAGCCGGGTCTCGGCCGGCAGCGCCAGCACGGTGTCCACCATCTGGCCCACGCTCTGCGCCTGCAGCGGCAGGTCGTGGTCGGGGCAGAAGGGCGTGCCGGCGCGGGCAAACAGCAGGCGCAGATAGTCGTGGATCTCGGTCACCGTGCCCACGGTGGAGCGCGGGTTGTGGCTGGTGGCCTTCTGTTCGATCGAAATCGCCGGTGACAGGCCCTCGATCACGTCCACATCGGGCTTGTCCATCAGCTGCAGAAACTGCCGCGCATAGGCCGACAGGCTTTCCACATAGCGCCGCTGGCCTTCAGCGTACAGCGTGTCGAAGGCCAGGCTGGACTTGCCCGAACCCGACAAGCCGGTGATCACCACCAGCGCGTGCTTGGGGATGTCGAGATCGATGTTCTTCAGGTTGTGGGTGCGCGCGCCCCTGATCTGCAGGTGCGTCGCCGGAGCCGGCGGCGTGAAGCGCTGGCCGCTTGCCGCGACAGGCTGGGCGGCCCCGGCGCTGACCGATTTGACGGCTGTCGTGGCGGCCGTGGCGGTTAAATTGTCGAGGGATTCGGAATCTGGGCGCGGCATGGCGGGCGTGTTCTGGGCAACCGGCCATGATAGCCAAGCCCGCCACTTCCTGGTCATGGCCTTGCTGTCCTACCGTCACGGACTGGCTTGTCCTACAGATTCAGGCTGTGTCGGCCCACGACTTGGCCCTGCACACAGGGTCACAGTCAGGGCAGTTCACCGTCGCCTGGGCCTGCCCGAGGCTCGCGCCACCGCCAACGCTGCACCGCCCGCGAGGAAACCGATCATGGCCTTCAACACACGCTCACCACGCTGCCGTCGCAGTCTCACCCACAGCGCCGTGCTGGCAGGCGTGTTCATGCTGGCGGGCGCGCTCATCGCCTGTGGCGACAAGGCCGGGCCCAAGGCCAGTCCGGCCAGCGGCGCCGTCAGCACGACCTCGCCAGGCGACGCCCAGGCCATTGCCCGATCGGTGCCCGGTGCGGGCGGTGATCCGTCGGTGCCGGCGGCGTCGGCTGCGCTGTCGGGGCAGGAGACTCAGCTGCGTGCCGGCCAGGACAAGCCCGAGAACAGCCCCCAAGCAGGCATGAGCAAGGCCGACGAATCTGGCGCCATGCCGATGCCGGGCCAGACCAACAACCATTCGACCCCTGCGGCGGCCAAGCGCGCATCGAACTGAAGCGACCGCCCGCGCCTGCCAACCGCGCTCAGTGCTGGCCCAGCACGCCCAGGATGGCCTGGCCATAGGCTTCGAGCTTCTTCGCGCCCACGCCGCTGATGCCACCCAGTGCGTCGAGGTCGGTCGGCGCCTCACGCGCCATCAGGGCCAGCGTGGCGTCGTGGAACACGACGTAGGCTGGCAGATTGTGCGACCTGGCCACCTCGGCGCGCCAGGTCTTGAGCGCGGCAAAGCGGGCCAGTCCGGCCTCGTCCAAAGGCAGAGGTGGCGGCTTGTCGCGTCCGCTGCCGGTGCTGCTGCGCGAGCCCCGGCTGCGTGAGGCCTTGCGCGGCGCCTCGCTGGCCACGCGCAGCAGCACCGGCACCTCGCCGCGCAGCACCGCGCGGGCCGATTCGGCCAGGGCCAGGGTGTTGTATTCACCCTCGATCAGCACGTGGCCCAGCGCCACCAGCTGGCGCAGCACGCCGCGCCACTGCTGCTCGACGATGTCGGCGCCGATGCCGAAAGTGGTCAGCTTGTCGTGGCCACGCTGGGTCACCTTGTCGGTGAGCTTGCCGCGCAGCACGTCGATCAAGTGGCCGCTGCCAAAGCCGAAGCCGCTGGCCTGGTGGCAGCGGTAGATGCATGACAAGGCTTTGCGTGCGGCATCGGTGGCGTCCCACACCGCCGGCGGCTGCAGGCAGTTGTCGCAGTTGCCGCAGGCCTGGCTGCGTTCGCCAAAATAGGCCAGCAGCCGCACCCGGCGGCAGTCGTGCGCCTCGGCCAGGGCCAGCAGGGCTTCAAGCTTGCCGCGTTGCAGGCGCTTGAATTCTTCGCCGGCCTCGCTCTCGTCGATCATGCGGCGCTGGTTCACCACATCGGCCAGGCCATAGGCCATCCAGGCGTCGGCGGGCTGGCCGTCACGGCCACCACGGCCGGTCTCCTGGTAATAACCTTCAATGTTCTTGGGCAGGTCGAGGTGGGCCACAAAACGCACATCGGGCTTGTCGATGCCCATGCCAAAGGCGATGGTGGCCACCATCACCAC
>JANOWE010000087.1:0-24647 GCA_031417735.1 Betaproteobacteria bacterium
CGGTGAATTCACCGAAGGCAAGGGCCTGGCCGTGGGCTACTTTGCGCAGCAAGAGCTGGACCTGCTGAGCGAAGACGACACGCCGATGGAAAAGATGGTGCGCCTGGCGCGCGAGCAAGGCCCGCCCGGGCGCGAGCAGGAACTGCGCAACTTTCTGGGCCAGTTCCGCTTTGCCGGCGACATGGTTCACCAGAAGGTGGGCACCTTGTCGGGTGGTGAGCGCGCGCGGCTGGTCATGGCCACCATCGTCTGGCAAAAGCCCAACCTGCTGCTGCTGGACGAGCCGACCAACCACCTCGACCTGAACACGCGCGAGGCGCTGTCGATCGCGCTGAACGAGTTTGAAGGCACGGTGATGCTGGTCAGCCACGACCGCGCCTTGCTGCGCGAAGTCTGCGACGAGTTCTGGCTGGTCACCTCGGGCGGCGTGCTGCCCTTTGACGGCGACCTCGACGACTACCAGAAATGGCTGCTGGACGTGTCGCGCGCCCTGTCGCGCGGCCAGCCCGCGCCGCCGCTGCCCGGCGCCACACTGCCTGCGGGCGCGATCGCTGCTGCGCCGGCGGTCAAGCCCGGCAAGGCCGCTGCCGCGCCGCCGGCCAGCCCGGTCTCGGCCAAGGAACTGGCCCGTAACACCGCAGCCAACGCCGGCACCAAGGCGCCCGGCGCCTACCGTCGCGACGATCAGCAGCGCAAGTCCGGCGGCCAGGCCCGCAACGACATCGCCAACCGCACCCGGCCGCTGCGCAACGAGCTGCAGCAGGTCGATGCGCGCATGGACAAGCTGGGCGGCGAGCGCAGCGCGCTGGAGGCTGAACTTGCCCGAGGCAGGCAAGAGCCGGCACAGATCGCCGAAAGCGGCCGTCGCCTGAACCACATCGGTGCCGAGGTCACGATGCTGGAAGAGCGCTGGCTGGAGCTGCAGGGCCAGATCGACACCATCCAGGCCGAGGCCGGTTGAATTCAGCCTGAATCCCGCTAGGCTGGCAGGCCTTTTTATCCAGGAGAAGTCAATGAGCACCGGTACCGTTCGTTTGCACAGGGTCTTGCGATGCCCGCCCGACAAGGTCTACCGCGCCTTCCTGCAGGCCGAGGCCCTGGCCAAGTGGATTCCGCCCTTCGGCTTCACCTGCCAGGTGCACCACATGGACGCCAAAGTGGGCGGCGGCTTCCGCATGTCCTTCGTCAACTTTGGCACCGGGCAGGGCCACTCTTTCGGTGGCGAGTATCTGGAACTGGTGCCGAACCAGCGCCTGCGCTACAACGACAAGTTCGACGACCCCCATCTGCCGGGCGAGATGATGGTCACGGTCACACTCACGCCGGTGACGTGCGGCACCGAGCTCAGCGTGGTGCAGGAGGGCATTCCGGCGGTGATTCCGCTGGAGATGTGCTATCTGGGCTGGCAGGAGTCTCTGGTGCAGCTGGCCCAGCTGGTGGAACCGGACATTCCCGGCCACTGAGCCATCAGCCGCGCGCCGCGTGCTGTATCGGCGGTGCGTCGGGGTAGAGCCGGGCCAACAACTCGGCGCTGAGCTCGCACAGCAAGCCCTGCAGCAGGTTCTGCAGCGGTGTCTGGTCGGCGGCACCGAAGGCCCGGCCGGTCAGCGCACGCTGGCGCAGCGGCCATAACTCGTCGATCGCGTCCTGGTGCTCGGCGACGACCCCGGCCACGGCCTCGGTCCAGGCCGACGGCGGGTCCTGCTGCACCCAGGCGCCTCGGCCCCGGCCATGGTGGGCCACGGCCAGATAGCCCAGCAGCGCGGCCGACAAAAGCGCGTTCAGCACCCGCTCATCCCAGGCCACCAGGGGCTGGTCCAGGCCTCGGATGCGGTTCACGCCATGGGCCGTCCCGGCGGCCGTCAAGGCGCCCAGCACGCCGCCGGCCAGCAGGCCACCGCCCAGCGTCAGTCCGCCGGTGGCGAGGTCGGCCTTGAGCCCGGCCAATGCGCCGCTGACCATGCCGCCCCACAGCGCGGCGCGGCCTTCGTCGATCGGCGCGCGGGTGGCGTAGTGGCGGGCCAGCCGGGCCAGCAGTGCCTGGCCGGCATGGCCGTCCAGTCCATGCAAGCGGATCAAGGCGTCGGTGGACAGGCGCACATCCTGGTCCAGCCGCTCCGCCAGCGCGGTCATGGCCTGGTGTTGCGGTGAGCCTGGTGCGCCGTCGATTGCTGCCGCCGCCGAGCCAAGCACCTTGCCCAGGCCCTGGCCAATGGACCGGCCCAGGCTGCGAACGGGGCCCAGCCAGCCTTCACCGGCCACCGGTTCATGGTCCAGCGCGGCACGGGTCAGCCGGCGCGCCAACTCGTCCATCGCCGCCCGCCAGTTGGCCTGCTGGCGCTGTTGCCAGGCGTTCTGAAGGCGCTCGAAGCCGTCGCGCTGATCAGCCGCCAGCAACTCGGCCACGGCCGCCCACAAGCGGCCTTCCTGCACCCAGCAGCGGTTGAAGGCGTCCAGCGGCAGCACCGCGCGCACGCCGGCATGTGCCTGCAGGCGCTGCTGCCAGCGCTGGTCCAAAGTCCCACCGTCCAGCGCCCCCTGCGCCTGGTCGGCACCGGCCGGGCCGAGCTGGTTCAACAGCGCCACCACCGGCTTGCCGATCAGGGCCAGCACCTTCAGCTCGGCGTCCAGGTAGGCCGCGTCTTCCGGTGCTTCGGACGCATTGACCAGGTAGAGCACCACATCGGCCTGGTCCAGGACATTGCGCAGCGCGCGCTGGCTGGACCAGAAGCCACGGTCGCGAAAGCGGTCCCAGACCTCGCTCATGAACCAGCCTATGGGCTTGCCGGCCTGCTCCAGCCGGCGCGCCAGGCGCTGGCTGTCGCCAAAGCCAGGCGTGTCCCAGAGCAGCAGCCGGTCGCCCGCGGGCGACTCGACCAGCACATGGGCCTCGGCGCGGTCGGTGACATGGGCCTCGTCGCGCACCTCGCCGATGTCTCGGCCCAGCAGGGTACGCGCCAGCGTGGTCTTGCCCACATTGGTGTGCGAGATCAGGCTCAGCGAGACGGTGGCCGCCAGGCCGCCACCCGGGTGGGCTGCTTCGCTCATGTGGCGGCGTCCCGATCCGGGACGGCCAGGTCCACAAAATGCGGCGCTGGCAACGACAAGTCGTGCAACAGCCGTGACCAGGCCTGCTGGCGCTGCTGCAGCCGCACAGGACCGTCGGGTGATGGGCCCAGGCGCTGTCGGAACACCGATTCGTCAACCACCACCTGCAGCCTGCAGCGGGCCGGCAAGGCCTTGGCCAGCGCCGTCACGAAGGCGCCGTGGGTCTCGCGCTCGGGCGTGGCCGTCAAGGCAAACAAGGCCACCACCCGCTCGGCCAGGTCGGCCGGCAGGGCGGCGGGCAGATCGTCTTCGGCGCCCAGCGGCAGGCTGCTTGCCAGTTCGGGCAGCGCCCCGGGTTCAAGCGCCGCGCTCAGCGCCGCTTCCAGCCCGTTGCGCTGGGCCTGGCCCAGTTGGTAGCTGTAGGGCAGCACGGTGACGGCCCAGGCGGTGGCCGGAGCCTGCTGCAGCAGCTGGCGGAAATAAGGCTCGGTCAGCGGCAACTGCAGCTCGGAGGCCGCGCGCCGGGCCCGCCACAGCGCCACTGCGGCCAGCACCAGGCGCGGCAGCACCACCACGCCGGCCATGGTCAAGGCATGCCAGTGAATCCAGCGTGCTGCGCTCTCTCCAGCGCTGCCCGCGGCCCAGCGCAGCGCCGCGATGCCGGCCACATCGGGCAGCGACTGCCTGGTCAGCGCGGCGGCCGGACCCAGCAGCAGGCTCAGCCAGGCATGGACCTGGGCCGGCGCCAGAAAGGTGCTGTCCCAGCCCGCGCGGTAGTCAAAGGCCAGACCCCGGCCATACATCGCCAGCACCGCACCCAGCACCAGCAGCGCGGCCGCCGCATGCAGCCAGGCGCTGGCCTGGTGCAGCAGAACGGGTCGGCTCAGTTGCCACCAGTCGGCGGTGAAGTCTCGGTAGGCGGCGGCCTGCCAGCCCGGGCCGGAACGCGGGCGCAGGGGTCGGGCCAGCCGGGTCGCCAATGCCAGCAAGGCCTTGCTCATCGGGTGCCGCGGCGGCGGCGAGGGCCCGGGCCTGTGCCGGCCCAGTACGCGCCGCAGCCCAGCCAGCAGCAGCACGGCATAGACCAGCAGATTCCACAGCAGCAAGGCCAGCAGCGGCGGTGCCAGCAGGTTGATGCGGTGGTCGGCCGACAGGCTGTCACCGGCCACGCCCGCCAGCAGGGCCAGCAGCAGGCCCAGCGCAGCCAGACAGGGCAGCCAGGCCAGAGGCCGGGGCGCGCCGTCGGCCCATACGCCGTCGCGCTGGGCCAGTCGGCGCAGGCCCAGTTGGGCACGTTGGTGCAAAAAGGCCAGCGCGGCCTGGCCACTGGCCTGCTCGGCCGGCGCGGGCTCGCCCAGCACCCGGCGGGCTTCGGCGCTGGCCCAGGCGCGGTCGGTGGCCGTCCAGACGGGCCTGGGGCCTGCAAGGCTGGCGTGGCTGGCAACGGCCGCATCGGCGGCGCGGCCGACCGCCTGCTCTGCGGCCTTGAGCTGCAGCACCTGGCGCGCTGGTTGTTCGGTCATGCGGAGCTGATGGCAGTGTCGGAGGCAGGCACGCGCCGCCTGGGGGCGCAAACCGGCATTGTGCGGGACGGCGTCCGGCGGGCTGGACGGCTTGAGCACCGCGTGGACGCTGTAGGCCGGCGACCGCAGCGCCAGGTGCTGGCTTGGTCAAATCACGCTATTAAATTGCGCACAATTTGGTTGTGAGATAAAGTGAAACCCATGTTGTCGCCTCTGCCGCCATTGCTCCAAACGGCCGCCCAGCCCTCAGCCGGCGCCGAGCATTGGCTGGCGTTGGACCGGCAGCTGTGCTTTGCGCTGTACTCTGCCTCACTGGCCATGACCAAGGCCTACAAGCCGCTGTTGGCGCCGCTGGGCCTGACCTACCCGCAGTACCTGGTGATGCTGGCCCTGTGGCAGGCCGACGGCAGCACGGTCTCGGCCCTGGGCGACCGCCTGCGGCTGGATTCGGGCACCCTCACGCCCTTGCTCAAACGCCTGCAGCAGCAAGGCCTGCTGCTGCGCCAACGCGATGCGCTGGACGAGCGCCGCGTGCGCGTTCAGCTCAGCTCCGCTGGCCTGGCACTGAAGGGCCGTGCACTGGCCGTGCCCCAGGCCATCGCCTGCGCTGCGGCCTGCGACCTGCAGCAACTGGCCGCGCTGACCGAACAACTGCGCTCACTGCGCGATCAACTGACCCGGGCCGGTCAGGCCGGCAGCGTCAAGGATTTCCCCCCGGTCACCGCCCAGACCCTCGGTCTGGACAGTGCGCCTTGATTGACCCCCCCTGCCGCCCTCCATGCGGTCTCAACCCCAAGAAGGATCTTCACCATGGCCCTCGACAAAGTGCTCTACACCGCCACCGCCACCGCCACCGGAGGCCGCACCGGCACCGCAGAATCGTCCACCGGCGCGCTCAAGCTTGATCTGTCCACCCCCGCCGCGCTGGGTGGCACGGGTGGCCTGGGAACCAACCCGGAAGAGCTGTTCGCAGCCGGCTACTCGGCCTGCTTCATCGGCGCCATGAAGGCCGTTGGCGCGGGTCAGAAGATCAAGGTGCCTGACGACGTGAGCATCACCTCCGAGGTCGGCATCGGCCCGATCCCCGGCGGCTTCGGCATCCAGGTGGCGATGAGCATCACCCTGCCCGGCATGACGCGTGACGCGGCCGAGGCCCTGGTCGCCGCGGCGCACAAGGTCTGCCCCTACTCCAACGCCACCCGCGGCAACATCGACGTCACGCTGACGGTGGTTTAAGCGCCGCCGCGCGGTCATGCCGCGCGGCGAGCAGCCGCAGCAGAAGTTCGACCCGAGCCTGCCATGGCGACATCGACGTGGCAGGCTCATTTTCATGGCCCACCAGCCGGCCGCGGGCGCAACGGGTGCTGCGCCAGACCGGCAAGCCCGCCGCTTCGGCTTCGTCCAGCGCGGGTTGCAGCGCGGCATGGACTGTGCCGTTGCCGGTGCAGGCCAGCACCACGCCGTCGACGTCGGCCCGCTGCAGCGCGCGCAGTTCGTCCGCGCGGGCACCGGCATGGCTGCTCAGCACCGCCACCCAAGGCCAGTGGGTCGCGTCGGCATTGTCTGGCGGCAGCAGGTCCAGCCCCAGCGGCTGACCTGCGGGCCAGGGCCTGAAGCAACGCAGTTGGCCCTCCTCGACCGCCGCGATGGCGCCCGTGTCGCCGGAATCAAAGGCGTCGCTGCGGTAGGTGTGGCGCTTGCGGACATCGGCCGCGCCATGAACCTGACCGGCCAGCACCGCCACCACGCCCATCGCACCAGGCGCTCGGGCCACCGCCACCGCGTCCAGCAGGTTCTGCGGGCCATCGGCCGCCAGTGCGGTGGCTGGGCGCATGGCCGCGGTCAGCACCACCGGCTTGGTCGGCGCCAGCACGCGTTGCAGGAACCAGGCCGTTTCTTCCAGCGTGTCAGTGCCATGGGTGACGACCACACCGGCCACCTCGGGCCGGGCCAGCAATTCATGCAGGCGGCGCGCCAGACTGGCCCAGGTGGCATGGTCCATGTCCTTGCTGTCGATCTGGGCCAGTTGCTCGGCCTCGATGTGCAGGCCGGGCTGGCTGGCCAGCCCGGGCACGGCGGCGAGCAAATCGGCCACGCTGCGCTGCGCGGCGGTGTAGCCCACGTTGTCGCCGGGCTGCGCCGAGGTGCCGGCAATGGTGCCGCCGGTGCCCAGAATGACGATGGTGCTTGGCATAAAGGCCCTATCTGGATAAAAATACAGCTACTGGATAAAAAGTCAGGAATTCGAGATGGACGAAGGCCCCAAGCTCACCGACCGCCAACAGCAGATTCTGACCCTGGTGCAAACCGCCATCGAACGAACAGGCGCGCCACCCACCCGGGCCGAGATCGCCGCCGAACTGGGCTTCAAGTCGGCCAACGCCGCTGAAGAGCACCTCAAGGCCCTGGCCCGCAAGGGCGTTCTCGAACTGGTGGGCGGCACCTCACGCGGCATTCGTTTGTGCTCCGACACGCTGCGCGCGCTCAATGCCTCACGCAACAAGCAGTTCACCCCGCCCGGCCTGCAGCAGCTGCACCTGCCGCTGGTGGGCCGCGTGGCCGCCGGCAGCCCGATCCTGGCGCAGGAGCACATCGGCCAGACCTACGCCGTTGAAGCCTCGCTGTTCTCGCACCGACCCGACTACCTGCTGCGCGTGCGTGGCATGAGCATGCGCGACGCCGGCATCGTCGACGGCGACCTGCTGGCAGTGCAAAAAACCCAAGAGGCCAAGAACGGCCAGATCGTCGTCGCCCGACTGGGTGACGATGTCACCGTCAAGCGCCTGCACCGCACCCGCGAAGGCATTGAACTGCTGGCCGAGAACCCCGACTTCAAGACCATCGTCGTCGGCCCGGAAGACAGCTTCGCGCTCGAAGGCATCGCCGTCGGGCTGATCCGCAACAACATGTTTGGCTGACCGTGGTGGCCCGCAGCAAGCCCGCAGCGCGCCTGAAGGCGCCCAAGGCCGTCTCGGCCGCCGATTGCCAGCGGCTGGAACAACTGCCCAACATTGGCCCCGCGATGGCCGCCGACCTGCGCGCACTGGGCATTGCCCATCCAGGCGAACTGGCCAGCCACGACGCCTACGCGCTCTACCAGGCGCTGTGCGCGCACAGCGGCAAGCGGCAAGACCCCTGCGTGCTCGACACCTTGATGGCCGCCACCGACTTCATGCGTGGCGCGGTCGCCGCGCCCTGGTGGGCCTACACGGCGCAGCGCAAGCAGCAGTACGGCTCGGTCTGAGCCTGGGCCAGGCCCCAGGCCCTAACAAAGCAAGGAGAAGGCATTCACCTGGCCGGCTTGATCAGCAGCACCTGCTGCGGCTCACCCGCCGGCGCGAACAGCGGCACATCCTGCACCTGCTGCCAGGTTTTCACAAAGCTGCGGTACAGCGGTGACCAGGGCACGCCGCTCTGGCCGGTGCTGTGGATCACGCGCGACTTGTTGCGGTCGCCCAGGTCGTACAGCGCGCGCAGGCTCGGGCCATGCTCGTCAAGGTAGAGCTCGCCGGTGGCGGCGTCGGGCTTGAGGCTGACGCGACCCACGTTGATGGTGTAGCTGTCGCCACCCACCGGCACCCGGTTCTCGAACCACGGCGCCAGCAGCTTGACACGCGAGAACGGCCGGTGCTCGCTGCGCGCCTGGTGGGCCTTGCCCCATTGCCAGGCCGCCGGGTCTGGGCCTTGCAAGGCCTTCAGTTCGTCCAGCGCGGCGGTCAGTGCCGCACCGGCCTGCTGGTCGCAGGTCTCGACTGCCGGCGTGGCCTTGTTGTCGCACCACCAGCCGTCGGCCTGCGACATCGCCGCCTCGAGGATGTCGAAGTAGCCGCGCTGGCCCAGCAGCCGGTCGTACAGCGGCGCGCCGGTCTCGTCGGCCAGCACTTTCTCCGACAGCTGTCGGTGCCAGGCCCAGTAGATCAGCGGCGCGGCCTTGTCGGCCAGCATCTCACCATTGAAACCGGCGAGTTGCTGCTGCGCAGCGGCGGCCAGCGCATGGTCTGACCTGGCGGCCTGCAGCCGGGGCAGCAGGCGCTGCACGGCCAGCGAGGTCAGGTCGCCATGCATCGTGCGCAAATCATCCAGGCTGTGCTGGGGCTTGGCATCAAGCAGTTGCTCGATGCGCTGGTGACGGAAGGGCAGCGCCCAGTGGTGGCTGATGAAGTGCGGGTAGTCCGGCGGCACAAGCTTCTGGTTGGCATTGGCCACATAGCCCTTGGCCGGGTCGATCTGCTGTGGCAGCAGGTCCACCGGCAGATAGCCGTCCCAGTCGTAGCGCGCGTCCCAGCCCGGCGCCGGGGCCAGCCCGACCAGGTCGTTCTCGGGCTTGCGCAACGGCACCCGCCCTGGCGAGACCAGCGCGATGCGGCCCGCCGCATCGGCCACGGCCATGTTCTGCATCGGCGCCACCCAGCCGGCAGAGGCCTTGATGAAGGCCTCCACCGAGCCGGCCGCCATCATCGCCAGGCCGGTGCCGACCACGTCGCTATCGCTGTCCAGCCCGGTCCAGCGCAGCGCCAATGCATAGCCCGGCTGGCCGCCCTTGCCACCCGTTCCACCCAGCGCCTCGCCGGCCACACCGGCCACCGCAGCGTCAGAGATCACCGGCCCATGGCGGGTGCTGCGCACGCTGAGCAACTGGTCGGGCTGGCCCTTGACCTTGATCAGCTCTTGCCGGGTCTCGAACTTGGCCCAGCCGTCGGGTGTCTGGTAGCGCGCGGGGTCGGCCGGGTCGATGCGCTCGAGGTAAGTGTCCTGCACGTCGGGGCCGGTGTTGGTCAGGCCCCAGGCGATGTGCGCGTTCTGGCCCATCACCACGCTGGGCAGGCCGGGCATGGTCGCACCGGCCACGTCGATGCCGGGCGCGATGATGCGCGCGAAGTACCACAGCGCCGGAGTGGACAGCTTCAGGTGCGGGTCATTGGCCAGCATAGGTTTGCCCGTGGTCGTGCGTGAGCCGGCCAGCACCCAGCTGTTCGAGCCCAGGCCCTCGACTTCGGATTCGGGTGCCACCGCCAGCAGGCGCTGCAGCACCGGGTCGGCCAGACCGGCTTGGGTCGAATCCAGCTTCAGAGACCGGTACAGCGCCACATAGTCCTGCGACGCCGGCACCGCATCGCCCGGGTAGGGCGGCAGCAGTTCATCGATGCGCTGCTTGGGCAGCTTCATGGCCAGACGCAGGCGGATGACCTCGGTCTGCCAGTTCGCGCCCAGGTCCAGCGCCATCATGATGGCCCAGGACAGGCTGTCCACCGGCTGCCAGGGCTCAGGGTTCAGACCCAGCAGCACGAACTCGGGTGGGCGCGCCCGCAGCGTGCCGATGACCGCGTTGACGCCGTCGGCATAGGCCGTCAGCGCCTCCAGCGCCTGCGGGTTGACCTGGGCCAGCTGCGCCGCCGCCGCCTTGCGCACGCCCAGGATGCGCAAAAAGCGGTCGGTGTCCAGCGCGCCGTCGCCGAAGGCCTCGGACAGCCGGCCTGCGCCTATGCGGCGGTGGGTTTCCATCTGCCACAACCGGTCTTGCGCGTGCACCACGCCCAGACCGAACATCGCGTCACGCTGGTTGGCCGCGCGGATGGTGGGTATGCCGTGGCCGTCGCGCTCAATGCGCAGGCCGGCCCCCGCGCCCGGCAGCGTCAGTTCGCCTTCGGTGGTGGGCAGCACCAGGCGGCTGTAGGTCCAGGCGGTCAAAGCTGCCGCGATCAGCAGCAGCAAAGTGGTGGTGAGCAGTCGTCGTAACCAGCGGCCAAGCATCTTGTTTTCCTGGCCGAAGGGCCGGTGGTGACGGGTGCGCAAGCCTACCAGCGTGGTGGCGGCAGATCATCGGGCGCAGCCCGCAGTGGCCAGGCCGGATCAAGCCGGCCCGAACTGCGCAGAAGTGCACATCCAAGGCGCGGCTTCTCGCCGCATGCTTGGCAGCCACGCCGGAAAACAATCTGTTTCAGTTCACCGAAGGCGTTGCCGAAGTAGTACCCATGACGCACCGATCCACCCAGCCCGCCTCGTGGCTCAGCCGCTTGACCCGCCGCCGCCAAACGGCCGCGCCCAGCAGCCTGATGCACAGCCGCACCGAAGTTCGGCCGCCCGAACTGTGGCCGTCGTCCATCGACTGGTCGGGGCGGCTGTCGCGCTGGCTGGCCGGCTCGGCCTCGCTGCTGCCCGGTCTGGTTCGGCCGGCCAAGCGGCTGAATCAGGTGCGCGACGAGTTTCTCGACAGCCTGCAGGACCTGCCAGGCGCCCAGTCGCAGCCGCTGGCCCAGCGCATCGGCAAGGCCAGGTCGCTGCGCGAGCTGTGGCATTTGCGTTCCGAGCTCTACGGCGCCCTGGCGGTGACCCTCAATCAGACCGAGGCCGAGCGCCGGCTGGCCTTGCTGAACCGGCATTTCCCTCAGCGCACAGCCCGCGTCAGCCTGGCGCCGGAACTGCGATGAATCGGCCGCAAGACGACCTGATGCGCCTGCGCACCGAGCCCTGCTGTGCGGAGCCTGGCCGGTGAGCACCGACAGCCTGAACCGGGCCGCCGCCAGCGCCGCACTGCCTTCGGTGCAGGCCTCCGCCATCGACCTGCTGCCCGGCCCTGGCATGCCGCAAGACCGCCATGTGCGGGTCGCGGCGCGCCGGCTGTTCATCGAACTGAAGTGCGAATTTGCGCAAGCCGTTCAGCCGCTGGAGGGTGGCCGGGCCGACTGGTTGCGGTTGCAGGTCGAGCAGGCCGCTGAGCCGGTGGACCTGTGGCTGCTGCGTGGCATGGTCTACGCCGCGCTGCTGCGCCTGGGCGTGACGGCCGAGCGACGCCTGCGCGAACTGCAGCACTGCGTTGACAGCGCCTTCCCCGACGGCGGCCAGTTGCTGCCCTACGGCACCTGGCGCTGAGCACCTGGCCCCGGCCGCCCCAAGACGTTCAGCCGCCCAGGTAGTCGGCCTTGCCCAGCGCCACGCCGGCCTGGCGCAGCAAGGCATAGGTCATGCTGCAGTGGAACTGGAAGTTCGGCAGCGCAAAGTGCTTGAGGTAGGTTTCGCCGTCGAACTTCAGCGGATCGCGGTTGCGCAGCGGAATCACCACCTCCAGGCCCTCGCTGCCGTCGACTGCACTGGCGGGCACCGAGGCCACATAGTCGATGGTCTTCTGGATGCGCTGACGCACCTCAGCCACGGTGGACTCGTTGTCCTCGAACTTCGGGCTTTCCTGCCGACTCAGGCGCGCCATGCAGCCCTTGGCCGCGTCGCTGGCGATGCGCACCTGCGACACCAGAGGCAACATGTCCGGTGCCAGCCGCTGCTGCAAGAAGGCCACTGCATCGAAGCCACGTGCCTGGGCATGGATCTCGGCCTTGTCCAGCCAGCCCAGCATGGCCGTCAACTGGCGCAGAAAAATGGGCGCGCTGGCCGAATGCATTGAAATGCTCATGTGGCGGTCTCCAAAGTTTGGGGGCGATGCTGGTGGGGATGGCTCGGGCACGGCCCGGAACCCAGCGCATGCTAGCCGGCATCGGCAAGCTGCCGCTGCGGCGCGGCACAATGCCCAGCAGCCATGAACATCATCATCCTCGACGATTACCAGGATGCGGTGCGCAAACTGCGCTGCGCCGCTGAACTGGAACCCTACAACGCCAAGGTCTTCACCAACACCGTCAAGGGCATCGGCCAGTTGTCGGTGCGACTGCGTGATGCCGAGGTGCTGGTACTGATCCGCGAACGCACGCACTTCCCGCGTGCGCTGCTGGAAAAACTGCCCAAGCTCAGGCTCATCGCCCAGACCGGCCGCGTCGGCACCCACATCGACGTCGACACCTGCACCCGGCTGGGCATTGCCGTGGCCGACGGCGTGGGCTCGCCGGTGGCGCCGGCCGAGCTGACCTGGGCCCTGATCATGGCCGCCATGCGCCGGCTGCCGCAGTACATCGGCAACCTCAAGCATGGTGCCTGGCAGCAGTCGGGCATGAAGGCAGCGTCGATGCCGCCCAACTTCGGGCTGGGCATGGTCTTGCGTGGCAAGACGCTGGGCATCTGGGGCTACGGCAAGATCGGCGCGCTGGTGGCCGGCTATGGCCGCGCCTTCGGCATGACCGTGCAGATCTGGGGCAGCGAGAACTCGCGCCAGCGCGCCGTGGCCGATGGCTATGAGGCCGCCGCCAGTTGCGAAGCCTTCTTCGCGCAGTGCGACGTGCTGACGCTGCACCTGCGCCTGAAGAGCGACACCCGCGCCGTGGTCAAGCTCGACGACCTGATGCGCATGAAACCAGGCGCGCTGTTCGTCAACACCTCGCGCGCCGAACTGGTCGAAGACAACGCCCTGGTCTCGGCGCTGAACAAGGGCCGGCCCGGGCTGGCGGCGGTGGACGTGTTCGAGAGCGAGCCCATCATGCAGGGCCAGCCCCTGCTGCGGCTGGAGAACGCCATCTGCACGCCGCACATCGGCTATGTCGAGCAAGACAGCTACGAGATGTACTTCCAGGCCGCGTTCCGCAACGTCATCAACTTCATCAACAACCAGCCCAGCAACATCGTCAATCCGGAAGCGCTCAAGGTGATCCGGTGACCCTGGCGCCGGCGGCGGCGGCGCCTGCACGCGCCGGCTTCAGCGCAGCGCAGGTGCTGGCCAGTCGGCGCGCGCTGCTGTTCGGCAACTTCGCCATCGGCTGCGGCGTGATGGTGGCTGCGGGCGTCATCAACGATGTCTCGCGCAATCTGAAGGTGGGCGTGCCGGTGGCCGGCCAGCTCATCACCGTGGCCGCCGTGGTGCTGGCGCTGGCATCGCCGCTGCTGGCCGCGCTGGTGGCCGGCTTCGATCGCCGCCGCCTGCTGGCGCTGGCCCTGGTCTGGTATGCGGTGGGCCATGTGCTGTGCGCATTGATGCCCGACATGGCCAGCCTGCTGCCCATGCGCGGCCTGTGTGTGCTGGGCGCGGCGGTGTTCACGCCCCAGGCCGCAGCAGCCATCGGCCTGATGGCGCCAGCGGCCCAGCGCGGCCAGGCGGTGGCGCACATCTTTCTGGGCTGGTCGCTGGCCTCGGTGCTGGGCATGCCCATGGGCGCCTGGATCAGTGAACGATTCAGCTGGCGCTGGGCCTTCGCGGTGGTGGCCGTGCTGTCTTTGCTGGCGGCGGCCTGGCTGTGGCGGTCCATGCCCAACGGTGTGCGTCCGGCCGCGCTGTCGCGCGCCAGTTGGGCCCGGGTCTTCAGCCATCCGGCGCTGATGCTCACGGTGGCCGTCACCGCGCTCAGCGCGGCCGGGCAGTTCACCCTGTTCACCTATTTCGCACCCTACTACAAGCAGGTACTGGGCGCGTCGCCTGAGCAGATCAGCCTGCTGTTTGCGCTGTTCGGTGCAGCCGGCGTGGTCGGCAATGTGCTGGCGGCGCGCTTGGTCGACCGCTTCGGCGCGGAGCAGGTGGTGCTGGTCACGCTGGGCCTGATCGCGCTGTCGCTGCTGCTGTGGCCGCTGGGCACCAGCCTGCCGCTGATGGCCATGGTGATGCTGCCCTGGGCGCTGGGCTGCTTCTCGTCGAACTCGGCACAGCAGTCTCGATTGGTGCTGGCCGCGCCCATGTTGGCGCCAGCACTGGTGGCCTTGAACAGCTCGGCCATGTACGCGGGACAGGCCATCGGCGCTGCCAGCGGCGGCGCCATGATCGCCCGTGCGGGCTATGGCGGTCTGCATGGCGTGGGCCTGTTCTGGCTGCTGCTGGCCATGGCCTGCAGCGTCTGGGCCGCGCGGCGAATGCATGGGCACCTGGCGGCGGGCAGCGGTCATGGCTGAGTCGCCAGTTCGGGCAGCCGCCCCGCCGATATCGTCAGTCACGGCACCTGTCACGGCGCTGCGCCAGCCGCAATCGTGCATGCAGCTGTTTGTCGTCTTCACCCGGCTGGCGCTGCAGGGCTTTGGCGGCGTGCTGCCGGTGGCACACCATGAACTGGTCGAGCGCGAACGCTGGCTCGACAACCAGCAGTTTGCCGAGCTGCTGGCCGCCGGCCAGGTGCTGCCCGGACCCAACATCGTCAATGTGGGCCTGATGTTTGGTGACCGGCACTTTGGCTGGCGCGGCGCGCTGGCGGCCTGCGCCGGCCTGCTGCTGCTGCCGATGCTGACCGTGCTGGCCATGGCCCTGGCTTACCAGCGCTGGCAGCACCTGCCGCAGGTGGCCGGTGCGCTGCGCGGCGTGGGCGTGGTGGCGGCGGCCCTGGTGCTGGCCACGGCGGTCAAGTTGTCTGGCGCGCTGCAGCGCAGCCCAGTGGGCCGGCCAGCGGCCTGGTCGATTGCGCTGGCCACCGCGCTGATGGTGGGCTGGCTGCGCTGGCCGCTGGTCGGTGTGGTGCTGGGCCTGGGCGCCTGCGGCATGGCCCTGGCCGCACGGCAGCTGCGGCGCAGCGCACGCGCCGATTGAACCGGCACCCGACCCGATGAGCACCACGGCAGGACTGACCGACATCTGGGCCCTGTTCGGACTGCATGGCCACGACCTGGCCGATCTGGCCGCGCTGTGGCTGCATTTCTCTTTGCTGTCGCTGCTGGCCGTGGGCGGCGCCATCACCACCGCGCCCGACATGCAGCGCTGGCTGGTGGTCGACCAGGGCTGGCTCAGCGCCGGCCAGTTCACCGCGTCGGTGGCCATCGCCCAGGCCGCACCGGGGCCCAACATCCTGTTCGTCGCGTTGGTAGGCTGGAACGTGGCCGGTGCGGCCGGTGCGGCGGCCACCATGCTCGGCATCGTGCTGCCCAGTTCGGTGCTGGCGCTGGCGGCCGGGCGCTATGGCCGGCGCCACGCGCAGTCGCTGCAGGTGCGGGCCTTCACCGCCGGGCTCACACCGCTGACGCTGGGCCTGCTGGTGGCCACCGGCTGGGTGCTGTTCTCGCCCACCCGCCAAAACCCGGCAGCCGCCACGCTGCTGCTGGCCTGCCTGGTGGCCAGCGTGCGGTTCAAGATCGGGCCGATGTGGCTGATCATGGCCGGCGCGGTGCTGGGCATGCTGGGCTGGGTCTGACAGCGCCGGCTTGCCCCAGCGAAATCTGAGCGGACCGCAGCCAAAGCATGATTGACGGCATTCAACACCTGCCACTGTTCATCGGCGCCGGCTTGCTGCTCAACATCACTCCCGGCGCGGACCTGGCGCTGATCGCCAGCCGCAGCGCCAGCGCCGGATTTCGAGCCGGCGCCGCCGCCGCCCTGGGCGTGGGCGCGGGCTGCACGGTGCACATCCTGGCCGGCGCCTTGGGCATGACTGCGCTGCTGGTCGGCTCCGACCTGGCGTTTGCGCTGCTGCGCTGGCTGGGCGCGGCCTACCTCGGCTGGCTGGGACTGGGCCTGTGGCGCCAGGGTCCGATCCCGGCGGACTCGACCCGGCGCCCCACCGCCGCCACGGCGCTGCACAAGGTCTTTGTCCAGGGCTTTTTGACCAATGCGCTGAACCCCAAGGTGGCGCTGTTCTTTGTCGCCTTCGTGCCGCAGTTCATTCAGCCTCGGGCCGAACACCCGGGAGCGGCCTTCGTGCTGCTGGGCGCGCTGTTCATCGTCAACGGCACAGGGGTGAACCTGCTGTTTGCCGCCGCCATGGCCGCGCTGGCGCGGCAACACCG
Source organism: Betaproteobacteria bacterium (assembly GCA_031417735.1). Lineage (GTDB taxonomy): Bacteria > Pseudomonadota > Gammaproteobacteria > Burkholderiales > Burkholderiaceae_C > Pseudaquabacterium. The sequence continues at coordinate 16,143 of JANOWE010000087.1, forward strand.
GGCCCGGCAGGGCCGGCAGGCGCCGACAGCGCGCGGCGCGGTCCTGGCGCGGTGGCTCAACCGAGGCGTTGGCGCGCTGTTCATTGGCCTGGGCCTGCGGCTGGCCCTGCTGGACGGTCGCAGTTGAAGCCGCTGCAGCCGTCATTGCCTACTCAATTGGATGCATTCATCATCAAAATCACGTAAATCAGCTTAAAATTGTCTGTTATGCCATACTGGCAGGCCAGTAACCCACAGGAGAGCCTGATGACCGATGTCACCGCCGACCAGAACCACCGCCTCGTGAACGACCTGCGCGTGGTCATCTCCGACGCCGAAGAACTGCTGCGCTGCACCGCTGGCGATGTCAGCGCCGGCGCCTCCGAAATGCGCAGCCGCATCCAGGCCAGTCTGCAGCAGGCCAAGGCCAACGTGCTGCAATTGCAGGAAGCCGCCGTGGCCAAGGCCAAGGCCGCCGGTGTTGCCGCCGACGACTATGTTCATGAAAGCCCCTGGAAGGCCATCGGCGCCGCTGCCTGCGTCGGCCTGGCTCTGGGTGTGCTGATCGGCCGCCGCTGATCGACCCCCCAAGCAGCGACCAGCGCATGAGCAGCCCGCCCGGCTCCGCCCAGGCCAAGCTGCCGCCCACCGGTGGCGCGGCCAGCAGCAAAGGCCTGTTTGCGTCGTTGCGCCGCTTGATCGACACCGGGCTGGAAATGGCCCAGGTGCGGGTCGAGTTGCTGGTGCTTGAGCTTGAGATTGAGAAACGGCGCGTCTTCGACGGCCTGCTCCGGGCCGCCCTGGCGCTGCTGCTGCTGGGCGTGGGCCTGGTACTGCTGATGGGCCTGGTGCTGATGATGTTCTGGGACGGCTACCGGCTGCCCGCCCTGGTGGTGATGACCGTGCTGTTTCTGGGCGGAGGTTTGTGGCTGTGCCGCAGCGCACGCGCCAAGCTGAGCAACCGAGACGGCGCATTCAGTGGCAGCCGAACCGAGCTGGCCCGTGACCGCGAGGCCCTGCGCACGCCGGTATGAGCGAGCCCGCTCCCGGAACTCAGCGCCCGACCCAGCGCCCGACCCAGCGGGAGCCCCGTTTGACACCCCGCGCGGAACCCGAGCTCGCGCCCGAAATTCGCCGCGAGCGTCTGCTGCTGCGCAGCCAGCTGCTGCGCCTGCAGATGGCACAAAACGCCGCGCCGCTGAAGGTCCCGTTGGCGCTGGTCGACCAGGCCCGCAACGGACTGCACTGGCTGGGCCGCCACCCCGAATGGCCCTTGGCCGTCGCCTTGGCACTGCTGCTGCTTCGCCCGCGCCGCGCGCTGGGCTTGAGCGCCCGACTCTGGGGCGCCTGGCGCATGTGGCGCAAGGCCCAACGCTTCGGCGATGGTGCCGGTGCGGCGCTGAGCGCCATTTATCGGGTTCGCACCAGCAAGTCGACCTGCCGCTGAACCCCAGCGCCGACGCTCAGTTCAGCGTGCGCTGGCGCAGGTAGCCATCGGGCGGAAACTCACCCGAGTTGAAGACCTCCAGCCGTTCGCCATTGATCGCCGCGACGGCGTCGATCGGCACCTGCATGCGCCGCTCACGCGCGCCGACGAAGCTGCAGTCCGCCAGGCCGATGTGGGTGAAATACAGCATGAAGCGCCCCGGCCGCAGTTCCTTCCAGTAACCCCGGGCCACCTTGTCGCGGGCCTGACCCTCGAAGCAGCTCCACAACTCACCATTGCGGCCGAAGCTCAGCCGCTCGCGGCTTTTCTGGCTGTACCAGGTGCCCAGCACCTGGCCGGTATCGGCTTGCGCCGACTGCGCCACAGCGGCGGTCGGGCCAAGCGACAACAACAGGGCCAGACCGGTGGCGAGCATCGACGCGCCAACGCGCGACAAGCTGAAGCAACAACCGGTCATGACTTCTGGAGATCGGAGCACGCCGCCATTGTGGCCTGCACCCATCGGCCCGGAGCCCCGCCAAGCCTCATGCCAGCTGCCCGAACCGCGCCTGCCAGCCCGAGACATCGGTGGCAATGGCCATGCCCAGTGCGGTCAGGCTGGCCTGGCGTACCACCAGCTTGCTGGCGGCAAACGCGGCGGCGTTCAGGCTCAGCATTTGAGCAGCGGTTTGCTGCGCGGTGGCCAGCACCTGGTCGGCCGGCACGCCGAGATCGAGCATGCCCACAGCCAGGGCCTGGGCCGGGTTGTAGGGCCGGGCTGTCAGCGTGGCCAACTGGTAGTGCGACGGCAGCAGACGCTGGCGGCAGACCTCGGCCGCAAAACCAGGCAGTGTCAGGCCGATCAGCACCTCGTTGGCCTGAAAGCGCGCACCCTCCGTCACGCCCACCCGCATGTCACAGCACATCAGCGTGAACAAGCCCATCGCGATGGCATGGCCGGTGCAGGCCGCCACCAGCGGCAGTGGAAAGCGCAGCAGCCGGTCTGACAGCCTGGCGCCGGCTTCGAGCATCAGCAGCGTATCGGCCGGGCTGGTCTTGAACACCGACAGGTCGAAACCGCCCGAGAACATGCCGGGCCGACCGGCCAGCACCACCGCTCCGGCAGCATCGGCCTGCGACCGGTCCAGCGCGGCGTTGATCGCGGCCAGCATGCGCGGGTTCATCGCGTTGGCCTTGCCGTCGTCCATGGTGATGGTGGCCACCCGGTCGGCCAGGTGGTAGCTCAGATGCTCGGGCTGGTCTGCGGTCATGGTGGGCAAGGCCTGTTCATGGGCGCCCTGCGGGCGACGTGAGCGCAGCTTAACGCCAAGCACCACGGCGGCCCGACCTGCAGGGCTGCGGCGGGCCCGCGCCGGGTTTGCGGCAGAATCCTGCCGCACGCGAAGGTCATCGCTTTCCGGCGTCGACCGCCGAACCAACCTCTTACGGAGTTCACCATGCTGTCACGCAAGAATTTCATCAACGGTCTGACCCTGGCCACCGTGGCCCTGGCGCTGCCTCTGGCCGCGCAGGCCCAGCAGTTCTTCCGCATCGGCACCGGCGGCACGGCGGGCACCTACTACCCGGTGGGCGGCATGATCGCCAATGCGGTCAGCCAGCCCGGCAAGATCGTGGCCACCGCGCAGGCCAGCAATGGCTCGCTGGCCAATGTCACCGGCATCGCCGGCGGCGCGATGGAGTCGGGCTTCTCACAGTCAGACGTGGCGACCTGGGCCCAGAAGGGCACCGGCATCTTCGAAGGCAAGCCCGGCGTGCCCGGCCTGCGGCTGATCGCCAACCTGTACCCCGAGAGCGTGCATGTGGTGGTGAAGAAGGGCGCGGGCTTCAAGAGCGTGGCCGACCTCAAGGGCAAGCGCGTGGCGCTGGACGAGCCGGGCTCGGGCACGCTGGTCAATGCCCGCGCCATCCTGGCCGCCTACGGTATCAAGGAGTCGGACATCAAGCCCGAGTACATCAAGCCCAACCAGGCCAGCGACAAGCTGCGTGACGGCTCGCTCGACGCCTTCTTCTTCACCGGCGGCGCGCCCGCCGGCGCGATTGCCGAGCTGGCCTCGGCCGGTGCCGGCATCGAATTGCTGCCGGTGGACGGCAAGGAAGCCGACGCGCTGCGCGCCGCCAGCGGTTTCTTCGCGCCCGACACCATCGCTGCCGACACCTACAAGGGCGTGGCCGCCGTGAAGACCCTGGCCGTGGGCGCGCAGTGGGTGACCAGCGACAAGGCCGACGCCAACACGGTGTACGAGATCACCAAGGCGTTGTTTTCCGAAGCAGCGCAGAAGCAGCTGGCCGCCGGCCATGCCAAGGGCAAGTTCATCACCAAGGAGAACGCGGTGAAAAGCGCCGGCATCCCCTTCCACCTCGGTGCCGAGAAGTTCTACAAGGAAGCCGGGCTGCTGAAGTAAGTCCGCAAGTTGCAAGCTGTCCCTCAGGGCGGTCAGACAGACCGCCCTTTTTTTGTTGACGCGCACCCCTGGCCACCATGAGCACCACCATCCTCGACGAGCAGCAGATCCAGGCGCTTGAACGCAAGTTCGACCCCGAGATGCGCTTTCGCCCGCTGACCGGCGGCGCGGCCTCGCTGGTGGGCGGGCTGCTGATCGTGCTGTCGCTGTTCCACTACTACACCGCCGGCTTCGGCCTGCTGCAGGAGGTGACGCACCGGGGCGTGCACCTGGCCTTTGTGCTGGGGCTGATCTTTCTGGTCTTTCCGCACCGCAGGGCGCTGCTGGAGCAGGCCGCGAACCACCGCCTGTTCGCACCCGGCAACGTGCCCTGGTTCGACTGGCTGCTGGCCGGCGGCGTGGCCGTGGCCGTGCTGTACATCCCGTGGATCTTCGACGACATGGCCTTCCGTGTCGGCAACCCCGGCACGGTGGACGTGGTCATGGGCACGGTATTGATCGTGGCGCTGCTCGAAGCCACCCGCCGCAGCATGGGCTGGCCGCTGCCGCTGATCGCCATCGCCTTTGCTGCCTATGCGCTGACCGGGCCGGCCTTCCCCGGCTTGCTCAAGCATGCCGGCGCCACCTGGAGCCAGTTCGTCAACCACCAGTACCTGACCAGCCAGGGCATCTACGGCGTGGCCGTGGGTGTGGTGGCGACCTATGTCTTCCACTTCGTGCTGTTCGGTGTATTGGCCACGCGCATTGGCCTGGGCCAGCTTTTTCTGGACGTGGCGTCCAGCGTCGCCGGGCGCTATGCCGGCGGGCCGGCCAAGGTCAGCGTGTTCGGCTCGGCGCTGTTCGGCATGTTGTCGGGTTCTTCAGTGGCCAATGCGGTGACGGTGGGTTCACTCACCATCCCGGCCATGATCCGCGTCGGCTACAAGCGTGAGTTTGCGGCGGCAGTGGAGGCCGCCAGTTCCACCGGCGGGCAGATCACGCCACCGGTGCTGGGCGCGGCAGCCTTCCTGATGATCGAGTTTCTGGCCGTGCCCTACCAGACCATCATCGCCGCCGCGTCGGTGCCAGCCTTCATGCATTTCTTCGGCGTGTTCATGCAGGTGCACTTTGTAGCCAAGCGCGACGGCCTGCGCGGCCTGACGCCCGAAGAAATGCCCAGGCTGCGTGAGTCGTTCACCGACCGCTGGCCCACGCTGATCCCGCTGCTGCTGCTGATCTGGATTCTGGTCAGCGGCCGCACGCCCTACCTGGCGGCCTTTGTGGGCATCAGCTCTTGCGCCATCGTCGGCCTGACCACCCTGGTCAAGGGCAACACCGCCAAGAACTGGTCGCTGATGCTGTTGCTGCATGCCGCGCTGGGCGTGCTGGTGGTGGGCGGCATCGAAAGCACGGAAGTCAAGGCCGGCCTGTTTGGCGCGGTCCTGATCGTCACCCCGCTGCTGATGAAGTTGATGGGCGTGCACGGCCGCATCGGCGGCGCGGTACTGGTGGACGCGCTGAGCACCGGCGCGAAGTACGCGCTGGCGGTGGGCGCGGCCGCCGCCACGGTGGGCATCGTCATCGGCGTGGTCACGCTCACCGGTGTGGGCTTCAAGCTCAGCGCCATCATCACCGGCGCGGCCGGCGCGGTGGCCGGCGGCGCGGGCGACTGGCTGCCCGCCATGCTGATCGACCAGAAGGCCTTGACCCTGTTCGTGGCCCTGCTGATGACCGGGCTGGTCTGCATCCTGCTGGGCTGCGGCATCCCGACCACGGCCAACTACATCATCATGGTCACGGTGGCCGCGCCCACCCTCACGCTGTTGGGTGTGGAGCCGCTGGTGGCGCACTTCTTCGTCTTCTACTACGGCGTGCTCGCCGACATCACGCCACCCGTGGCGCTGGCCGCCTATGCCGCAGCGGGCATGGCCGGCAGCGACCCCTTCAAGACCGGCAATGCGGCCTTCCGGCTGGGCCTGGCCAAGGCCCTGGTGCCGTTTGTGTTCGTGTTTTCACCGTCACTGCTGATCGTGGCCAAGGGCTTCACCTTGTACAACTTCGCCATCACCTTCACTGGCTGCATCCTGGGCATCACGCTGCTGGCGGCTGCCTTGTCGCGCTACTTTCTGGTGCCGATGAAGCGCGGTGAACAGGCGCTGTGCGGGCTGGCTGCGGTGCTGATGATTGCCCCCGGCCTGCTGCCCACATTGCTTGGCCTGGTGCTGGCCGCGCCGATGCTGCTGCGGCATGGGCTGGCGTGGCGGCGCGGGCGCGCTCTGCCGACAGTGTTCAGCTAAATCGACACCAGATGCCCGGCCAAGGCGCCGCGCACGGCATTGAGCGGGACGCGCGCATCGAAGGTCACAAAGCGCCCTTCATGCGCCACGGCCAAGGCCAACAGGTACAGGCCGGTCAGCTGGCGGTGGCCGTGCATGCGGCCGTGGTGCAGGCGGGCGCCGTCAAGCAGGCTGATGTCGTCGGGCCAGAAACGGTGGCTGGCATGGGCGCATGAGCTGCCCAGCATGGTCATCACGTCGGCCAGCGGCGCCGCATTGGGATAGCCGGGCTGGCTCATGATGCGCGCGCAGCCGTTCTGCGTCAGCGGGCAACTGGCCCAACCATGGCGGGCATGGCGTTCGAACCAAGTCGCGGCCACCTCATGGTGAACATGCTGCTGGTCGTGCAGGGCGATCAGTACGTTCACGTCCAGCAGCGCTGGCGCTGCGGCGGGGTCAGTAGAGGCCATCGTCACGCAACCGGTCGATGACCTGGTTGGTCACCATGCCACCCCGTTTGGGCAGGGGGTGGATGCCCAGGCTGGCCAGTCGATTTGGCGAGCTGGTCTTTGCCGGTGCTGACCCAACGGCCGACATCAGCGAGCGTCGCGCCAGATCGCTGATCACGGCGCCCACGCTGGTCTTCTGACGCCGCGCCGTCTCTTTTGCGGCCAGCAGAACGTCGTCTTCAATGTCGAGTGTGGTGCGCATCCTGAAGGAATCCGTCAAACATGATGTTTGATGCTATCGCATCACGCATCCATCGGCATGGCCTGTCCTGTCGAGTCAATTGACCCAGCAGGCGATGCAGTCCCGCGGGGTGGCGCTTGCGGCGGTGCGGCTCGGTCCTGCACAGCGCTGAGCCAGGCGCGCTGCTGATCGCGCCGCTTGAACTCTCCATCAAGTCGCTGGCGCCTGTGTCAAGCCAGGCAAAGGCCAGGACCCTGAAATGCGGCGCGCGGGGCGCGTAAGGCATTTCCCACAGCCGGATGTCCGCCCGTTCCCTTCACCGCCACCCACAGCGCTGTCAACATGATCTGGCCGGGCTATCCGGGCGCTGCCGCCCTGGCAATTGCCCTGACAGCCGGCGGCAACCGACCCGCGTTGTGTCCTGACGACCAGTCCGACCCACCCACGGAAAACACCATGACCAAGAACCAATCCTTGTTTGGCGGCTGCTCCGGCAAAGTGCTGCGCCACGTCCTGCGTGCCACCCTGCCCCTGCTGGCCCTGAGCGCCCTGCCCCTGCCAGCCACGGCGCAACCACGCTGGATGGTCTGCGCCGAGGAAGGCCAGGTCTGCCGCTTCGATGGCGAGGCCATGGTCCGCTTCGGCACGCCCGGGCGCTATGCTTTTGCGCCAGGACAAAACCGCATCCTTTGCGACACCGAACAGTTCGGCGACCCCGCGCCCGGCCAGCCCAAGCGCTGCGAGGTGTCGACCAACTGGCGCGACGACGAACGCTACCGTGACCGGCGTGACCAGCGCGACGGCCACGACAGCCGCCGGGGCGGAGTCCAAGGCGACAACTGGCGCGCCTGCGCCAACGAAGGGCACGATTGCCGCATCGACGGCCAAGCCAATGTGCGCTTTGGCGCCAATGGCCGTTACGAGGTGCGCCAGGTGAGCGCCGGTATCCTGCGCTGCGACACCAACACTTTTGGCGACCCCGCGCCCGGCGTGGTCAAGCGCTGCGAGGTGCAGGCCACCGGGCCGCAATGGCTGGTCTGCGCCCGTGAAGGCGAGTACTGCCGCCTGCCCGGCCCAGCCCGCGTGCGCTACGGCGCCAACGGCCGCCATGTCGAGCGCCAAGAGACCTACGGCCTGGCCTGCAACAACGCCACCTTTGGCGACCCTGCGCCGGAAACCGCCAAACTCTGCGAATACATGCCCGCCAGCGCCACCACCACCATGCCCACGCCGGTAGCCGCACCGCAAGCCGCCACGGCAGGCTGGCAGTACTGCAGCGCAGAAGGCGGCAGCTGCCAGGTGCAGGGCCCGTCGCTGCTGCGCTATGGCGCCGGTGGCAACTACGCCTACCGCGAGACCAGCGTCAACATGACATGCAACAACGCCAGCTTTGGTGGCGACCCGGCCGAGGGGCAGCAAAAGCAGTGCCATGCACTGCGCTTGGGACGCTGACGCGCCGCTGAAGGCGGCCCGTGGCGACCGCGGCACACCTTGGCCGGATGGGCGCCGGTCTGGACCTCGCGCACGTCGGCCGACAGCCCGCTGGTTTTGACCGCATCCATGCCGATCTGGCGCGCGGCGTGTGACGCCTAGGAGCGTGGGCGGCAGAAATCCGCACCCGCGTTGGGCCCGGTTTGGGGCCCAGGCTAGGCGCAGCGTGCAGCCCGGGCTTGACGCCCGGGCAAGCGATGCAACGACGCATGGGCCTCAAACCGGACCCAACCCGAAGGGC
>JANOWE010000088.1:0-4539 GCA_031417735.1 Betaproteobacteria bacterium
GCTTCGAGCCCTTGATGACGCTGTATCTCACCGACCTGCTGGCCCCTGACGAGATCAAGCGCGCAAGGGAAGCCGGCGTGCTGGCCTGCAAGCTCTACCCGGCCGGCGCCACCACCCACAGCGACGCCGGCGTGACCGACCTGCGCAAGACCTACAAGGTGCTGGAGGCGATGCAGCGCGCCGGCCTGCTGCTGCTGGTGCACGGCGAGGTGACCGACCCGGCGGTGGACATCTTCGACCGCGAGGCGGTGTTCATCGACCGCGTGATGACCCCGCTGCGGCGTGATTTTCCCGAGCTGAAGGTGGTGTTCGAACACATCACCACGCAAGAGGCCGCGCAGTACGTGGCGCAGGCCGGCGCGCACACGGCGGCCACCATCACCGCCCACCACCTGCTGTACAACCGCAACGCGATCTTCCTGGGTGGTCTGCGGCCGCACTATTACTGTCTGCCGGTGCTCAAACGTGAGCAGCACCGCCAGGCCTTGGTGCATGCCGCCACCAGCGGCAGCGAGCGCTTCTTCCTCGGTACCGACAGTGCGCCGCATGCGGCGGCATTGAAAGAGGCCTCGGTCTGCGGTGCCGGCTGCTTCACGGCCTTGCACGCGATGGAGCTCTACGCCGAGGCCTTCGAGGCCGCCGGCGCGCTGGACAAGCTGGAAGCCTTTGCCAGCTGGAACGGCCCGAAGTTCTACGGCCTGCCGGTCAACACCGGCACCATCACGCTGACCCGCGAGCCCTGGATCGTGCCGCGGGCGCTGCCCTTCGGCGACGCGCAGTTGAAGCCGCTGCGAGCGGGGGAGACCTTGGGCTGGAAGATGGTGGATTGAGGCCTCCGTGCTGACCCCGACGCGGTCGCGGTCAGCAGCGGCTCGTCGCCACGCCCGTGGCGAACACCGTACAGGGTGGCGCCGGCCTGTACGGTGAAGCGGTTCACCCCCGCGCCCGTGGGGGACACGACCCTGGATCGATGGCGCCGTGCACATCAGAGTGACGCCACCCGGCCTCAGGTTCTGAGGCGCTTTGCCGATAAGTGAAAGCCTGGCTTCGACCGCGGCAAGAGCCGCCTGTCGGCGAGCGAGGAAAAGCACCGTTTGCCCCCGGCTTATTGCACCAACCCCCGTGCATGAGGGGCTGGGTCGGTCAAAGATCGCCATCACTGAAACCGCCACGGCGTCCATCCCCGGTCTGCAGGGGCCGACAAAGGTTTCTGTCGATGGCCCTGAGCCCGAAAGCCCCGATGCAATTTCAATCCCGTTTCACCGTGCTGATCGAACGCCTGCTGCCGCAGCGCTCGATGCGGCTGGGCCAAGGCCTGCTGCTGGCAGCCTTGGTCGGCGTCAACGCCGCGTCGGCCCAAACCGCCGCCGGCGACAAGGTGGCCGCCGATCTGAAGGCGGTGATCGGCGGCGCGCCGATCAACAAGCTCAGCTGGGCCAAGGACCTGCTGGGCCAGCGCCTGGTCAAGGTCATCATCGTCGCAGTGCCAAGCGCCGACCCCGAACTGGCCAGCCTGCGCAGCGCGATGCTGGCCAGCGGCGGCTCGGTCCACAGCCGGTTCAGCTCGGTGGCGGCGCTGTCGGGCCTGCTGCCGGCCACCCAGGTGGCGGCGATCGCCGCCCGCGCCGACGTGCAGGGCATCTCACCCAACCGCATGACCGGGCGCACCGCCAGTGCGCTGGAGCTGATGACCGGCGCCAGCGCGCTGCGCAGTGGTGGCGCGACCGGCTACAGCGGGCTGGACGGCAGCGGCGTGGGCATCGCGGTGCTGGATTCGGGTGTGATGGGCAACCACCAGCACTTCAGCAACCCGGCCGGAGCATCGCGCATCGCGCGCAGCGTCAACCTGCTCAAGGTCGGTGACATGGGCAGCACCGGTGGCCGCAAATGGGCCCTCGGCGAGGACAGTTCGGCCGCGCTCTACCCGGGCAGCCTGACGATGAAGACCTACGAGACCAAGATCGCCGTGCCCGCCGGCAACCTGACCAAGGACCGCTACGGCCACGGCGGCCATGTGGCGGCGGTGGCGGCCGGGCGCGGCGCCTACCAGGCCCTGGACGCCACCGGCATGGCCCCCAATGCCAGCCTCTACGACGTCAAGGTGCTGGGCGACAACGGCTTTGGCCAGATGTCCGATGTGCTGGCCGGCATCGACTGGGTGCTGTACCACGCCCGTGAATACAACATCCGGGTGATCAACCTGAGCCTGGCCGCCGATTCCACCGAGAGCTGGCTGACCGACCCGCTGGCCCGCGCGGCGCGCAGCGCGGTGGCGGCCGGCATCACGGTGGTGGCGGCCGCCGGCAACTTTGGCCAGGGCGCCAAGGGCGCCGAGCGCTTTGGCGGCATCAGCGCGCCCGGCCATGACCCGGCGGTGATCACCGTGGGCGCAGCCAATACCAAGGCCACGGCCTGGCGCGGCGACGACACGGTCAACTTCTTCAGCTCGCGCGGGCCGACCCGCGGTGGCTGGATCGACGCCACTGGCGCGCGCCAGCCCGACAACCTGCTCAAGCCCGACCTGGTGGCGCCGGGCAACAAGGTGATCGGCGTGCGCACCACCACCGGTCTGGCAAAAGAGGGCGGTGTCTGGCCGGCACTGCTTCCGGCCAGCTACCCGCAGCTGAGCAATCTGCCGGGCGGCAGCCCTGCCGACGCCCAAGCCCTGATGCTGCTGTCTGGCACCTCGGTGGCCGCACCGGCCGTGGCCGGCGCCGCGGCGCTGCTGCTGCAGGCCAACCCCGGGCTGACGCCGCCCTTGATCAAGGCCATCCTGCAGTACAGCGCCCAGCCGATCGCCGGTGCCAGCCTGCTGCAGCAGGGCGCCGGGCTGCTCAACATCGAGGGCGCGGTGCGGCTGGCGCAGGCGCTGCGCACCGACATCGCCGGCAAGGTGCGCGACGGCCAGTTGGTGGTGGGCGCCGACCTGCTGGCGCCGGGCCGAGCCCTGCCGCTGCCCACGTCCACGCTGAACGGGCAGACCTTCAACTGGAGCCAGGTGGTGACCGCCGGTGGCCGCCACCTGCTCAGCGGCAGTGCACTGTTCAGCCGCTACCAGGCGATCTACGACCCCAGGCTGGCCTGGGCCGGCGGCCAGGCCCGCTGGCGCAGCGTCAAGTACTGGCCGGCCTCCAGCGGCGCCCCGGCCAACACCTATGTCAAGTCGGTGGTCGAATCCGGCGCCGCCAACCAGCCGGTCATCAGTGCCGGTGTGATCCTGGCCGATGGCCTGCTGGCCAACAGCTCTTGGTCGGGCCGCACCGGCGCTTTTCTGCCGACCGCCACCCTGTCGAGCTGGCTGGCCAGCGGTAGTGGCCGGATCCTCAACGAAGGCTTCATCCTCAGCGAGGGTTTCATCCTGAGTGAAGGCTTCATCCTCGGTGAGGGCGTGACGGTGGGCGAAGGCGTGGCCGGCAGCGAGGGCTTCATCCTCAGCGAGGGTTTCGTCCTCAGTGAAGGTTTCATCCTCAGCGAAAGCGGCCAGCCCAGCCCGGTCAGCCCCGACGACAGCAGCCTGCTTGGCGAGCCTTGAAGCCCCCGGAGCACACACACCATGACTACTTTCTACCGCAACAAGATGTTGGTCGAGTGGCCCAGGCTGCGCCGCACGGGCGCGGCCACGCTGGCGGCGCTGGCGCTGCTGGGCGGGCTGTGCGGCGCGCCGGCCACGGTCGCCCAGCCGGCCAGGCCGGCGCACGACAAGCTGGCGCGCGACCTGGCCGACGCCGCCGGGTCGAGCAAGGCGCCCAAGGCCCGGTGGGTGCGCGATCTCAACGGCGTGCGCCATGTGCAGGCCGTGGTGATGAGCGATTCGGCCGACCCCGAGATGAGCGATCTGCGCGCCTTCGTGCTGCGCAGCGGCGGCTCGGTGCTGGTGCGCCATTCGGCGATCCGGGCGCTGACGGTGCTGATGAACGCCGGCACCCTGAACGCGCTGGCACAACGCAGCGATGTGCTCAGCGTCTCGCCCAACCGCGACACCTACCGCACCGCCAGCGCGCTCGAGGCGATGACCGGCGTGCTGGCCGGTGCCGCGCGCAGTGCCAGCACCAAGGCCGGCTACAGCGGGCTGGACGGCAGCGGCATCGCCATCGCGGTGCTCGACTCGGGCGTGATGAAGGCGCATGCCGGATTCTTCAATGCCAACCGCCTGACCCGCGTCAAACGCAATGTCAATCCGATGAACGGTGCCAATACCGCCACCGCCTGGGTCACCGGCGTGGACGGCACGGCGTCGTCGCTGGCGCCGGGCAGCGCGGCGCTGAAGACCTATGAGGGCGCCATCGCCAGCGACACCTTCGCCACCCAGGATGCCTTTGGCCACGGCACCCATGTGGCCGCGGTGGCCGCTGGCAGCGCCAGGTACTACGGCAGCGGCACACCCGACAGCACCGGCATCGCGCCCAATGCCAACATCATCGACGTGCGGGTGCTCAACGAGTTGGGCGTGGGCAACCTGGCCGATGCGATCGAGGGCATCCAGTGGGTGGTCTACCACGCCAAGGAATACAACATCCGCGTGCTCAACGTCAGCCTGGC
>JANOWE010000089.1:0-4253 GCA_031417735.1 Betaproteobacteria bacterium
GGCCGAAGGCTTTCGCCGCATCACCTACTTTCTGGACCGGCCCGATGTGATGGCCAGCTACAGCGTCACGCTGCGTGCCGACAAGGCCAGGTACCCGGTGTTGCTGTCCAACGGCAACCTGGTCGAACAGGGCGAACTGCCCGACGGCCGGCACTTTGCGAAGTGGCACGACCCCTTCCCCAAGCCGAGCTACCTGTTCGCCCTGGTCGCCGCCGACCTGGTGGCGCGCGAGCAGCACATCACCACGCGCGCCGGCAAGAACCACCTGCTGCAGGTCTTCGTGCGCCGCGGCGACCTCGACAAGACCGAGCATGCGATGAACTCGCTGATCGCCAGCGTGGTGTGGGACGAGGCGCGCTTCAAGCTGCCGCTGGACCTGGAGCGCTTCATGGTCGTCGCCGTGGGCGACTTCAACATGGGCGCGATGGAGAACAAGGGCCTGAACATCTTCAACACCAAGTTTGTGCTGGCCAGCCCCGCCACCGCCACCGACGCCGACTATTCCGGTATTGAAAGCGTGGTCGGCCACGAGTACTTCCACAACTGGACCGGCAACCGCATCACCTGCCGCGACTGGTTCCAGCTCAGTCTGAAAGAAGGCCTGACGGTCTACCGCGACCAGGAATTCTCGATGGACATGGCCGGCAGCGCATCGGCCCGTGCGGTCAAGCGCATTGACGATGTGCGTGGCCTGCGTGCCATGCAGTTCCCGGAAGACGCGGGCCCGATGGCCCACCCGGTGCGGCCCGACAGCTATGTCGAGATCAACAATTTCTACACCCCCACGGTGTACGAAAAAGGCGCCGAGGTGGTGCGCATGATGGCCACGCTGGTCGGCCGCGCAGGCTTTCGCGCCGGTATGGACCTCTATTTCAAGCGCCACGACGGCCAGGCCGTGACCTGTGACGACTTTGCCCAGGCCATCGCCGACGCCAACCCCGATGGCGTGCTGGCGCAGCATCTGGACGGCTTCAAGAACTGGTACGCCCAGGCCGGCACGCCGCGCCTTGCCGCCACCGGCAACTATGACGCCGAGGGCCAGCGTTACACCTTGACGCTGACCCAGTCAGCGCGGCCCTCACCCGGCCAGCCGGCCAAGCTGCCCTGCGTGATGCCGGTGGTGATGGGCCTGCTGGACAGCCAGGGCCAGCCCGTGGTCCTGCAACTCGACGGCGAAGACCAGCCCCATGGCCATGAGCGCGTGTTGGTGCTGACCGAAGCCGAACAGCACTTCAGCTTCATCCATGTGGCCAGTGCGCCGGTGCCGTCGCTGCTGCGCGGCTTCTCGGCGCCGGTGCTGCTGCAGGACGGTCTGGACGACGCCGCCCTGCTCACCTTGCTGCAACACGACAGTGACGCCTTCAACCGCTGGGAGGCCGGACAACGCCTGGCTGCCAACCGGCTGCTGGTGGCCCTGCCCGGCGACGCCGACCTGGCCGTCTTGGACGAGCCCTGGCTGCAGGCCCTGCGCGGCGTCTTGCGCGACCCCAAGCTGGACGCCGCCTTCAAGCAGCAGGTGCTCAGCCTGCCCAGCGAAGCCTACCTGGCCGAGCAGTCCAGCGCGGTAAACCCCCAGCGCATCCACCGCTTGCGTGAGCAGATGCGCAACCAGCTGGCCGCCGCGCTGCAGCCCGACTGGGCCTGGGCCCATGACGCCCACCAGGTGCTTGAGGGTTATCGCCCCGACGCCGAGCAATCGGGCAAGCGCGCGCTGGCCAACCTGGCACTGCAGATGCTGGTGCGCGACGCAGTGGCCAGCGGCGACCCGGTCTGGCCCGGCCGCGCCTACCAGCGCGTCAAGGACGCACCGCAGATGGACAACCGCTTCGGCGCGCTGGTCGCACTGGTGGACGCCCAATCGCCGTTGGCCGAGGCCGCGCTGGCGCATTTCCACGCCTTGGCTGCAGGTGACGACCTGGTGCTGGACAAGTGGTTCAACCTGCAGGCCAGCGCGCCCGAGGCGCTCGACAAGCCGGGCCAGGTGCTGGCGCGGGTCAAGGCACTGATGAAGCATGCCGACTTCACACTGAAGAACCCCAACCGGGTGCGCTCTCTGGTGGGCGGCTACTGTCGCGAGAACCCGGCCGCCTTCCACCGCGCCGACGCCGGCGGCTACGTCTTCTGGGCCGACCGGGTGATGGACCTGGACGCCATCAACCCCCAACTGGCCGCCCGCCTGGCCCGCGCCATGGACCGCTGGACCACCCTGGCCGAACCCTGGCGCAGCGCTGCACGCGAAGCCCTGGCCCGAGTGGCCGCCAAGCCCGACCTGAGCGACGATGTGCGCGAGATCGTCGACAAAGCCATGGCCATCCCCTCCCCCTGACAGGCCGAGGGAGTCAACCCGAAAGAGCACATCGCATGTCGATTCAAACCAAACGCATCAGCCTGACCCAGTACCTGGTCGAACAACAGCGCGAGCATGGCCACATCCCCAGCCAGCTGCGCCTGCTGATCGAGATCGTGGCCCGCGCCTGCAAGCGCATCGCCATCTCGGTCAACAAGGGCGCGCTGGGCGAGGTGCTGGGCAGCGCCGAGACATCGAACGTGCAGGGTGAGGTGCAGAAGAAGCTGGACATCATTGCCAACGAGGAACTGATCGAGGCCAATGAATGGGGCGGCCACCTGGCGGCCATGGCCAGCGAGGAGATGGACACCATCCACGTCGTGCCCAACCGCTATCCGCAGGGCGAGTACCTGCTGCTGTTCGACCCGCTGGACGGCAGCAGCAACATCGACGTCAACGTCTCCATCGGCACCATCTTCTCGGTGCTGCGCAAGGTGGGCCACCACCGGGGTGTCAGCGAAGAAGATTTTCTGCAGGCCGGTCGGGCCCAGGCCGCCGCCGGCTACTGCGTCTATGGCCCGCAGACCACGCTGGTGCTGACGGTGGGCGAAGGCGTGGCCATGTTCACGCTGGACCGCGAGACCGGCTCCTGGGTGATGACCGCCAATCAGGTGCAGATCCCGGCCGAGACGCAGGAATTTGCGATCAACATGTCGAATATGCGGCACTGGGCCCCGCCCGTGCGCCGCTACATCGACGAATGCCTGGCCGGCAAGGACGGCCCGCGCGGCAAGGACTTCAACATGCGCTGGGTGGCCAGCATGGTCGCCGACGTGCACCGCATCCTGACCCGTGGCGGCGTCTTCCTCTACCCCTGGGACCAGCGCGAGCCCGGCAAGCCCGGCAAGCTGCGCCTGATGTACGAGGCCAACCCGATGGCCTTCATCGTCGAGCAGGCCGGCGGCTCGGCCACCAACGGTCTCCAGCGCATCATGGACCTGGTGCCGACCAAACTGCATGAGCGCGTGAGCGTGGTGCTGGGCTCGCGCAGCGAGGTCGCTCTGGCCACGGCCTACCACGCTCAGGGCGAGGCTGGCTAAGGTCGCGAAGTTGCGGCCTTGACCGTGGCTTCGGGCCAACCGGCTCGGCGTTCAGGCAAAGCTGTAGGGCCCACCCCGCTCCAGCGCGCGCCGGTAGGCCGGGCGGGCATGGATGCGCTGCAGAAAGTCCATTAACCGGGGCCGGCTGGCGTTAAGGCCACCACGCTGGGCAGCGGCCTCGAGCGGAAAGCTCATCATGATGTCGGCGCCCGTGATCCGGCTGCCGGCGAACCAATCGCGCTGTGCCAATTCGGACTCCATGAAGTCGAGTTGGCGGTTCAGGTTGGGCCAGACCATGCGGTCCATGACCTGCCTGGCGATGCCCCGGGCCACAGGCTTGACGAAGAAGGGCATCTTCGCGCTGGCGACCTTGTCGAAGACCAGCTTCATCAGCAGCGGCGGCATGGCCGAGCCCTCGGCAAAATGCAGCCAGTAGCGGTAGCGCAGCGCCTCGTCTGACCCGGCGGCTGGCAGCAACTGGCCCTGGCCGTGGCGCTCGAGCAGGTACTCCACGATGGCACCGGTCTCGGCCACCACCCGCTCACCATCGGTCAGCACCGGTGACTTGCCCAGCGGGTGCACCGTCAGCAGTTCAGGCGGCGCCAGCATGGTCTGGCCGTCGCGCAGGTAGGGGTGAATGTCGTAGGGCTGGCCCAACTCTTCCAGCAGCCACAGCACACGCTGCGAGCGGGAGTTGTTCAGGTGGTGCACGGTCAGCATGGCAGGCCTTGGTTCAGGTGATGGTGAGGGATTGGGCAGCGGCAGGCACGCTCTGCTGCAACCATTGCAGCAGACCCTGGCCCGCCGCGCGGCCGCTGGCCAGGCTGGCCTGCAGCAGGTAGCCCCCCGTGGGGGCCTCCCAGTCG
>JANOWE010000090.1:0-12063 GCA_031417735.1 Betaproteobacteria bacterium
AACTCGTCGATCAGCAGGTGGCGCAGCTGCGCGTCCAGCCGCTGCTGCACCCAGCCCGAGGCCACCGGGTCGGACAGCAGCAGCAGCGCGCAGCGCTCCAGGTCGTTCATGTCGGCCAGCGCACGGCCGCGCTTGAGTGCCTGCCATTCGACCAGCAGCAGCCGCACCAGGCCGACCATGCGCCGGTGGTCGTCATGGGCGAGCTGCTGCTGGACCTGCGCGGCCAGTGTCTGCAGCGCGGCCACGGCGGCCTCGAAGGCCGGCAGATCGCCCAGCTTTCGCGGCTCGCCGACACCGGTGAACAGCGCGGCCCAGGCGGCGTCAAAACCGGCGGAGTGGTCGCTGGGGTCGGCGTCCAGCGCCTGCCGCAAGGCCGTACCGGCGTCCTGCGGGCGCTTGCCCTTGTGCGCGCCCAGCGCGGACGCGGCCTCAGCCAGCAGGCTGCGCAGTGCAGCGTCTTCTTGCCAGCGCTGCAGCGGCTGGTCGAGCCCGGCGCAGTCGGGCCACAGCCTGGCCGGTGCGGCCACGCTGTCGGCCAGGGTGCCGGCGGCGTCGGCCAGTTCGATCTCGATGCGCCGCTCGAGCGTGCTGCTCAGCCAGTCGCCCAGGCGCTGGCGGCCATGGCGTTCCAGCAGCGCGGTGTAGTCCTGCAGCAGCACCGCACTGGCCGCCACCTTGGCCTGAAAGCGGCGCAGCAGCGCGGGCTGCAGCTCGGTCGTGTCTTCGAGCAGGCCCATGCCGGGCTGCAGGCCCAGGCGGTCGAGCAGCTCATGCGGCGCGGCACGCATGAGCTGCGTGAACCAGGCGTGGAAGGTGCTGATACCGACCACCCGGCCACTGGCCAGCACCTGCTCGTGCAGGCCGGCCAGCGTCGGCGCCAGGCGCTGTGCTTCAGGTTCGGACAGGCCGCGCAAGCGCAGCTCCTGCACCTGCTGGTCGGCGGGCGCCAGGGCCAGTTCGGCCAGCCAGGTGTTCAGCCGCTCGCGCATTTCACCGGCGGCCTTGCGGGTGAAGGTGATGGCCAGGATGTCTTGCGGCCGGGCGCCGGCCAGCAGCGCGCGCAGCATGCGCGAGACCAGCATCCAGGTCTTGCCGGCACCGGCACAGGCCTCGACCACCACGCTGCGCGCGGGGTCGCAGGCCAAGGCATAAAAGGCCTCGCGGCTGCAAGGCCGGCCGTCGGCGGCATAGGCCGGGATGATCTGGCCTGGGTAGGTGTTGGTCATGGGGTCAGGCCTGTCGACCAATGGTCGCGCCGGCACAGGCCGCGCATTTCACAGAAATCACAGACCTGGCCTTCGCCCAGCGCGCGCAGCGGCTCGCCTGCGGCCATGCGCGGCCATTCATCGACCAGGCCGTCAAGCAGGGCCTGGGCGCTGGCCGCGACCTCGGCATGCGGCAGTTCGACGATGGCCTGGCGGTCGTCCAGCGCCAGGTAGGCGGCCTGCAGCGTGGCGCCGTCGGCCAGGCTCAGCCCCGGCACACCACCGACCAGCAACTGGGCGGCATAGAACGCGAGCTGGGTGTCCTCCAGCGGCTGCTTGAGCTGTTGTTGCAGGCCGATGGCGCTGCCGGTCTTGTAGTCCAGCAGCAGCACCGATGTGGCCGCGCCAGCCTCGGGCTGGCGGTCGATGCGGTCGATGCGCCCGGCCAGACGCAGGCCTTGCAGCGTGGGCAGGCCGTCGGGCCGCTGCTCGATCTCCAGTTCACCCGCGGCATAACGCCAGCCCCGGGCTTCATGCGTGCCCAGCCAGGCCAGGTAGCGCCGGGCAAAGGCCCGCAGCCCGGCCTGGAACGGCAGCAGGGCGGCGGTGTCCAGGCCTTGCTCGGCAGCGGCATCTTGCGCCGCGGCCATCAGCCTGGCGGCCGCGCTGTCATCGCAGCGGGTGTCGCCGTCACGCAATCGCTGCTCATGAAACTGGTGCAGCGCGGCATGCAGCCAGCTGCCGTAGTCACGCTTGCCGGGGTCGGTCTCCAGTTCTTCGGGCTGGGCCAGACCCAGCACGCTGCGGGCATAGAAGCGGTAGGGGCAGGCCCGCAAGGTCTGCAGCGCGCTGGCGCTGAGCTGAGCCGGCAAGGCGCCGGCGGCCGACGGCGTGGGCGGATGGACCCGGGTGGTGGTCACCGAGCGGCGCACCAGCGGCGCAGCACGTTCGACCAGTGGCGCCAGCCCCCGACGGCGCCGGGCCAGGCCCAGCCGCGCGATCCAGGGCGACGGGGCCAGCGGCTCGTCGCCTTCGGCGTGGCGACGGATCAGCAGCGTGTCGGGCTGGCGCAGCAGCTGCACAAAGCAGCGCGCCAGCCGCTGGCCGCGCTGCGTGGCATCGGGCAGGCCCAACTGGCGCAGCAGGCCGTCGCCCAGCAGCGACGGGCCAGGTGCAGGCGGGCCGAGGTGGCGCTCATCGGCGCCGGGCAGCACGACGCGGGAAAACGGCCTCAACATGGCTCGGGCCATGGGTGTGATCACCACCTGAGCCTGGGCCGCGCGGGGACGGAAGAAGCCATCGGCCAGCGCCGCGTCGACCCAGCGGCTGAAACCGTCCAGGCTCAGGCCGATACCCGACGCCGCACCCTCGTCTTGGGCTTCCACGCCCAGGCCTGCGCCCACAGTGTCCAGTCGCAGCGCCTGCCAGACTTCGCGCCCGGCGGCGTCCGAGGCCCATGTCTTCGCCTGCGGCGAACTGGCCAGGCATTCGCACAGCGCGGCCTGCCAGCCGCTCAGACTGCGCGGGCCGCGCCCGACCAGGGCCTGCAGCCTGGCCTGATGGACCGCCCATTGCTGGTCGGCCAGCAGATCCAGCTCGCTGGGCTCGGCGTTGCGGGCGGGGCCAGCACTGTCGCCGGCGCGGCGCCAGCGGCGTTCCAGCCGCTGCAGCCAGCGCGCGTCGGCCGGCCCCAGGTCGCCCTTGAGCCAGTCCAGCCGTGCGTCGTCGCCGGCAGCCGGGTGCGCCGCGCGCAGCAAGGCCATGATGCGGGCGCCGGCGCGGGTGGTGTCCAGGCTCCAGCCCGATTCGTCGGCCACGGCCACGCCGGCGCGCTCGAGCAGCGCGCGGGTTCGGCGCACCAGCAGCCGGTCTTCGGCAATCAGCGCCACCGGCGGCTGGCCGGGCGATTTCGCGTCAGTCAAGGCCTGCAGCACGGCGCTGGCAGCGGCCACGGCCTCTTGCTCGGCATCGGCGCAGAGCCAGACTTCGGGCGCGGCCAGATCCGGGGACGCTGCGGCATCGAAGAGCAGGTCGCCAGCAGCGTCGGCGCACAGATGCAGACTGGCGATGCCCTGCGCGGCCGACTGTGCCAGCAGCAGGCTGTGCCAGGGGTCGGCCAGCGCTGCCGCGTTGCCGGCAGACAGCACCAGCCAGGCCGAAGGGCGCAGCGCCAGCAGCCGGTCGCTGGCCGGTGGTGGCGACATCGCGGCCCATTCCAGCGCGGCCTGCGCCAGCAACCCGGCCATGGCCGAGGCGCCATGGCTGGCCGGCAGCGCTTCCCGCGCCTGCTGCCACCAGGCCGGTCGCGCCGCCGGGGCCACCGCCGCGACCCCGCGCAGCAGCGCATGGGCGGCGTCGACCAGGGCCGAGACCGCCGCGTCGAAGGCCCAGGGGTCGCGCCGCTGCCAGCCGTCGAGCCCGGCCTGGCGGCGCAGCAGGTCGGCCGCGAGCAGCCGATCGAGTGCCGGATCCAGACTGCATTCGCCCGGTCCAGCCGGGGGCTGGGGGCCGGCGCTGGCGCACAGGGTCTGCACCGTCTCGATCCGTGGTTGCCAGCCGGGGCTGGCGGCAAAAGCCTGGCGGGCCGGCTGCACCAGTTCAATAAAGGGCAGCAGCAGCACCGCGTCGCGCGCGGGCCGGCTCTGTTCGTGCAGCCAGACATGGACGTCCCGGGCCAGGGCGGGCCAGAACTCGGCTGGCGTCAAGGCCAGGGGCAGGCGAATGAGGTCGGTGGAAGGCATGGCTTGGGGCAAGTGTCGCCCAAGGCGTCGACAGGCTCTTTGTGCCAGAATTGTGCAGCGCGACGGCGACGCCGCGCCGCTGGTGCAGCGGTGGTGACAGCCGCTGCGGCAGGCCCCGCCTGCCAGTCATTGCAAGCTGCCGCAAGGCCCCGCCAGTGCAGCACCGCCGTTTGAAGGCGCCCAAACGCCAACTCGCAGCCTCCCCTCGGCCGACGGCATCGCCTCCGGCCTCCCTCCTAGGAATGACGATGAGCAGCGACCTGATCAAGCACACCACCGACGCCACCTTTGAAGCCGATGTGCTGAAGTCGGACAAGCCCGTGCTGGTGGACTACTGGGCCGAATGGTGCGGCCCGTGCAAGATGATTGCGCCCATCCTGGACGACACGGCCAAAGAGTTTGGCGACCGGGTTCAGATCGCCAAGATGAACGTCGACGAGAACAGCCTGACGCCGGCAAAGTTCAATGTGCGCGGCATCCCCACGCTGATGCTGTTCAAGGGCGGCGAGATGGCCGCGACAAAGGTTGGCGCGCTGACCAAGGCCCAATTGGCCGCATTTCTTGAGCCGCATCTATAATCAGTCGATTCGTGTTGGCCGCGCACCGCTGATCACCGCTGCACCGCCTGCCCACACCCGCTTGCGCCACCACGCAGCGCCGGGCACAACCCGGCTCCGTCACCGTTGACGGCGTGGTTCGTGCCACCTCCCCTGAAGTCCTGACGATTGCCCGGCGCTTGGCCTGGCATGCCGGACGAACCTGCACCCGGGGTGGCAGCTTTTCGATCCCGTGCCCTGGCCAGGTGCGCGGTCAGCACACCCTTGGGTGACTTCTCACATGCATCTCTCAGAACTGAAGGCGATCCACGTCTCCGAGCTCATCACCATGGGCGAGGCGCTGGAGATCGACAACGTCGCACGACTGCGCAAGCAGGAGCTGATGTTCGCGATCATGAAAAAGCGCGCCAAGGCGGGCGAGCAGGTGTTTGGCGACGGCGTGCTCGAAGTGTTGCCTGACGGTTTCGGCTTCCTGCGCTCGATCGAGGCCAGCTACATGGCCTCGACCGACGACATCTACCTCTCGCCCAGCCAGATCCGGCGCTTCAACCTGCACACCGGTGACCTGGTCGAAGGCGAAGTGCGCGTGCCCAAGGACGGCGAACGCTACTTCGCGCTGGTCAAGGTCGACCGCGTGAACGGCCTCACACCCGAGGAGAGCAAGCACAAGATCATGTTCGAGAACCTGACCCCCCTCTTCCCGAAAGAGGCGTTCAGGTTGGAACGCGACAACTACAAGGGCGAAGAGAACATCACCAGCCGCATCATCGACTTGGTGGCACCGATCGGCAAAGGCCAGCGCGCGCTGCTGGTGGCCCAGCCCAAGACCGGCAAGACGGTGATGATGCAGCACATCGCCCATGCGCTGGTGGCCAACCACCCCGAGATTCACCTCATCGTGCTGCTGGTCGACGAGCGGCCGGAAGAGGTGACCGAGATGATCCGCACCGTGCGTGGCGAGGTCATCTCATCGACCTTCGACGAGCCCGCCGCCCGCCATGTGCAGGTCGCCGAGATGGTGATCGAGCGCGCCAAGCGCCTGGTGGAACTGCGCAAGGACGTGGTCATCCTGCTCGACTCGATCACCCGCCTGGCGCGGGCCTACAACAACGTGCTGCCCTCCAGCGGCAAGGTGCTGACCGGCGGTGTCGACGCCAACGCGCTGCAGCGGCCGAAACGCTTTTTCGGCGCCGCGCGCAATGTGGAGGAAGGCGGTTCGCTGACCATCATCGGCACCGCGCTGATCGACACCGGCAGCCGCATGGACGAGGTGATCTACGAAGAGTTCAAGGGCACCGGCAACTGCGAAATCCACCTCGACCGCCGCATGGCCGAGAAGCGGGTCTACCCGTCGATCCTGATCAACAAGACCGGCACCCGGCGCGAAGAATTGCTGCTCAAGCCCGAGATCCTGCAAAAGACCTGGATCCTGCGCAAGCTGCTCTACAACATGGACGAGATCGAGGCGATGGAGTTCGTGCTGGACAAGATGAAATCGAGCAAGAGCAACCTCGACTTCTTCGACATGATGCGGCGCGGCGGTTGATCTCGACTGCAGCTGGCGCAGGACTCAAGGCTATAATTCGAGGTTTTCCGCTTGTGACAAGTGCTCGGCGCGGTGCCGCGTGGCTGTCCAGACACCCAAGGCGAGGTTTCCCATGAAAGAAGGCATCCATCCGGCGTACCGCGAGGTCTGCTTCGAGGACATGTCCAATGGCTTCAAGTTCGTCACCCGTTCCACGGTGCAGACGAAAGAGAAGACCAAGATGGACGACGGCCGCGAACTGCCGCTGGTCAAGCTGGAAACCACCAGCGAAACCCACCCGTTCTATACCGGCACGCAAAAGAGCATCGACAGCCTGGGTGGCCGGGTCGAGAAGTTCCGCAACAAGTTTGCTCGCGTGGGCATCACTAAAAAGACCAAACCCGAAGTTGAATGACGGCTTGTTGCCGCCATGCAAAGGCAGCCTAGGCTGCCTTTTTTCATGGCCGGCTCGGGCATGATGCTGCGGTGACAAACCACCTCCGCCCTGCCCTGGTCACCCGCGACGCGGCCCGGCGCCTGCCGCGCCTGGCCCTGCTGCTGCTCTGCGCTGCCTATGTGCTGCCGGGACTTTTCGGGCGCGACCCCTGGCGCGGCGCCGACCTGCAGGCCTTTGGTCAGATGCTGGCCATGGCCGAGGGCCGTTCGCCCTGGCTGCCGCCCAGCCTGGGCGGCGTGGCCAGCGGTGCGGCACTGTTGCCGCATTGGGTGGGAGCGATGGCCATTCGGGCCGGCCAGCCCTGGCTGGACCCGGCTCTGGCCGCGCGCCTGCCCTTTGCGTTGATGCTGGTGCTCACGCTGGTGGCGGTGTGGTACGCCGCCTACCACCTGGCGCGCGGGGATGCGGCCCAACCTCTGCCGCTGGCCTTTGGTGGCGAGGCCGCGCCGCAGGACTATGCGCGCGCTATGGCCGACGGCGCGCTGCTGGCCTTGATTGCCACGCTGGGCCTGCTGCAGCTGGGCCATGAGACAACGCCCGAACTGGCCCAGCTGGCGTCCATTGCCTGCCTGCAATGGGCGCTGGCCGCCGCACCGAGGCGCGGCCTGTTGCCCCGGTTTGGCCTGCTGCTGGCGCTGCCCGCACTGGCCGCCTGTGGCGCGCCGACCATGGCACTGGCACTGGCAGGCCTGGCCCTGCTGTGGACCCTGTGGCGGCAGCGTCAGGGCCAGGCCCGCCTGTGGCCCTGGCTGGCCGGTGCCATGGCCCTGGCCGCTGCGGTGGCCTGGCCCACGCACAGTTGGGCCTGGCGCGTGGCGCCCGGCGTCGATCCGCTGCAGCTGTTGCGTCTGCTGGCCTGGTTCTTGTGGCCTGCGGGCGTGCTGTCGCTGTGGGCATTGTGGCGCTGGCGCCTGCACCTGGACCAGCCGCACATGGCCGTGCCGCTGATGCTGTTGGTGGTGGCGCTGGTCGCCTGCGTGGGCATGGGCGGCTCCGACCGGGCGCTGATGCTGGGCCTGCCCGGCGTGGCCATGCTGGCGGTGTTTGCACTGCCCACGCTGGAGCGCGGTACGGCCTCGGCCATCGACTGGTTCTCGGTCTTCTTCTTCAGCCTGTGTGCGCTGTCGATCTGGGTGCTCTACCTGGCCATGCAGACCGGCGTACCGGCACAGCCGGCGGCCAACATCCAGCGTTTGGCACCGGGCTTCGTCGCGCCCTGGTCGACGCCAAGGCTGCTGCTGGCGGCTGCGGGCAGCCTGGCCTGGCTGTGGCTGGTGCGCTGGCGCACCGGACGCCACCGCCAGGCATTGTGGAAGAGCCTGGTGCTGCCGGCCAGTGGCGTGGCGTTGTGCTGGTTGCTGCTGATGACTCTGTGGTTGCCGCTGCTGGACTATGGCCGCAGCAATCGGCCCCTGGTGCAGCGTTTGCTGCGCCATGTGCCAGAACCCGGCTGCATTGCAGCGCCCCAGGCGCCCAGTTCATTGGTCGCCGCGCTGGAGTACCACGGCCACCGGGTCGTGGACGCCACAGCCGACGCCGCCCACAAGTCTGGCGGCTGCACCGTGTTGATGCTGGTGCAGCGCGGTCAGGCCAGGTCTGCGGCCCATCAGGCAGCGCTTGACGCGGGCTGGGTCTGGCTGGCGCAGGAACGACGGCCGACCGAGCGCAATGAATGGACCGTGGTGTTGCGGCGGGGCTCGACTGCCGCGACCAAGGGCGGCTGAGCCGCTTCGCCGACGTCGCAGACTCAAGCCGCTATGGCCGGCTGACGCACCCGGCCCGGCGGCAGGTGCAAGCGAAAACGTGAACCTTGGCCCGGTGCGCTGTCGATTTCAAGGGCCCCGCCATGGCGCTGCATCACATGCTTGACGATGGACAGCCCCAACCCCGTACCGCCCGTGGCGCGAGAGCGGCTGCCGTCCACGCGGTAGAAGCGCTCGGTCAGGCGCGGCTGGTGCTCACGCGCGATGCCGATGCCGTTGTCGCGCACCTCGATCGTGCCGCCACCATCGGCGCGGGCGATCCAGCCGATGTCGATCTGGCCCCCATCGGGCGTGTAGCGCACCGCATTGCTGGCCAGGTTGGCCACCGCGCTGAGCAGCTCTGATTCCTGACCGGCCAGCTCCACCGTCGGCAAGGCGCCCAAGGTGATCTGGTGGCGGCCGGCAGACAGAGTGCGCGCATCGGCCGCCACGCGTACAAGCAGCGGGCCCAAGACCAGCCAACGCTCGGCGGTCGGGCGCGGGCTGCCTTCAAGCTGGGCCAGCGTGAGCAGGTCGGAGACCAGGGTCTGCATGCGGTCGGTCTGTTGCTGCATCAGTTGCAGCATGCGGCCACGCTCGGCCTCGGTCACCGGCAGGCTGGCCATGGTCTCGACAAAACCGGCCAACACCGTCAGCGGCGTGCGGATCTCCTGCGAGACATTGGCCACGAAGTCGCGCCGCATGACTTCGGCGCGCTGGCGTTCGGTGATGTCCTGGGTCAGCACCAGTTTTTGTCGCTCGCCGTAGGGGCGCACCAGCACCGTCAGCGTGCCCCGGCCGTCGGCCCCGGCAAGCACCAGCGGCTCGGACCAGTCATGGCCCTGCACATAGGCCACAAAGGCGGGAGACCGGACCAGGTTGGTGATGGGTTGCTGCACATCGCGACGCACGTCCAGCCGCAGGTGCTCGGCCGATGCGGCATTGCACCAGCTGATCTGGTCGGCCGCGTCCAGCATCAGCACACCGTTGGGCGAGGCGTCGATGCCACGCAGAAATTCTGTCAGGCGCCAGCGCTCTGCATCCAGCGCCTTGTCGGCCTGGCGCAGGCTGCGCTCGATGCGAAAGCCCAGCTCGCCCCAGAAACCCGCGTCGCGGGGCGCAGCCTGGTCATGGCTGCCGCGCAACCAGCGCAGCAGGCGGGCGGCACGCAGCGCGTCGCGCAGCAGCGGCAATGCCACGCCCAGGCCTGCGCCCACCGCAGCGCCCAGGCCGGGCGCCTTCACTGCACTGCCGGCCAGGCCGCCAAGCGCCGCACCCACGGCCATCAGCAGCCAGCTCAGCAGCAGGCGCGGCACCAGCCCGTCCATCAGCGCCCGCCTTGACGAAGCATCTTCACCGCCGCCTGATCAGGCCGGCGCAGCATGGCCATCCTTGGTCAACCGGTAGCCGGCCCCTCGCACGGTCTGCAACAAGCCGGCGCAAGCCGCCGGGGCCAAGGCGTCACGCAGCCGCTTGATGTGCACGTCCACCGTGCGCTCCTCGATGAAGACATGGTCGCCCCAGACCCGGTCCAGCAACTGCGCGCGGCTGTGCACCCGCTCAGGGTGCGCCAGGAGGTAGTGCAGCAGGCGGAATTCGGTCGGGCCCAGCCTCAGCTCCAGCGCGCCGCAGCTCACGCGGTGGGTGCTCGGGTCCAGGCGCAGGCCGGCCAGTTCGATCGCCTGGTCCAGCGACTCGGGCGCCCGGCGGCGCAACACGGCACGGATGCGCGCCACCAGTTCCTTGTTGGAAAAGGGCTTGGCCAGATAGTCGTCGGCGCCCGCATCCAGCCCGGCCACCATGTCGGATTCTTCACCCCGTGCCGTGAGCATGATGATGGGCAGGCCGCTGGTGCGGCTGTCGGCGCGCCACTCGCGGGCCAAGGCCAGGCCGCTCTGGCCGGGCAGCATCCAGTCCAGCACCACCAGGTCGGGCAACACCGCGTCGACCTCACGCCGGGCCTGCTCGGCGTCGGCCGCCAACCTGACCTGGTGGCCGGCGTGGCGCAGGTTGATGGCAATCAGCTCGGCGATCGCCGGCTCGTCTTCAACGACAACGATCTGGCTCATTGCAATGGCATCCGGCAACAGCTTCGGCGCTGGCTCACTTGATCAGGTTCTCGATCTCGGCCACCGTGTTGTGGCGCACGTCGGCGCCCTTGACGATGTAGATGATGGCCTCGGCCAGGTTCTTGGCATGGTCGCCGACTCGCTCGATGGCCTTGGCCACGAAGACCAGGTCTATCGCCGACGAGATGGTGCGCGGGTCCTCCATCATGTAGGTGATCAGCTTGCGCATCAGGCCGTCGAACTCGCGATCGATCAGATCGTCCTGCTTGAGCACCTCGACCGCCGCATTGGTGTCGAGCCGCGCAAATGCGTCCAGCACCTTGCGCAGTTGCTTGGTGGCCAGCTCGCACTCGAACGCCAGGTCGGCCACCGGCAGGCGCAGGCGGCCTGACACGCCCGCATCGAGCACACGCAGCACGACGCGCGCGATGCGCGCCGCCTCGTCGCCGATGCGTTCCAGATTGGCAATCGTCTTGGCCACCGCAATCAGCAGGCGCAGGTCGCGGGCGGTGGGCTGGCGGCGGGCGATGATGCTCGACAGGTCACGGTCGATCTCGACCTCCATCGTGTTGACCCGCTGCTCATCCTTGAGCACCTGGCTCGCGATCTCGCCGTTGAAGGTGGACAGCGCGAACACCGCCTGCGCCACCTGCGACTCGACCAATCCGCCCATTTCAAGCACTCGGGTGGAGATGCCGCTGAGTTCATGGTCGAACTGCGAAGAGAGATGCTTGTCGGTCATGCGGAAATCCTAGGCTGGGCGCGGGCGTCTGGCTCAAATGCGTTGGCAGCGCCTGTCATCCGAAGCGCCCGGTGATGTAGTCCTCGGTGTCCTTGCGCTTGGGCTTGGTGAACACGTCGGCGGTGCGGCCAAACTCGATCAAGTCGCCCAGGTACATGTAGGCGGTGTAGTCCGAGCAGCGTGCGGCCTGCTGCATGTTGTGGGTGACGATGACCACCGTGTAGTCGCTCTTGAGCTCGGTGATCAGCTCTTCGATCTTGCCGGTGGATATCGGGTCGAGTGCCGAGCACGGTTCATCGAGCAGCAGCACCTCGGGCTTGATGGCAATGCCTCGGGCTATGCACAGCCGTTGTTGCTGCCCGCCGGACAGGCCGGCCCCGCTTTGATCGAGCTTGTCCTTGACCTCGGTCCACAGTGCGGCCTTCTTCAAGGCCCACTCCACACGCTCGTCCATCTCGATGCGCGGCAGGCGCTCGAACAGACGCACGCCGAAGGCGATGTTGTCGTAGATCGACATCGGGAACGGTGTGGGTTTCTGAAACACCATGCCGATCTTGGCGCGCACCAGGCTGACATCAAAGCGCCGGCTCAGCACATCTTCACCATCGACCAGGATCTGGCCTTCGGCGCGCTGCTCAGGGTAGAGCTCGAACATGCGGTTGAAGGTGCGCAGCAAGGTGCTCTTGCCGCAGCCCGACGGGCCGATGAAGGCGGTGACCTTGTGCTCAGGCAGGTCCAGGCTGATGCGCTTGAGCGCCTGGAAGCTGCCGTAGTAGAAGTTCAGGTCGCGTACCGCGATCTTGACTTTCTCGGTGATGGGGGAATCGGCCAGTGCTTGCATAAAGGGGCGTCGGCGTTGGCCGCGTCAGTATTTGTTGCGGAAGAACACCCGCGCGACGATGTTGAGCAGCAGCACGCCCAGCGTGATCAGGAAGACACCGGCCCAGGCCAGCTTCTGCCAGTTCTCGTAGGGGCTCATCGCAAACTTGAAGATCGTCACCGGCAGGCTGGCCATCGGCTCGGTC
>JANOWE010000091.1:0-6623 GCA_031417735.1 Betaproteobacteria bacterium
GCCGCGCGACCGGCAGCCCGCCGGTCGCGGCGATGATGTTGACCGGGCCGGTTCGCAAACCGAGCCGATGGGCCTGTCGGCCTTGCCCGATGACGCGCAGGACCGCGCCAACCAGGACACCGCGCTGAGCCCCTTGGGCGACGAGTTTGACGCGCTGCCTTTGTCGCCTATCACCGATGGCGACCTGGCCGCCATGCGGGACACCGGCGCCTTCGCGGCCGAATCCTTCAAGCAGATCGGCACGCTGCGCATCGGCATCCCGTTGTTCAACATCTTCCTCAACGAGGCCGACGAGCTGTCACGCCGGCTGGCCGTGGAACTGGCCGAGTGGACACTGGAGCAGCACCGCCCCGTGGGTGACGATGCGGTGGCCATGGCGCATTCGCTGGCCGGCAATTCCGCCACCGTGGGCTTTGCCGACCTGTCTCACCTGGCGCGCGCGCTCGAAGCTGCGCTGGGTCGATCGCATGACCGGGGCCATGGCCAGGCTGGCGAGGCCGTGGTCTTTGCGCAGGCCGCCGACGAAGTTCGCCGTTTGCTGCACCTGTTTGCCGCCGGCTACCTGAGTGCGCCCGACGGCGATCTGTTGCACAGGCTGCAGCAGCTGGCCCATGCCGCGCCAGACAGCGACCTGGATCTGGCCCTGGCACGGCACGAGGCCGAGCAGGCCCTGCAAGACCAGGCTGAAGCCGGGCTGACACAAGCCGCGCGGGCAGAGGCAGCCTTGGCCGAGGTGGCCACCGCCGAGGCGTCCAAATCAAGCGGCCAGGCCGGCCGCGCCGCCGACGCTGCGACCGAAGCGGCATCGGCGCCGGCCGCGCCCGCCACGGTCGCCGCACCCTTGGGCCGGGCGGCTTTGATGCCGTTCACCGCGCTTCCCGGCACCCCCGCGCTAGCGCGGCCACTTGCCGACGCGCTGGACATCGACGACGAGATTGATGCCCAGGACGTCCTGGACGCCGACCTGTTCCCGATCTTTGAAGAGGAGGCGGTCGACCTGCTGGCGCAATTGCACAGCCGGCTTCGCGACTGGTCGCAGCGCCCGGCAGAGGCTGCGGCCGCATCGGCCTGCATGCGCAGCCTGCACACCTTCAAGGGCAGCGCCCGGCTGGCCGGTGCGATGCGCCTGGGTGAACTGGCGCACCGCCTGGAGACTGGCGTGGAGCGGGTCGCCGCCCTGGGCGCTGCGGCCAGCGCCGAGGCCATCGAGCCGCTGATCAGCCACGCCGATGCGCTGGCAGCGCATTTCGACCTGTTGCGCGCACCTGCTTCGTTCGCGCTGTCCGAGCCTTCGTTGCCGCGTGTTCACAGGCCGGTGGCACCGGCCGCTGCGACGCTTGATGCCGGCACGCCAACCCCCGCACCGACCCCCGCACCGACCCCCGCAGCACCGTGGGCAGCGGTGCGCGCGGCGCAGCCCGCCGGCCTGGCCCGTCAGTCCGGCGCCAGTCCGGCCGCAGCCATCGACTGGCAGCGCTTCGTCAAGTCTGACCATGCGTCCGACATGCCTCAGGTCAACCCCGCAGGCACGGCGGTGGGCAACACCAGCGTGCGGGTTCGTGGCCCGCTGCTGGACCGGCTGGTCAACCATGCCGGCGAGGTCAGCATTGCGCGTGCCCGCATCACCACCGACGTGCAGCAGTTCAAGGGCTCGCTGGGCGATTTGAACGACAACCTGGAACGATTGCGTACCCAATTGCGCGACCTGGAACTGCAGGCTGAGACCCAGATCAGCACGCGGCTGGAAGCGCAGCGCGCGGCGCAGTTGGGCTTTGATCCGCTGGAGATGGACCGCTTCACCCGATTCCAGGAACTGACCCGCATGATTGCCGAGTCGGTGGGCGACGTGGCCACCGTGCAGCGCAGCCTGCAGCGCACGCTGCAGTCGACCGAAGACGCGCTGGCCCACCAGGCGCGCATGACGCGCGACATGCAGGACGACCTGCTGCGCACCCGCATGGTCGAGTTCGAAGGCCTGTCCGAGCGCCTGTACCGGGTGGTGCGGCAGGCCGCCAAGGAAACCGGCAAGCCGGTGCGGCTGGACATCGTGGGCGGCACGGTCGAGATCGACCGCGGTGTGCTTGACCGCATGATGCCGGCCTTCGAGCACCTGCTGCGCAACAGCGTGGTCCATGGCATCGAGCCGGCCGCGCAACGCGTTGCGGCGGGCAAGGACGCCACCGGCAGCATCACCCTGACGGTGGCCCAGCTGGGTAACGAGGTGGCGGTGGAAGTGCGTGACGACGGCGCCGGCCTGAACGAGGCCCGCATCCGTGAGCGCGCGCTGGCGCTGGGCCTGATCGGTGCCGACGCCCGACCCGACCTGGCCGAACTGGTCAACCTCGTCTTCCAGCCCGGCTTCAGCACCGCCGACGAGGTCACCGACCTGGCCGGCCGGGGTGTAGGCATGGACGTGGTGCGCACCGATGTCAACGCCATGGGCGGACGCATCGAGACCGCCAGCGCGCCAGGCCAGGGTGCGAGCTTCCGCCTGGTGCTGCCGCTGACCACCGCCGTGACCCAGGTCGTGATGCTGCGCTGCGGCCAGGCCTCGGTGGCTGTGCCGGCAACCCTGGTCGCGCAGGTGCAGCGGCTGTCTGGCGCCGAACTCATTGCCGGCTACGAGACCGGCGTGGTGCGCATCAACGACCGCGAGATGCCCTTCTTCTGGCTGGCCGGGCTGTTGCAGGGCAGCAGCAGCGGTGTGGTCAGCGCGCAGGGCGCCGAGGTGGCCGTGGTGCGCAGCGCCGACCAGTTTGTGGTGCTGCATGTGGACGAGGTGCTGGGCAACCAGGAGGTGGTGATCAAGAACCTGGGCCCGCAGCTGGCGCGCCAGCCCGGTCTGGTGGGCATGACCCTGCTGCCCACCGGCCTGCCCGCGGCGATCTACAACCCGGTGGCGCTGGCCACTCTGTACGGCAGTGCCGCGCGGGCGGCGGCGCAGGACGAGATGCGGCTGGCCGCGCAAGGCATTGCGCCCGGCGCCAAGCTTAGCGCGCAGGTGCTGGCGCCGCTGGTGCTGGTGGTCGACGATTCACTCACCGTGCGACGTGTCACCCAACGCCTGCTCGAACGCGAGGGCTACCGTGTGGCCCTGGCCAAGGACGGCCTGGACGGCCTGGACAAACTGAGCCTGGAACGGCCTGCGGTGCTGCTCACCGACATCGAGATGCCGCGCATGGACGGCTTCGACCTGGTGCGCCATCTGCGGGCCCAGGCTGAGCTGGCCGATCTGCCGGTGGTGATGATCACCTCACGCCTGGCGCAAAAGCACCGCGACTACGCCGCCGAACTGGGCGTCGACCACTACCTGGGCAAGCCCTACAGCGAGGACGAACTGCTGCGGCTGGTGGCCCGCTATGCCCGGCGCGAACACGTCAGCGCCTGAGTTTGTCGCTCCGGCGTCGGCGGCCTGCGTCAGGCCGGCGTCAATCCTGCTCAGCGCGCCGCCGCAGCGCTCTTGACCACGGCAAACCGGGCCAGCGTCTTCTCCCGCGCCTGGTCGTGCGCCACCACCGGCAGTGGGTACTGCTCGCCCAGCGTCAGGCCGGCGGCGGCCAGGTCCACCGGGCGGGCCAGCCAGGGCGCATGGATCAGCTTGTCGGGCAGGCCGGCCAGCGCTGGCAGGTAGCGGCGAATGAAGCGGCCCTCGGCGTCGAAGCGCTGGCTTTGCGACACCGGGTTGAAAATGCGGAAATACGGTTGCGCATCGCAGCCGGTGGACGCCGCCCATTGCCAGCCGCCGTTGTTCGCGGCCAGGTCGAAGTCGTTCAGGTGCAGCGCAAAGTAGGCCTCGCCGCGGCGCCAGTCCAGGCCCAGGTCCTTGACCAGAAAGCTGGCCACCACCATGCGCAAGCGGTTATGCATGTAGCCGGTCTGGTTGATCTGGTGCATGGCCGCGTCCACCAGCGGGTAGCCGGTGCGGCCGTCGCACCAGGCGGCAAACAACGCGTCGGCCTGCTTGCCATGCTCCCAATGGATCTTGTCGTACTCGGGCCGGAAGGCATGGCCCACCACGCGCGGGTGGTGGTACAGGATCTGGTGATAGAAATCGCGCCAGATCAGCTCGGACAACCAGACCTCGGCCCCGCGTGAGCCGGCCTGAAAGCGCTGGAAGGCCTCGCGGGCCAGGCGGCGGATCGACACCGTGCCAAAGCGCAGGTGCGTGGACAGGTAGCTCGGGCCCTTGACGGCCGGAAAGTCGCGGCTGCGGCCGTAGTCGTCGATGCGTTGCAGAAAATCGTCCAGCAGGGCATCGGCGCCGTTCGACCCGGTGGGCAGCTTCAAGCGGCACAGGTTGCTGGGCAGAAAGCCGATCTCGGCCAGGCTGGGCAGCGGCTGGTCGGCATGGGCCGGCGGCAGCGAGGCCAGCGCCTGCGCATGCCGGGCCACCGGGTAGCCGCGCAGGAAGAAGCTGTCGACCTTTTTCAGCCAGCTGTTCTTGTACGGCGTGAACACGCTGTAGGGGTTGCCGCTGGCGGTGAGCAATTCGCTGCGCTCGAACACCACATGGTCTTTGCTGGTGTGCAGCACGATGCCGGCGTCGGCCAGCGCGCCACGCACCTTGGCGTCACGGGCCAGAGATTCGGGCTCGTCGTCATGGTTGGCGTACACCGCCTGCACGCCCAGTGCCCTGGCCAGCGCCGGCAGTTCGCTGCTGGCCACGCCATGGCGCACGATCAGCCCGGTACCGGCCACGCCCGATGCCTCGCCCAGGGCCTGCAACTGTTCATGCAGGTCTTGCAGGCTGTGGTGGATGAATTCGACCCGGCGGTCGACCCTGGGCAGCGGTTCGAGGATGGCGCTGTCGTAGACGAAGGCGCAGTGCACCTGGCCGGCGGCGCGCAGGGCGTGGTAAAGCGCGGCATGGTCACTGGCCCGCAGGTCGCGGCGAAACCAGACCAGTGCGCTGGCCACCGAAGGGTCTTGGCTCAGGGTCATGGCCGGAGTTTGGCCCATTCATCGGGGCCGCATCATTAGAATCTGCCCATGGCCACCGACCGCATCAACCTGACCAACCAGTTCCTCATCGCCATGCCCGGCATGGTCGACGACAGCTTTGCGGGTGCCGTCATCTACCTCTGCGAGCACACTGAAAAGGGCGCGCTGGGCCTGGTCATCAACAAGCCCACCGACATCACGCTGAAGAACCTGTTCGAGCGGGTGGAACTGCCCCTGGCTGCGTCGGGGCTGGCCGACCAGCCGGTCTACTTTGGTGGCCCGGTGCAGACCGAACGTGGTTTCGTGCTGCACGAGGCGCTGGCCGAGGGCCAGGAGCCGTACAACGCCACCATGTCGGTGCCCGGCGGGCTGTCCATGACCACCAGCAAGGACGTGCTGGAGGCCTTGTCCAATGGCGCCGGACCCAAGCGCGTGCTGATCACGCTGGGCTACAGCGGCTGGGGCGCCGGCCAGCTCGAAGACGAACTGGGCCGCAACGGCTGGCTCAGCGTGGACGCGGATGCCGAGGTCATCTTCGACACGCCCGTGGCCCAGCGCTACATGCGTGCACTGTCACTGCTGGGCTTCGACCCCCGCATGCTCAGCCAGGAGGCGGGGCACGCATGAGCCCGGGCGCAGCGGCGGGC
The DNA here is from genome assembly GCA_031417735.1 of Betaproteobacteria bacterium. Classification (GTDB taxonomy): domain Bacteria; phylum Pseudomonadota; class Gammaproteobacteria; order Burkholderiales; family Burkholderiaceae_C; genus Pseudaquabacterium. The sequence goes on from JANOWE010000091.1 coordinate 5,589, forward strand.
TCGCGCGCGCTGCAGTTCCTGGCCTTTGATTTCGGCACCCGGCGGGTGGGCGTGGCCAGCGGCAACACCGTGTTGCGCCAGGCCAGCACGGTGGGCACGGTGGACGCCCTGGGCACGGCCCGCTTCGAGCGCATAGGCCAGCTCATCGCGCAGTGGCAGCCCGACGCACTGGTGGTCGGCGTGCCCTGCCACCCCGACGGTGCGCCTCACGACAATACCCGGCTGGCGCAGCGCTTTGCGCGCCAGCTGCATGGCCGCTTCGGCCTGCCGGTGCACGAGGTGGACGAGCGCTACAGCACCACCGAAGCCCTGGCCGATGGCGCACAGGACGTGGACGCGGCCTCGGCAGCGATTATCTTGAACCAGTACCTGCACAGCCTTTGACCGTCCAGCCCAGCCCATCTCATCCCATCCGACCATGAACAACCTGACCCTTGATGCGGAAGCGCTGTACACCGAGTTGCTGGCCGGCGTGCGCGGCCTGTGGCGGCAAGACATGGTGCTGCTGGGCGTGTGGTCGGGCGGCGCCTGGCTGGCTGAACGCCTGAGTGCCGACCTGGGGTTGAGCACCGCGCCCGGCGTGATCTCCAGCACCCTGCATCGCGACGATTTCGGCGCCCGTGGCCTGGCCAGCGGCACCGACCCCACGCGCATACCTTTCGCCGTGGACGGTGCCCACATTCTGCTGCTCGACGATGTGCTGTTCACCGGACGCACCATCCGCGCCGTGCTCAACGAACTGTTCGACTTCGGCCGGCCGGCCAGCGTCACGCTGGCGGTGATGGTCGACCGGGGTGGGCGCCAGCTGCCGATCGAACCGCGTTTTTGTGCCGCCAGGGTGTCGCTGCCCGCAGGCCAGAGCCTGCGTCTGGCCCGAAGCGACGACGGCGGGCTGCGCCTGCGTGTGAAGGAAAGTGCCTGAACCATGCTCTACCGACGCAACCCCCAACTCAATGCCCAGGGCGAGCTGATCCACCTGCTGTCGGTGGAAGGCCTGCCGCGAGAGGTGCTGACCAACATCCTGGACACCGCCGG
>JANOWE010000092.1:0-21412 GCA_031417735.1 Betaproteobacteria bacterium
ACTGAGCTGAATGTGATCCGGCGTGAACTGAAACGCCGATACCCCAAGGCGTGGACAAAGCGGCCGCAAAGGCCCTAGGAGCAACAGACATGCTGAACATCAAGGTCGTGAGCTGGTCGCTCGGCATCTTCACCGCCATCAGCTTCTTGTTGTGCGTTGTCTATGGCCTCATCGTGCCACCGGGCTTGCACATGGCTCCATTCCTGGAGATGGTGTTGCCAGCTTTCAAGTGGCTCACCTTCTGGGGCTTCTTCCTGGGGTTGGTCGAGAGCTTTCTTTACGGGGCCTATGTCGGACTCGTGTTCGTGCCCATCTACAACTTTCTCGCTCGCCGATGGGTTGCGCCGGGCGTGCGCACATGACATCAATCGGCGCAACCGACAGGTCAGGCGTGGCAGCAGAAAGCGCCGGACTCCGGCCTGCGCATCTCGCGTGGCTGGCGGGCTCGGTCTTTATCGTCTCCGCCGGCTATGGGGCGCTCTTGCCGGTGCTGCCAGGCTGGCTGGCTTCGCTGCTGCCCGGCGTCGGCGCCAGCGAAGTTGGCCGTCACGTCGGCTTTCTCAGCGGCGTGTATGCGGCCGGTGTGCTGCTGGGTGCGCCGCTGTGGGGGATTGCGTCGGATCGTGTCGGGCGCGGCAGAATCCTGATCATCGGGCTCGTGGGCTATGTCGCGAGTTTGCTGCTGCTGTTGATCCCCGCGATGGCAGGCTTGTGGGGTCTCTATGCACTGCGGGGCACGACCGGCATTTTCGTCGCCGCAGTCGTTCCTGTTGTTGCGGCGCTGGTGGCCGAGCACACACCACAGGACAAGCGGGCACGGCGTTTCGCGTGGCTGGGTGCCATGTCGCTGCTCGGATTTCTGTTCGGACCTGCACTGAGTTCGGTGGCCAATGAGCTCGGGCCGTGGCTCACCGACGCAGCGGTCTCTCCGACCCTGTCGGCGCGGATCGTGCTCGTTCTGTCGGCCTTGCTTGGCGGCGTGATGATGGTGGGACTGGCTGCAAGCCTGCCCGCTGCGCTGGTGGCCGATGCGGCAGTCCAAACCTCGGCGGTCAGTCCACTGCGGGGTCAGTCGATCGCGTTGCTGTGGCGGAGTGCGACCGTGATGTTCGTTCTGGCTGGCTTCGAGCTGGGCATCGTGCTGCAGGGCCAGCGGCAGGCGGGTCAGTCTTCGCGACAGGCAGCGATGATGCTTGCCGAGTGCAGCCTCGTCATGCTGGGCGTCAACGCTCTGCTCTTCATCACCTGCCTTTTGGAGAAAATCTCGGCCCGCATCCTCATTGGTGCCGGCCTGTGCCTTGCTGTCATCGGATTGGCGGTCCTGACTTTTGATCGCTCCGATGCCTGGATGTACCTGGGCGTCAGTCTGACCTCCGCAGGCACCGGCCTGGTGTTGCCGGTGATCGCCTATCTGGCCGCGGGTTCTTCACCGCAAAGGCTGGGCGTCGTGATGGGCGGCCTGACCGCTGCAGCTGGCCTCGGCCAGACGCTGGGCTCGGTCGCAGGCGGCTGGCTCTTCGGCGTGCTCGGGCATCGCAGCTACGGCTTGCTGGCGCTGCCGCAGCTCGTGATGCTGCTGTCCCGCCGGTGCCTGCCGCTACCAGCATCAGCGCAATAGCTTGACCAAGAGGGTGATCGGTGCCGAGGACTTGTTGCTCCACATCCAGCAGTAGTCCTGATCGATCTTCGTGGTCAACGTGTCCTTCGCCGTGGCCACAGCGGTGAGCTTCGATGTAAACAGCACTTCCTTGCCGACGTGGTGGTGCACATTGAAATCGAGCGGTACGGTGGCCTCGAAGTTCCAGGCCACGATCAAGCCGGCGGGCAGCTTGCCGCAGACCTCGGTGAACTTGCCGGGCGCCACGATCACGCTGCGCTCGAAACGCCCGCTAGGGTCCCAGGCAATGTCCACGATGTCGGCCAGCGTGCCCGTAGACGCCAGGGCCAGCGCGACGGCAGCGGTCCTGGTTGCGCCTCGCGCGAAGCGGGTTGTGGTGTCAGCGGTCATCTGCTGCGTGCTCCTCTCAATCGAAATGCATTGCCAATGGCTGATGCCGAACCCAGACTGATGGCGATTGCCGCAATCATCGGTGACCGTGGCCCGCTTGTGCTTTCAGTGCCGACGCTTCAGTGCGAACTGCTGCTGGCGTGCAGCAGGCTCGAAGCCGTTTCGGTGGCAAGTTGCCAGCCGGCCCACAGCATGGCCATACCGACGGCAGACACAAACAGGCAGGGCGCCGCAAGCATCAGCCCGCGGTGGTGTGCCTCCATGGCCAGCGCGACCCCCGCGAAGAGCCCCAGCCAGAGGCGGAGCTCTTGCACGGCTTGGGCGCGCCCGTCCCTGGCCAAGCAGCACCCGGCCGCACCGGCCGCCAATAGCAGCATCAACGCCGCCGGGTTGGTTGAAGTTGGGGTCCACCACCCCAACCATGCCGCTGCAGTGCCAGCGATCAGAAAAGTACCTGCGCCAACCGCGAGAACACCGGCTGAGAACGCATTGACGGCTGCCGTGAGCGCGCGCCAAGGTGCGCTGCGGTCCATGTGCAGCAGGAAGAGCCGATGCGCCAGCACCAGACTGATGGCCATCAGCATGCAATCACGCCATGCCAACGCGGCGCTGGCCATGGCCACCATCTACAAGGTGCTCGATGGCACGCAAAGGCGCTGCGGGTGCAAGACGCAGCTACCCGTCAGCGTGCCGGCTGGATGTCGGTCACGGTGAACTTGCCGCCATCGTTGATGGCCTTGACTTTCACCTTGTCACCGGCCTTCAGCTTTTCGAGCATGGCCTTGTCCTTGACGGCGAAAACCATCGTCATGCCAGGCATGTCGAGGTTTTTGATATCGCCATGCTTGAGCGTGACCTTGCCGGCTTCCGTGTCGATCTTGCGCACTTCACCGTCGGTCATGTCTGACGTGACTGCGGTTTGTGCCGTTTTCACGTCATCCATCTTGCTGAAGCCCGTCGTTGCCTGGGCAAGGAGCGCAGGTGTGAATGTGACAACCAACGAGGCGGTGGCTGCAGCGGCGATTTTCTGGAGGCAGTTCATGGTGTGGACTCCTTTGTGATCGTGTGGTTGGCGGCTGCCACTCAATGCTTGTGGTTGCCATGGCCGTCCCCTTTGGCTGGCGCCTTGCCCGCCGCCACGGCCACCGCACCCTTCATGCCGGCATCGTAGTGACCCGGCTGCAGGCAGGCGAAATCGATCCTGCCGGCTTTGGTGAACTTCCAGATCACCTGGCCCGACTTGCCCGGGGCGACGGTGACCATGTTCGGGTCGTCGTGCTCCATCTCCGGGAATTTCTTCATCACTTCGTAGTGCTCCTTGAGTTCTTTCTCGGTGCCCAGCACCAGTTCGTGTTTGACCTTGCCGGAGTTCCTGATCACGAAGCGGATCGTCTCGCCTTGTTTGGCATCGATGCTGGAAGGCGTGTAGCGCATGGCATCGCTCATGTCGATCTGGACCGTGCGGGTGACGTTTGCCGCCTTGCCCGGTTCGCCGATGGCGGACTCGCCATGGCCGCCAGCATGCTGGCTTGCGGCCTGAGCAGCGGTGGCCATCACCGAAAAAGTCAGTGCGATCTCGAGTGCGATGGAATGGACGTTGGGTCGGTGGTTCATGGACGTTCCCTTTGAGATGTGAGGTCGTGGTGCGGGGCGGGGATCAGGTCAATGCTGCATGTGCTGGCTGGAGCCTGCGCCCGGCTTGTGCACCGTGACTTCAGTGTCGATTGCAGGGCGAGCCAGCGGCACCATGGAGCCGGTGCCTTCGGCCTTGAAACGGGCGGCGTCGGGCAGCGCGCCGGTGAATTCGTAGGCCACAGTGCCGGCCGGATGTTTTTACTGTCGGCGCCGACCGAATTTTGACCTTGTAGCCGTTGAGGTGCAGGATCGGCAGCACCGCACCGTCGGTGACCGGGTCGAGAAACTTGTTCGAATGCCAGGCCGTGGCCAGCGGTCCGGTCTCGGCCTCGCCGTCACCGACCACGCAGGCCCCGATCAACTCGGGGTTGTCGAACACGGCGCCGAAGGCGTGGCTCAGCGAGTAACCCAGTTCACCGCCTTCGTGGATCGAGCCCGGGCATTCGGGTGAAGCATGGCTTGGGATGCCACCGGGAAACGAGAACTGCCTGAACAGCTTCTTCAACCCGGCCTCGTCGCGGCTGATCTCGATGTAGACCTCGCTGTATTTGCCTTCGAGGTAGGTGTTGGCCACCACCGCCGGGCCGCCATGGCCGGGGCCCGAGACATAAATCATGTCCAGGTCATGAGCCAAGATGACGTGGTTCAGGTGCGCGTGGATGAAGTTCTGGCCGGGCGTTGTGCCCCAGTGCCCGAGCAGCATGGGTTTGACGTCGGTCAATGCCAGCGGGCGCTTCAGCAGCGGGTTATCCCACAGAAAGATCTGGCCCACCGACAGGTAGTTGGCGGCGCGCCAGTAGGCATCAAGCCATCGAAACGGGGCTGTCATGGGTTGGTCGGTCATCGGTCGACGCTAAGACTCGCCGGGCCCCTGCGTCTGTTCGCTGCCGCACGCCATGATGCTGGCGCCCGACAGGCTCCTGGCGGCACTGGGCAAGATCGACGAAGGACACTCTGGCCTGGTCTGAGGCTGGCAGGCCAAGAATCGGCGGCTCAGCCCTTGAGGCCATGTTCCCCGGCAAGCGCCTGCAGGCGCAGCCGCAAGCGTGTCACCTCCTCGATCAGATCGGCTGTGAGCGCGGCCAGTTGCGGATCGGCATCGTAGGTGGCCTCCAGTTGCGCAATGCGACGCGCGCGCACCAGGGTGACGCTGTCGAAGCGCCATGCGCCGCTGGTGGTGTCGACCTGCAAGACACCGGCTTCGACCCGTGCAAGTACCCAGTCCGGGCTTTTGCCGCAGGCCTGGGCGAATTCCAGCGCGCTGAAGACCGCGCCAGCAAGAAGCTCGCCCGTGGCGACCGAAGGGTGGGCCGTGGGCTGCATCGTCAGCCCGCCTCGTTGGCGCGCGGCTCGAAAGCCTTGAAGGCGCTGGCCATCGCCGCGTAGGCTGCGCGCGCGGCATCGCTGTCGGCCGGGGGCAGCGCCAGTTCCAGCGTCAGGTAAAGGTTGCCGGGCGTCGCGCCCGGAATGCCTTTGCCCTTCAGTCGCAGTTTGCGGCCCGCCTTCCAGCCGGCCGGAATGCTGACTTCGGTGTCGCCGCCGGGAGTGTGGATGGCGGCCGTGGCGCCGAGCATGGCCTCCCAGGGCGACAGTGGCAGGCCTTGGTACACGTCGCGGCCTTCAGCGCGCCAGCGCGGGTCGGGTTTGAACACCACCTCGAGCAGCAGGTCGCCGGCCGGCGCAGCACCCAGGCCGGGGCTGCCTCGCCCGGCCAGGCGGATGTGCTGGCCCTCGTAGACGCCCTTGGGTACGCTGATCTGCAGTTTGTGCTCCTGGCTCACCACACGGCCGGCGTCGTCCAGTCGAGCGCTGCGCAGCACGACGGTGCGCTCGGCGCCGAAGTAGGCATCGATGATGTCGAGCTCGATCCGGGCATGGTGGTCGGCCCCGCGCATCGACGCATGGGCAGCGTCGAATGGGTCGGTCTGGTCGCGGTGACGGTGGGCACGCGCGGCGCGGCCGAACAGTTGCTCGAAGAAGTCGCTGTGGTCACCTGGCTCGGCCGGGCTGTCCGGGAATTCGAAGCCCGCGTCCCAGTTCGGTGGTGGCTGGAAATTGGCGTTGTCAGCCTCACGCGCGCCAGACGCCAGCGAGTCGTAGGCCGAGCGCCGCGCCGGATCGGACAGCACGGCATTGGCTTCGTTCAACTCGGCCATGCGCTCGGTCGCGTCGGCCGCCTTGCTGATGTCCGGATGGTGTTGTCGCGCAAGCTTGCGAAAGGCCTTCTTGATCTCGTCGGCGGTGGCCGCCCTGGTCACGCCCAGCGTCTGGTAGTAATCCTTGAATTCCATGCGGGGCTGAGATGGGTCGGTGCCGCGCCCGGCCGGGCGTCGACGAAGCTTGACGGCTGTTCGACGGGTCTGTCTGTGCGCTGTCGCACATTGAACTTTGCATTCTGTGTTCGCCGTGGAACAGACTGGCTGTCATGCAAGGGCTAAAGTCGGGTGACCCTAGAAACTGCCGCAGAAAGCGTTGCAATGCCCAAGCTCCCGACCGCCCCGAGGGCCAACCACTTGCTGGCCGCTCTGCCGCCTGCCGACTGGCGGCGCTGGCAGTCGCAGCTTGAATGGGTCGACCTGCCACTGGGCGAGGTGGTCTACGAGTCAGGCCACACGCAGAGCCATGTGTACTTTCCCAGCACCGCCATCGTCTCACTGCTGTATGTGATGGAAAACGGCTCCTCGGCCGAAATCGCCGTGGTGGGCAATGAAGGCGTGGTCGGCATCTCGCTGTTCATGGGCGGCGAGTCCACGCCCAGCCGCGCTGTGGTGCAGAGCGCCGGCCAGGGCTGGCGCCTGAGCGCGTCGGTGATCAAGGAAGAGTTCAAATGGTCCGCCGTGATGCACCTGATGCTGCGTTACACCCAGGCCCTGATCACGCAGATGGCGCAGACGGCGGTGTGCAACCGCCACCACTCGCTTGACCAGCAGCTGTGCCGCTGGCTGCTGCTGAGCCTGGACCGGCTGGACGGCAATGAACTGGTGATGACGCAGGAGTTGATCGCCAACATGCTGGGCGTGCGCCGTGAGGGTGTAACCGAGGGTGCGCTGAAGCTGCAGAAAGAGGGCCTGATCCGCTACACACGCGGGCGCATCACGGTGCTCGACAGGCCAGGCCTGGAAGCCCGCACCTGCGAGTGCTACGCCGTGGTCAAGAAAGAGTACGACCGGCTGCTGCCGGACCGGCAGGCCAGCTGAAGGCGACGCCGGTGGGCCGACGCTGCTGATGGCGCGTGGCGCGGACTGTGGGCGAGCGCACAGACCGGGGTCCGTCGCGGCCCCAAGCTGCGCACGGGCTTGACGTACAGGCCGCACCGAACGCCTTGCCGCCACTGCGCCGGCCCACCCTGACCGGACCCACCCTCTTGCCAGACGCCCAGAACCGCCTCATCGAATTGCTGCCAAGCCGCGACCGCAAGCGCGTGCTGGCGATCTGCGACCCCGTTCAATTGGTTTTGAAAGAAGAGTTGTGTGCGCGTGGCGAGCCCATGCGTCATGTGTATTTCCCAAGCCATGGCTTCATCTCGCTGGTGGCGCAGGTCGACCAGCACCCGTCGCTGGAAGTGGGCATGGTCGGGCGCGAAGGCATGGTCGGTGCCTCACTCCTGCTGGGCGTGCCGGCGGTGCCTTTGCGCGCCCTGGTGCAAGGCGCGGGGGCGGCCTGGCGCATCGACAGCGCGGCGTTCAAGGCTGAACTGAGCTCCAGCCCGGCGCTGCAGCGGATCCTGGGCCGCTACCTCTTTGTGCTGATGGCGCAGATGGCGGCTTCGGCGGCCTGCCTTCGCTTTCATTTGATCCGACCGCGCCTGGCGCGCTGGCTGCTGATGAGCCAGGACCGCGCCCATGCCGACAGCTTTCAGGTCACGCAAGAGTTCCTGGCCTATATGCTGGGTGTGCGCCGTGTGGGCGTGACCGCGGCCGCGCGAGCACTGCAGCAAAGCGGGCTCATCACCTACCACCGAGGCGAGCTGACGGTGCTCGACCGGGCCGGCCTGGAAGCAGTGGCCTGCTCGTGCTACGCCAGCGATGCCAGCACCTACGCCCAGGTGGTCGCCTGAAGACCAGTCGCCCGGCTGCGCCTGGCACGGCAAGTCTGGCCGTTGTGCGCTCCCCCGCTGTGTGCGACAGCGCACCGACAGGCGTGACGAAAGCGACTATTTTGCCGTTGCTGGCGGACTGCACCGTCGATGAAAGAAAAGTCATGGCGATTCGATTCAGTTCGGCGCGGCTTTGGCAGATGAGCGTCTCGAAGTTCGTGCTGCAGGCGGCCTTGCGCGAGCTTGCCTCATGAACCGGCGCCTGGTTGTGGCGTCCGCCCCGGTACCCATGGCTGCTGCCGTGCTCCCTCCGCCGTCGCCCAAGCGACTGGGCGTGGCCTTGATGGCGATGCGCCAGGAGACTGCGCCGATCACGCCCGAAGCCGATTGGGACCTGCTGTTCCATGCGGTCGCCGAACGCATGCGCCTGACTGCGGGCCAGGCCAACATCAGCCTCGGTGGTCGCCACATTGGCACCGCTGTGCTTGAGTGCATGCAGGCACTGGAGCAATTGCATGCCGGCCTGGCCGACCAACGCGGCCGCCGGCTGAGCATCGAAGGCGAACTGCGCCTGTGCCAGGCCGACCTGGCCAACGCCAGGCAGCAGTTGGCCGGCGTCCGCAAGGATGAGCGGCGCGCCCGCCACCTGGCCACGCATGATTGCCTGACGGCGCTGCCCAACCGATATGGCTTCGGCGCCAGGCTGGACATGGCGCTGGCACCGCCGCGCGCGGCAGTGGCCGTGCTGTACATCGACCTTGACGGCTTCAAGACCATCAACGACGAGCATGGCCACGGCACGGGTGACGAACTGTTGCGCATCGTGGCCAAGCGCCTGTCGCACGCCCTGCGCAAGCAGGACATGGTCTGCCGCATGGGTGGCGATGAGTTCGCCTGCATGCTGGTCGACCCGATGGACCGAGAACAGCTCAGTCACCTGGCCTGCAAGCTGTTCGACGCGGTGGCGGCGCCGCTGCAGGTGGGCTCGCTGGAGCTCAGCGTGCGCCCGAGCATCGGCATCGCCATGAGCCCGACCGACGGCGTGGACCCCGATGTGTTGCTCAACTGCGCCGACGCCGCGATGTACCAGGCCAAGCGTCAGCAGTTGGGCTACGCCTTCTTCAGCAGCGCCTGCGTGGCCTGATGCTCTTGTGGTGCTTTGACCGGCTTGCCTTTCAAGGCGCACCGACCAGAGCCGCCGTGTGCAGGGCGATCTGCTCGTCCTCCAACGACGGCAGCACATGCACCTGGCAACTTGAGCTGACCCTGCTGATCGGATTGGCCAGCGCACGGTGGCGCGCCTGGTCGATCTTCACACCCAGCGACGACAGACCGAGGCAGATTTCGGCCCGCACCGCGGCGTCGTTTTGGCCGATGCCGCCTGTAAAGACAATGGCGTCGGCGCCGTCCAGCACCGCCCACATCGCGGCCAGCTGTTTGCGCACGGCGTAGCAGAACATGCGGATGGCCAGCGCGGCGTCGGCATTCGTCGCGGCCGCTGCGTGCAGCGTGCGCATGTCGCCGCCCAGGCCGGAAATGCCGGCCAGGCCGCTGCGGTGGTCGACCAGGTCTTCCAGCATCGCGGCGTCAAAGCCCTGGTGGCGTGCCAGGTAGACCAGCACGCCGGGGTCGAGGTCGCCGCTGCGCGTGCCCATGACCAGGCCGCCGCTGGGCGTCAGCCCCATGCTGGTGTCTATCGAGACGCCATCGCGCACCGCCGTGACGCTGGCGCCGTTGCCCAGGTGGGCGATCAAAAGCCGACCTGGCAGGCGACCGGGCGCCGCCTGGGCCAACTGGTCCAAGATGGATTCGCACGACAGGCCGTGAAAACCATAGCGCTGGATGCCTTGCGCACGTAGCGCGGCAGGCAATGGCAGCACGCTGGCCACCGCCGGCATGCGGGCATGGAAGACGGTGTCGAAGCAGGCCACATGGACCAGCCCGGGAAAGGTGGACTGCGCGCTGCGGATCACGGCCAGCACTGCGGGTGTGTGCAGCGGTGCGAAAACCTGTGCGTCCTGCAACTGCTGCAGCACTGCAGCGTCGATGCGGCAGTGCCGGCGCACGGCGGGCCCGCCGTGAACGACCCGGTGGCCGACGGCCTGCGCTGCGGGTGCGCCGCTGGCGATCAACCACTGGCCGACGCGCACCACCACATCGCCCGGCGTGCGCAACGGCAAAGTGTCCAGGCAGACGACACGCCCGCTTGAGTCCGACACCCGGAAGACGCTGTGGGCGCCGCCGATTTTCTGCGCCTCACCGCTGGCAAGGCATGTCGCCCGATCGGCGCGCACCGCATAAAGACCGAACTTCAAGGACGAAGAGCCGCTGTTGAAGCTCAGTGCATGCAACGGGGCTGTGGCGGCGCGCTTGTTCATCAGCAGATCCAGAGGCGCCCGGCGCTCAGCGTGCAAGCGGCAAGCTGATCGGGCAGGACAGGCCCGGACATCAGCGGAAGATGTGGCGGCTTGTCATGGCTCAGACGAAGCTGTTTCCGGTGTTGCTTGAATGGGCAGCGGGCGAATTGATCGAGCCCATTGGGCGCGGCGGTGAAGCATACGTCTGTCTGCCAGCGAACATGGCCCGCAGGGTCGGCATGATCAAGCAGCCAGGACCAGGCGATGCATCCAGTCGAGCAAAGCGGCTGGCAGGTTCGAGGGCTTGGCCAACAAGGCGTACTGCTTGACCCCGAACACGCCTGGCAAGTAGCTGGCGGCCTGCCTGTCCACGGTCAGGCAGAAGGGCGCGATGCCCTGAAGCCTGGCCTCGATGACGGCGCGCCGCATGTCCTCGACGCCGTAGCGGCCCTCGTAGACATCGACATCATTGGGCTTGCCGTCAGACAGCAGCAACAGCAGGCGCTGCGAGGCAGGCTGCCGCATCAGCACCGCGCTGGCATGGCGGATCGCGGCGCCTGCACGCGTGAACTGCTCGGGTTCCAGCGCCGCGATGCGCGTCGCCACCTGGTTGCTGTGGGGCTCGTCGAAGCGCTTGAGACTGCGCACCGTCACCGACTGAGGGCCGGTGCCCGAGAAGGCCTGAACGGCATACGGCTCGCCCAGCGCGTCCAGCGCCACGCAGACCAAAAGCAGCGCTTCGCGCTCGACGTCGATGACGCGCCGGCCGCTGCAGACCCAGCCGTCGGTCGAACCGCTGACGTCGATGAGCAGCAGCACGGCCAGGTCGCGCTTCGATCGCTTCTGTGACCGGTACAGCGCCTGCGCCATCGGCAGCCCCGCGCGCAGGTCGGCCCGGGCGTCGATGCAGGCTTCGAGATCGATGTCGTCGCCATCGGCTTGCCGGCGCAGCGGCATGCGCTGACCGCGCAGCAGCTCGAAGCGCCGCCGGATGGCGTCCAGCATCGAGCGGTGCTCGGCCAGGGTGTCGTCGACCCAGGCCTGCGGACCGGCGCTGGCCGGCAGCAAGCGGATGGTGGCACCTGGTTCACGGTAGGCCTGGATGCGGTGGTCCCACTCGGGGTAACGGAGCTGTCCCGATTCGTCGGCGCCTGCGCCCGCGCGGGCACCGCATCTGGTCCGTGCGTCGGGTGGGTCGTCGGACAGCAGCACCTCCTTCGGCGTACCGGGTGTCCAGACCAGCCGTGCCTGCTCAAGTTCAGCCAGCGATTGGGCAAATTCGTCGGCTGCCGTGTGGCCATCGCGGTCGGTGCACCGCTGCAGTCCGTTGGGGTCCTCGGCGACCTCATGCGGCGCCGAGGCCTGGATCATCCAGGCGCCCTGGCGTGCATCGTCTTCGTCGTCCCTTGCTTCGCGCACTTTGGGTTGGCGCACCAGCCGGGCGCTGCGGGCGGCGCGCGCCGGCTCGAGGTCTGCCGCGCTGTTGGCTTCAGTCTCCGGACCCGAGGTCGCGCCTGGCGCATGGAGATCGCCGGTCCACCAATCCTTGAGCAAGGGCTGGGTAGCCAGCCGTGCGGCAGTCGAAGCCTGAGGCTGGAAATCGCTCGCTATCTGGTGCGCCATGTCCCTGGAGCTTTCGGGCGACGGGCTGCACAGGGCATCGCTGCCCTGGGCCAGCATGGGTCTGGCCAGCAGACGGCATACCCAGGTTTCGAGTGGCTGGCGGCCCAGGGAGAAACTCGATATGGCCGGGCGCGCGCTCAGCGCATCCGCCCGCCAGCCGTTCAGTGGGCCCTGCATGCCAGGCAGCAGTTGCGCCAAGGCCGCGTCGGCGGCATGGGCCTCGATCAGCAGGTAGAGGTCGCGCACCAGCGGCGTGGCGTCGCTGCCCGCGCCTGCAGCACTGCCCCGGTACGCGCGCATCGCCTGCTGCAGCGCCACCGTGCGAAACCGGGCCAAGGCCCTTGTCGCATCCGGCAAGCCGGTCTCGGCTGGCAGCCAGATGCAGCGGCCGTCCGTGGCCGGAATCGCGCCTTGCACGCGAGGGCGCTGTTGTGGCCCAAAGGCTCTCGACAATAAAGTGGCGCGTGCCGGCGCCTGGGCCATGCGCAGGCGGTAGCTGCGACCGAACACGGCCGTGATCAGCAGGTCCAGGCGCTGTGCGACATCGGCCAGGCTGAGTTCGGGCGCCGCCGTCGCTGACTTGGTGCGGGCGCGATTTCGCCGCCACACGCGCTGAACGAAATTCGTCGCATGCAGCGCCGCATCGGTGATGAGGTCTTCGGCTTCGGCCATGCCCGGTGACCCACGTTCAGACGAAGGTGGCGTCAACCAGGTCGCGCATCGCGCCGACCAGAGATTCGTCGTCGGACAGGGGGGAGACGATGGCGGTGTAGCAGGCCTGGCGCGCGCTGATGCCGCTGGCCACCAGGCCGGCGGCGGCAATCAGCAGCCGCGTGCTCGGCACTTCAGCCAGGCCACGGTCGCGCAGGCCACGCAGCCGGCACCCCAGCGACACCAGCGCCACGGCGGTCGCATGCTCGGCGGCGGCTTCGCGCTCGATGATCGCCGCTTCCTGCTGCGCCGGCGGAAAGTCGAAGTCCAGCGCCACGAAGCGCTGGCGGGTGCTGGGCTTGAGGTCTTTGAGCATGCGCTGGTAGCCCGGGTTGTAGGACACGATGAGCTGGAATCCCGGTGCGGCACAGACCGTCTCGCCGGTCTTGTCGATCGGCAGGAAGCGCCGGTGGTCGGTCAGCGAATGCAGCACCACCACCGTGTCCTGGCGCGCCTCGACGACCTCGTCCAGGTAGCACAGCGCGCCCTCGCGCACGGCGCGGGTGAGCGGCCCGTCCTGCCAGGCCGTGCCGTCATGCCGGATCAGAAAGCGGCCGATCAGGTCACTCGCGGTCAGGTCGTCGTGGCAGGAGATCGTCACCAGCGGGCGTTTCAGCCGCCAGGCCATGTGCTCGACAAAGCGTGTCTTGCCGCAACCGGTGGGGCCCTTGAGCATCACCGCCAGGCCGCGCGCGTGACATTGTTGGAAGACCGCGACCTCGTCCCCGGCCGGCAGGTAAAACGGCTCGCGGTCCGGCGGCACTCCGGCGGTCACGCCGCTGCGGCAGTGACCGCCGGCCGCAGGCCCGGCTTGCGGCCGTCATCGACCTCGAAGCGCGGTGCGTAACGGAAGAAGTCGACGATGAACAGGCCCACGCCGATGGCGAAGATCGACCCGGTGACCACCAGCATCACGAAGTGCACCTGTATCTTCAGCTGAGCGTCCAGGTAGCCCATGCCGAGTATGCGTTCGAGGTAAACCTGGGCAATGCCAGCGGTGGCAAACGACAGCGTCATGCCGAACATGCCGCCAATCTGCAGCCAGAACGACCAGTAGCCGATGCTGCTGCCCTGCTCGGACCGCCCGGGCGTCATCGCCGGCAGCGCAAAGCTGATCATGGCCAGCGTGATCATCGCGTAGGCGCCGTAGAAGGCGGCGTGGCCATGCATCGCGGTGATCAGCGTGCCATGGGTCCATTTGTTGACGTCCGGGAAGGTATGGGCCAGGCCGAGCAGGCCCGCACCAAACAGCGTGAACACGGCGCTGCCCAGCGTCCAGTGCAGCGCCAGCGTGTTGGGGTGGGCCATGCCCGAGCGGCGCATGGCCGAGTAGGCGTAGATGGCCATGCCCACCAGTGCCACCGGCTCCAGCGCGCTGAAGACGCCGCCGATCGGCAGCCAGTAGGCCGGCACGCCGACCCAGTAGTAGTGGTGCGCCGTGCCCAGGATGCCGGCGATGAAGACCAGGCCGACGATCACGTACAGCCACTTTTCCAGCACCTCGCGGTCGGCACCGGACAAGCGGATCAGCAGGTAGGCCAGGAAGCCGCCCTGGATCATTTCCCACACGCCTTCGACCCACAGATGAATGGTCCACCAACGGTAGAAGATGGCCACCGTGTAGTTCTCGAACTCCAGCAGTGCCGGCAGGTAAAGCACCGCCGCCAGGCCCAGGCCCAGCACCAGCACGCCTTCGGTGGTGGTGAAGCGTTTGGACTGCCAGATCGTCATGCCGATGTTGTAGAGAAACAGCAACATGCAGACCACGATGACGATCTTGGACGGCAAGGGCTGCTCGAGCAGCTTGTTGCCGGTGCCGTATCGAAACAGGTAGCCGATGACGGTGACCAGGCCCATCACGGTCCACAGCACCAGCTGCACATAGGCCAGCTTGACGCTGTACAGCTCGGTTCGCGATTCGTCGGGCACCATCCAGTAGGTCGCGCCCATGAAACCGGTCAGCACCCACACGATCAGCAGGTTGGTGTGGATGACCTTGGTCACATCGAAGGGCAGGATGTAGAGCAGTGGATCGGGGCCGAGGTATTTGGCGGCTGACAGCAGACCGAACACGAGTTGCAGACCGAACAGCAGCATCGCGACGGCAAAGTACCCGTAGGCAACCGATTGAGACCTGTAGCGCATGGCGGGTGTTCCTCGTGGCGGGCACCGGGCTACTTGAAGGTCGCCAGGTAGGCGACCAGATGGGCGATCTGGTCGGGGCTCAGATCCTTGCCATAGGTCGCTGGCATGAACGACACCCCGCCCGCCGAATACATGGCTCCGGCGACGGCATGCGCGCTGGGCTGGGTGATGGATTCGCTCAGGTAAGCGGCGGCATCCTTGGCCTGGCCCCTGTAGTCGGGTGAGGCAATCGTGTGCTTCGCGCGTGTGGCCACGCCGGCCAGCGATGGTCCGGCCATGTGGGCGTCGGGCACCAGGGAGTGGCAGGCGGTGCAGCTGGGCGCAGCTGTCCTGAACACGATCTCGCCCAGCGCGATGGGATCCTTGTCAAGCACAGCGGGGTTGGATCCGGTGGGCAGCGCGGCCTTGACCACGGCGGCCGCCGGCCCGGCCGGCACCGCGCCCATCGGACCGATGCCCGCGCCGGTGACCAGAATCGGCCGTGGCGGCCAGCCCTGGTTGTCGACCTTGCTCACCCAATCGAGAAACGACACCAGGTCGGCGATCTCGACATCGCTCATGTCCTGCTTGGGCATGAGCCGGCGGTGGCGCTGCTCGTCGTAGAACTTCGACGGATCCTTCAGATAGGCCTGAAGGTAGGCGGCACCGCGGTGCTGCGCGATCTTGGTCAGGTCGGGCGCGTAGTAGGCGCCTTCGCCGAACAGCGTGTGGCAGTTGATGCAGTTGTTCTTGTGCCAGACGTTCTTGCCATGGCTGACCGCGGGCGTGATGTTCTGCGCATTCGTGAGTTTGGGAAACTGGCGGTGGCTGTCGATCGTCAGCCCCAGAAAAGCCAGTGCGGCGACCACGGTCGAACCGATCGCGAAGAGCCTGGCCTGTCGCTTGTTCATGGCTCGATTGGGCGCGTCAGACGCTGATGCCGGTCCAGTAGATGATGGCGACAGTGCTGGCGTAGGCGATGCCGGCCAGCAGCATCGCCAGCACGACATGGCTGAAAGCCTTCAATCCTTGGTGCGCCGTCATGGGCAGATGCTCATCGGGCTGGCCGGCAGACCATGCGAGCGGTGGGCGTTTGGACCATGCATGGATGCTGCTCTGGCCCATGCCTTGCGTCTGTGCGACAGCGAACATTGGCCATGGCGTCGCAGGCACAGAAGATGGGTTGGTGCTGACCCATCAGATTCTGTGGACGATCAAACGCGCCAAGGCCCTGGCCGTGGCCAACGGCACGCATACTTGCGCATGGATGATGCTCGATCGCTGCCCCAGCCTTTCAAGCCGCCCACCGGGGTTCAACATCACGGTCGCCAAGGAACTCGAGTCCAGGCTGCGCAAGGCGTAGAGTGAGAACTTCGCCCCAGTTGTCCCGAAGGTTCCCATGTCCGACCTGTCCGCCCCCACCGTCCATGCCATCGAACTGGAACGCCTGGCTGATCTGCGCAGCCGCGCAGCGTCAAGGCTGACGGGGTCAGCCGCCACCAAGGGGGCCACTGCCAGGGCCGCCGACGCGCTGGCCGTTCTGCATGCCTTGGCTTCGTCGCCGCACACCGCATTGGACGCGCTGACGCTGCTGCACGAACTGCAGGTACATCAGGTTGAGCTTGAACTGCAGGCGCAAGAGTTGCGAGATTCACGCGCCGAACTGGAATCTGCGTTGCGCCGACAGATCGAGCTCTATGACTGCCAGCCGGTGGGCTGCTTCACCCTCGATGCCCGAGGGGCCCTGTACGAATTGAATCAGACCGGGGCCGACATGCTGGGCATCGGGCGCGACCATGCCTATGGACTGGCCCTTGACAGCTTTCTCTGCGAGGACAGCGCGCGGCGATTCAGATCGCTGATTTCCAGCGTGGATGCAGGCGCGAACGCAGGCGCGAACGCTGGCGCGGACGCAGGCGCGGATGCAGGCCCGGGGCAAACGGCATGCCGTCTCAGGCTGTGCCCCAAGGACGGGCCGGCGCGATCGGTCCTGGCCAGCATCGGCGCGGACCCCGCAGCGAACCGCTACCTGGTGAGCTTCGCTGCTGCGTCAGAAGAACAGGGCCACCGGCCCGAGGCTTGCTGAACGTACAGGAACGCATTTCGCGTTTGCCACCCGGACCCTGGGCTGGACGCGCGCGTGGCTGATTGGCCTGGCGCGTCGCCGCAGCAAGGGCTCGGCCGGACTTTACCCACAGCGCTCGGGCGCGGGTTCAGCGCAGCGAGCGGCTGCTGGACTCGAGATGGTGATTCGAATTCTGCCAAAGGCGGCCGTCGCTGGGCGCACAAGGCGCAAGCGGCGTGTTTTGGTAGGCGGGACACCACTGGACCAGACAGTCCTCCAGATCATGGTCGTCACAGGGCTTGGCCAGGCTGCCGTTCAGGCCGTGCTTGGCCAGCACGCCTGGACGCAGCACGGTGCTGGAATAGGCGACCACGGGTACGGCGGGCTGAGAACAGCTGTTCTCGAAGTGCCGGATCGCCGCCGTGGCCTCCAAGCCGTCAAGGATGGGCATCTGCAAGTCCATCAGGATGAGGTCGAAGCGCATTTCGCAGGCCAGGGCCACCGCCTCGGCGCCATCTGCGGCCAGTATGGGCACCATGCCCTTGGACGCCAGCAACGCGTGCATAACCTCCAGGTTCGAGGGGTTGTCGTCGACAACCAGCACGCGGACCGAAGCGCTTGAATGTGGATTCGGCCCTGCAATTTCAGTCGACGGGACGTCGATTGACCCGGGCCGTTGAGTCGACCAAGCCCTGAGCCATGAAGTCAGGACGTCGCGCAAAACGTGGCGGGCCGGCAAACCTGGGGCAGACCATTCGATCATGAATAAACCTTGCATCGAGACCAGATGGCGCAGCTTCGCACCCCCTGCGGCCGGTGTCTGTACGGCAGCGTACGCCGAGGCCGGATGCGGTTCTGTGCACACCATCGTGGATGCGGGCGACGCAGCCTCGGGCGACGCCATCACCTGGTGCGTTTGACCCGCTGCGGCCTGGCCGCACCGCGCGGCCGCCGACGCGTCACGGCGCGAGCCGGCGCCGGGCCTCCGACCCCAGGCTCGGCAGCCGGGAAGTTGGCATGCCTCACGGCGCGTGGTCAGCGACGGCTGTGGCCTGGCAGCAGGCCATCAGTCCTGCGCGGGGTCCAACCCGGCCAAGGGCAGGTCGGACGCCATTTCCCGATGCTCGTGCTGCCGGCCCAGGGTTTTGTCCAGCAGGTGAGCCAGCTTCTGGGCCGCGCCATGGACCGCCTGCTCCAGCGTCGCGGCATGTTCTGTCACCGCCACAGGCTGGCGGTCCTTCAGGCGTGCCTCCAGCATGCAGCGCTGGTCTTTGTGCCCGCTCTTGCCGCCGTTCTCGTCGCTCAGATGCACCTCCACGCGGGTGATCTGTTCGATAAAGCGCGCCAGCGCCCGCTCGACCATCGCGCTGACCTGCGCAGCAAGCGCCTCGGTGCCGTCGATGTGGACGTCGGTGTTGAGTTGGACCTTCATGGGCTTCTCCCGCAGGTTCGTGGGACGACGGCGGGTTCAGTGACGAAAGCTTGCCGCCGCGCCAGTACGTGTTGGCATGCGCTCGGCCGGGAGCACATGGACTTGACCACCCCGCTTCTCGACCAGCACACCCAGATCGTCCAGCATGTCGTCCACGCCAGGCTTGTCGAGTTCTGCCACATCGATGCGCCCCGTCGCGCTGTCGATTCGGCCGGGCACCTGGCGATCGGCCTCGATCAGCAGCGTGGCCACGCGCCCGGCCACCGCAGCTTGAGCGACCTGCGACAGGTCGTCGCTGCCCAGCCCCTGGGCCGCAGCGGCGGCGTAGGCCTCGCACCATGCGGCCTGCTGCGCCTTTTGCTGCGGCGCGGCCGCGTCCCAGGCGCGCTGCCGCAATTCGTCTTGCGTCAGACCCTGGGGGTCGACCATCAAGCCGCTGGCCATCAGGAAAGGGTTGTGGCTGACCTGGCGAAACAAGTGGTGGTGTTCGGGCAGGGCCGCCAGCATCAAAGGCAGGCTGGACGGGCGCGAGTGCTGTTCCAGCACGGCACGGTCTACGGCGCGGAAGAAGCGCTCGGCGTCAGCCTCGTCCTGATCCTGCTTGCCCTCCTGGCCATGGTGCGTGGCCCGATGTCCGGACCCGTCGCCGCCCATGCCGCCATGCGACGACACCTTGGTGGCGGGCTCGTTGCGCTCGTCGCCTGCTGCCGCGCTCATCGTCTGCGGCACGTCCGCTGCCAGCGCCACAGCGTCGAGGCCGTGGCCGTTCCCCTCGAAGAGCCGCACTTCTTGCAGGCTCAGCGCCAACACCTGGTAACGGCCGGTCGACTGCAAGAACTGGCGCAGCGGCTTGGTGTGAAAGCTATCGGCCACCACGGCCAGTTCGACCACCGGCCGCTGCAGCAGGAACACGCGGAACTGGCCCGGTGCACCCAGCACGGCCAGTCCGTCCTGCGTGTGCTGCCAGAAGTCGTGGTCCTGCGCCAATGCCTCGAAGGGCTCAAGCAGGGCATTGACCGCATCGTCCGCGTGCGCTCGTCGCAGCGAAGTCTCCAGCGCCTTCAGCAACTGGCGGAAGCGCATCGGGTCCTGTCGATTCTCGGGATGGCGGCCATGGGTCGGCAGGTAGAGCGACAGGC
Organism: Betaproteobacteria bacterium; assembly: GCA_031417735.1. Lineage (GTDB taxonomy): Bacteria > Pseudomonadota > Gammaproteobacteria > Burkholderiales > Burkholderiaceae_C > Pseudaquabacterium. The sequence continues at coordinate 19,131 of JANOWE010000092.1, forward strand.
AGGGCTGCCCCTGGAACGACGTGATCTCGGCCAGGCTGGCCTGGGTCAGCGGTTCGGGTGCATACATGGACTTCATGTCGCTTCCTTCGGTGGTGTCTGCAGCCCGGTGGGGGCAGGGCCGCTTGAGGCGGTAGGCGCGCGGGCAAGCTCCGCCGATCTTTCAGTCTGGCCAGCCCATGCGGCCTCGTCTGTACGTCAGCGCACACACCATCGCAGCGTGCGCCAGCGCACGGTGCGACAGAGACGGATCGAGACCATCAGCGCAGTCAAAGGCCATGGGGCAGCCTCCTCGATGCGCCTGTTCCACCAATGCGCGCGCTCAACACCTGCATGACGGAGTAGGCTGTACCGACGGTCGAGCCGCTGGCACTTGATCTGGATCCACACCGACCTCTGCCATGGCCGCCTGTCGCGCGACCCGGCGATGCAAGCCAGCCCGTCCCAGCCTTGATCGGCATCAACCGCAAGCTTCTTTGAAAGGAGGCCTCGAATGGAAATGGCCCACCACCGCTTTCCCGAGCTCTTTGCTCAATTGGGACTGGAGGCAGACCCCGAGTCGATTCGCATGTTCATCGCCACCCATGCGCCGCTGGCAGGCGATGTTCGCCTGGAGGACGCCCCATGCTGGACGCCCGCCCAGGCACGATTGCTGCGCGAAGCCCTGGTCGAGGACGCCGACTGGGCTGCGGTGGTGGATCGACTGAACCTCGCACTGCGCACCGGCTGACCCTGCGGCGGCCATGTGCCGCTGCCTGGCCAACGATGGCGCCAAGATGAAGCGGAGGCGGCCATTTCGCTCAGGTCGCGGTGCGGGGCACCGCGCTCTGGTGCGCGCCGGCCCAGCGCACGGGAACATCGTGCTTGCCGCCATCGTCTACCTGCGCCATCGAAGGGCCGGGCTGCACCTGGCCATCGACACTGAGCGCTGCGCTTTCGGCCCGCGCCAGCCGCAGGCGCATGCCGCGCTGTGTGCGCCGACGCATGCCGCGCTGTGTGCGCCGACGCATGCCGCGCTGTGTGCGCCGGCGCACAGCGCACGGCCAGCCACTCTGTCACAGTCCTCGACCGAGCGTGCGTCCGCACCCACACGCAGCGACGGCGATCTCGCCCAGAATCCCGCTCGCCAAACAGAAAGACACGAGATGACAAACGTCGGAGCCGGTGCGCCCGATGCCGAGGCCGAGGACGGGGCCACGGCCTTCGCCGAGGACCAGCGTCAAAAGACCCTGCTCAAGACCGGTGCGCTGCAGACCGCCATCCTGAACAGCGCCAACTTTTCCAGCATCGCCACCGACGAGCGTGGTGTGATCCAGATCTTCAACGTCGGCGCCCAGCGCATGTTGGGCTATGCGGCCACCGAGGTGGTCAACCGCATCACGCCGGCCGACATCTCTGACCCGCAGGAACTGCTGCTGCGCGCGCAAGCGCTCAGCGCGGAGTTGGCCACGCCGATCGCACCGGGCTTCGAGGCGCTGGTGTTCAAGGCCAGGCGCGGCATCGAGGACGTCTACGAGCTGACCTACATCCGCAAGGACGGCAGCCGCTTCCCGGCGGTGGTTTCGGTGACCGCCTTGCGCGACGTACAGAACGCGATCATCGGCTACCTGCTGATCGGCACCGACAACACCGCGCGCCAGCAGATCGAGGCCGAGCGCAAGCGCTTGAATGAAGTGCTGCAGGTCAGCCACCTCGAACTCAAGAAGGCCAAGGTTGCTGCCGAAGAAGCGAACCTGGCGAAGTCCGACTTTCTCTCGTCGATGAGCCACGAGCTGCGCTCGCCGCTCAACGCCATCCTGGGTTTTGCGCAGCTGATGGAAACCGGCAGCCCACAGCCCACCGTCGGCCAGAAGGACAGCATCGATCAGATCCTGCTGGCCGGCTGGTACCTGCTGGAGCTGATCAACGAGATCCTGGACCTCGCGCTGGTCGAGTCGGGCAAGCTGTCGCTGTCGTTCGAGCCGATTTCGCTGGCCGAGGTGCTGGCCGACTGCCAGGCCATGATCGAGCCGCAGGTGCACAAGAGCGGCATTCGGGTCTACTTCCCGGCGTCGCAGGGCCCATGGGTGATACGGGCCGACCGCACCCGGGTCAAGCAGGTGCTGCTGAACCTGCTGTCCAACGCCATCAAGTACAACCGCGTCGGCGGCCACGTCGACCTGCGCTGCGGCCCCGGCGTGGCGGGCCGCGTTCGCGTCAGCGTGCAAGATACCGGCGAGGGACTGGCGGCAGACAAGCTGGCGCAGATGTTCCAGCCCTTCAACCGCCTGGGCCAGGAGGCCGGC
>JANOWE010000093.1:0-2878 GCA_031417735.1 Betaproteobacteria bacterium
AAGCTGGTCATGCGCAGCGTCTCGGGGATCAGCCAGACCTCGAACCAGCGCTCGGCCCGGTTCGCCTCGGCCACCGTCAGGCTGGCGCCGTTGATGGCGATGTAGCCCTTGGCAAACACATAGCGCATGTGGCTGGCCGGCACGCCGATGCGCAGCACATGGTTGTTCTGCGGCTGGCAGATGGACAGCAGCCTGCCCTGGCAGTCGACATGGCCGCTGAGCGGGTGGCCGCCGATCTCGGCGCCGTCGCGTGCAGCCCTTTCGACGTTGAGCATGCTGCCCTCGGCCAGCGCGCCCAGCGTGGTCAGGCCCAGGCTTTGCTGCATCACGTCGAAGCAGGCCCGGCCGGGCGCGGGCATGGCGGTCACGGTCAGGCACACGCCGTCGCAGGCCACGCTGGCGCCGATCTCCAGCCCGGCATCAAAGCCCGGCGCAAAGGCCAGCTCAAAGCTGCGCAGGCCGGGTTGGTCGGTGATGCCGGCCACCTGGGCCAGGCCTTGAACGATGCCGGTGAACATGGTGATTGGGGGATGAAGGGGCGCAAAGCTTAGCAGTGCGCGCGGCGCGCTGGGCAAGCGGCGCTGCAGCCACCACAATGTGCCGCGATGGCCATCGGCCATCCACTTGCACCCACCCACCGCTGACCACCCCAAACCACTGGACGGGCCCATGAGCTTGCTTGACCGACTGCAGCGCGCTGTGCTGCTGACCACCACCTGCCTGATCCTGGCGGCAGGGCCCCATGCCGCCGTGGCAGCCGACCTGCCCGACACCGTGCAGGGCCAGTGGCTGGTGCGCGACTTCCGCTTCCACACCGGCCAGGTGCTGCCCGAACTGCGCCTGAACTACACCACCGTGGGCAAGCCCGGCGGCGAACCGGTGCTGGTGCTGCACGGCACGACCGGATCGGGCGCGGGCATGCTCAGCCCGGCCTTTGGCGGCCAGCTGTTCGGCCCCGGCCAGGCGCTGGACGCCAGCCGTTACTACATCATCCTGCCTGACGCCATTGGCACCGGCCAGTCCAGCAAACCGTCGGACGGCCTGCGTGCGGCCTTCCCGAAATACAACTACGACGACATGGTCGACGCCCAATACCGGCTGCTGCGCGAGCACCTGGGCGTCAAGCATCTGCGCCTGGTCATTGGCAATTCCATGGGCGGCATGCAGGCCTGGATCTGGGCCCAGAAATACCCCGACATGATGGACATTGCCGTGCCCATGGCCTCACTGCCGACCGAGATGTCGGGCCGCAACTGGATGCTGCGCCGGCTGCTGGTGGACGCCATCCGCAACGACCCCGGCTACCTGGACGGCAACTACGCCGCGCAGCCCAAAGCGCTTCAGTTTGCGTCCGTGTTCTTTGCCACCGCCACCAACGGTGGCAACCAGGCGCTGATGAAGGCTGGCGCCACGCGCGACAAGGCAGATGCCTTGATCACCCAGCGCCTGAGCGGCCCGTTTGCCGGTGACGCCAACGACCATCTCTACCAATGGGACTCGTCGCGCGACTACAACCCCTCGGCCGGGTTGGAGCGCATCCGCGCCACGCTGCTGGCCATCAACTCGGCCGACGACGAGCGCAACCCGCCCGAGCTGGGCATCCTCGAGCGCGAGATCAAGCGGGTGAAGAACGGCCGCGTGCTGCTGATTCCGGCCAGCGAGGCCACCGCCGGCCATGGCACGACCGGCCAGGCCAGGTTCTGGCAGGCCGACCTGCGCCAGCTGCTGCAGGACGCGCCAAGGCCGGCGCCCTGAGGCCCCAGACCCCGGCACATGGATGGACTTCAGCCTGACCCGACCGCCACCGGGCTTCATCGACCAGCCTTACCCGGTGTATGCCGAGCTGCGCGCACGCAGCCCGGTCCATGCGCTGGCGCCCGGCAGCTGGCTGCTGACCCGCCATGCCGATGTGGCCGCCGTCTACCGTGCGCCGCAGGCCCTGTCGGACAAGCGGCGCGAGTTCGGGCCGAAGTTCGGCGTCGGCACGCCGCTGTTCGAGCACCACACCAGCAGCCTGGTCTTCAACGACGCACCGTCACACCCGCGTGTGCGCCGCTTGCTGATGGGCGCGCTGAGCCAACGGGCCATCAGCCGCATGGAAACCGGCGTGGCGGCCCTGGTCGACCGGCTGCTTGACCATTTGGCCGACCAGCCCGCGCCGGACCTGATCGCCCACTTTGCGTCACAGATTCCAGTCGAGGTGATCGGCAATCTGCTGGATGTACCGCTGGCCGAGCGTGGCCCGCTGCGCGGCTGGTCGCTGGCGATCTTGTCCGCACTGGAGCCTCAGCCCTCGGCCCCGGTGCTGGCCTCGGGCAACCAGGCGGTGACCGACTTCTGCGACTACCTGCGCGGCCTGGCTGCGCACCGCCGGGCCCACCCGGGCGACCCCGACGAAGATGTGCTGACCCGGCTGATCCAGGGCGAAGTGGGCGGCCAAAGGCTCAGTGAGACCGAGCTGCTGCACAACTGCATCTTCCTGCTCAACGCCGGCCACGAGACCACCACCAACCTGATCGGCAACGGTGTGGCTGCCCTGCTGGGCCAGCGCAGCGCCTGGGACCAGCTGGTGGCCGAACCTGAAGGCCTGATCCACACCGCCGTGGAAGAACTGTTGCGCTTCGAGAGCCCGCTGCAGCTGAACAACCGCCAGCTCGGCGCGCCGCTCGAACTGGCTGGACAGACTCTGGCCGAGGGCGATTTCATCACCCTGGCCATCGGCGCGGCCAACCGCGACCCGGCCGTCTTCGATCAACCCGACCGGCTCGATCTGGCCCGCAGGCCCAACCACCACCTGGCCTTCGGCCATGGCGCCCATGCCTGCTCGGGCATGAGCGTGGCGCGGCTGGAAGCCCGGCTGGCGCTGCAGGGGCTGGTG
>JANOWE010000094.1:0-6243 GCA_031417735.1 Betaproteobacteria bacterium
TGGGCGTTGAACCACAGGAAGGCCAGGCCGGCGCCGGCCATCGCACCGCAGAACACCAGCAATTCCCCCGCGCCAGGAATGTGCGGAAACAGCAGGTAGCGGCTGTAGACCGCATTGCCCACGATGTACGAGAAAATTCCCAGCGCCGAGCCCACCAGCACCACCGGCATGATGGCCAGGCCGTCCAGCCCGTCGGTGAAGTTGACCGCATTGCTCGCGCCGACGATGACGAAGTAGCTCAGGCCAATGAAGCCGAACACGCCCAGCGGGTAGCTGATGGTCTTGAAGAACGGCACCATCAGGTCGGCCTTGGGCGGCAGCTCGTTCGAGAAGCCGCTCTGGATCCAGCGGAAGAACAGCTCCAGCACCCGCATATTGGTCGACTCGGACACCGCAAACGCCAGGTAGGCTGCGGCGACCAGACCGATCAGCGACTGCCAGAGGAACTTCTCGCGCGAGGGCATGCCCTCGGGGTCCTTGTTGACCACCTTGCGCCAGTCGTCGGCCCAACCCACCGCGCCGAAGCCGAAGGTCACGAGCATCACGATCCAGACGAAGCGGTTGCTCCAGTCAAACCAGAGCAGCGTGGACACGCCGATGCCGATCAGGATCAGCACCCCGCCCATGGTCGGTGTGCCGGCCTTGGCCTGATGGCTTTCCAGGCCGTAGCCGCGGATCGGCTGGCCGATCTTCAGCGCGGTCAGGCGGCGAATGACCCAGGGGCCGAAGGCCAGGCCGATGAGCAGCGCGGTCATCGCGGCCAGCACCGCGCGCATGGTGATGTACTGGAACACGCGCAGAAAGCCCCATTCGGGGAACTGCGACAGCAGCCATTGCGACAGGCTAAGCAGCATGGCCGGCTCCTGAGGCCTTGCCGGACGCGCGCTGCAGCAGCGCGCCGACGATGTTTTCCATGCGCATGAAACGTGAACCCTTGACCAGCACCGAGGCACAGGCCTCGGGCAGGCCCCGGCCCCCTGCTGCCGCTGGCCGGGCCAGCAGCTCCAGCAGTTGGGCGCTGTTGTCGAAGTGGCGTGCCGAGGTGCCGAACGCCGCAGCGGCATGGGCGCTGAGTGCACCCACGGTCCACAGCGCGTGGATGCCCGCCTGGCGCGCCAGCGCACCGACCTCGGCGTGGAAGGCCGGGCCCTGGTCACCGACCTCGCCCATGTCGCCCAGCAGCAGCCAGTGCGGCCCGGGCAAGCCGGCCAGCAGGCCGATGGCAGCCTGCACCGAATCGGGGTTGGCGTTGTAGCTGTCGTCGACCAGGGTGATGGCGCGGCCGGCCAGCCGCAGCGTGTGCAGTTGCGAGCGCCCGGCCACCGGCCGAAAGGCCTGCAGACCCGCAGTGACGGCGGCCAGGGGTGCGCCCTGCGCCAGCGCGGCTGCGGCCGCGGCCAGGGCGTTGTGCAGGTTGTGCCGGCCCGGCGCGTACAGCGCCAGCCTGGCCTGACCGGCCGGGCTGTGCAGTTGCAGCGACCAATGGCTGGCCTGCTCGCCACCTGGCTCGCCGCCCTGCCCCGCGCGATCGACCCAGTTGCCGTGGCCCCAGACCTCAGCCTCGGCAGGCGCGGCGGCGCCAGCGTGGTCCAGCAGCGCAAAGCGCAACTTCTTGCGCTTGCCGGCCAGACCCTGCCACACCGCCGCATGGGCGTCGGTGGCGGGATACACGGCCACGCCATCGGCCGGCAGCGCGCCGATGGCCGCGCCGTTTTCCCAGGCCACGGCTTCGACCGAGGCCATGAATTCCTGGTGCTCGCGCTGGGCGTTGTTGACCAGCACCACCGTGGGCTGGGCGATCTGCGCCAGCAGCGCGATCTCGCCCGGGTGGTTCATGCCCAGTTCCAGCACCGCCACGCCATGCTCAGGGCGCAGCCGCAACACCGACAGCGGCAGTCCGATGTGGTTGTTCAGGTTGCCGGCGGTGGCCAGCGCGGCCTCGCCCCGCCAGGCACGCAGCACGCTGGCCAGCATCTGCGTGACCGTGGTCTTGCCGTTGCTGCCGGTCACCGCCACCACGGGCAGCGGGTGCTGCGCGCGCCAGGCCCGGGCCAGCTGCTGCAGCGCGGCCAGGCTGTCGGGTACCAGCAGGCCGGGCAGGCCGGCGTCGGCCAGACCCCGCTCGGCCAACGCGGCCGCAGCGCCGGCGCTGCGGGCCGGGGCCCGGTAGTCGGGGGCGTCGACGTGCTCGCCGCGCAGCGCCACGAACAGGTCGCCGGGCTGCAGCGTGCGGCTGTCGCTGTGCACCCGGGTCAGCTCGGTTCGGCCGTTGCCGACCAGGGTCGATGCGGGCAGCAGTGCGTGGGCCTGGGCCAGCGTCATCATGGGGGTCGGGCTCATGCGGCGAGCCTGGTGCTGCGCTCGCGCAGGGCGGCGACGCATTCGTCCAGGTCGGAGAACGGGCGCTTGACGCCGGCCACCTCCTGGTAGTCCTCGTGGCCCTTGCCGGCCACCAGCACCACGTCGGCTGCGGCGGCACGGGCCAGCACCTGGGCGATGGCCTCATGGCGGTCTTGGATCACCTCGACCTCGTCGTCGCCCGGCACGCCGGCCAGGATCTGGGCCAGGATCAGCGAAGGACGCTCATGACGCGGGTTATCGCTGGTCAGCACCACCTTGTGCGCACGCTGGTGGGCAATGGCGCCCATCAGCGGGCGCTTGCTGGCGTCGCGGTTGCCACCGCAGCCGAACACGCACCAGAGCTGGCCGCCTCGGGCCGAGGCCAGCGGGCGCAGTGCCAGCAGGGCCTTGTCCAGCGCGTCGGGCGTATGAGCAAAGTCAACCACCACCGCGGGCTGGCCGTCGGCGCCGGCCACACGCTGCATGCGGCCGGGCACCGCGCTCAAGCGGGGGACCATGTCCACCGCCTGCGCCAGGCCGACGCCCTGGATGCGCAGCACCGCCAGCACCGCCAGCAGGTTGTGGGCGTTGAAGTCGCCGATCAGCCCGCTTTGCAGCTCGACCCGGGCCAGGCCGCCGTCGGGCAGGCGCTCGACAACCGTAAACCCCAGTCCTGAGGCGTTGTAGCGCAGGTCCAGCGCATGCAGGCGGGCGTCGTGCCGGTCAACCGCCGTGGTCCACAGCGGCAGGCCCCGGGCCTGAAGTTCGTCGGCCAGCAAGGCGCCCTTGGCGTCGTCGATGTTGACCACCGCGCTGGCCAGGCCCGGCCAGTCGAACAATGCGCGCTTGGCCAGCCAGTAGCTGGCCATGTCGCCATGGTGGTCGAGGTGGTCGCGGCTGAAGTTGGTGAACACCGCCACCTGCACCGGGGTGCCGGCCAGACGCTGCTCGGAAATGCCGATCGACGAGGCCTCGATCGCGCAGGCCGCAAAGCCCGCATCGGCCCAGCGGCGCAGGGCGGCCTGCAGGGTGATCGGGTCGGGTGTGGTCAGGCCGGTGAACTCGATCCGGCCGACGTCCACCTGCGCCGTCGATGACGGACCCGTTTCGGTCGAGGCCACAGCCGGCGGTTCACCCACGCCCAGCGTGCCGACCAGGCCACAACGCCGGCCCAGCGCGGTCATGGCCTGGGCCAGCCACCAGCAGGTGCTGCTCTTGCCATTGGTGCCGGTCACGGCCAGCACCGCCAGCGCCTGGCCAGGATGGCCGAACCAGGCCGCGGCCAAGGGGCCGCAGGCGGCCTTGAGCCCGTTCATCGGAGCGATGGCGGGCTCGTCGGCGGCAAAGCCGAAGGCCTCGACACCTTGCGCCTCGACCAGGCAGGCCAGGGCGCCGGCCTGCAGTGCGGCAGCCACATGCGCGCGGCCGTCATGCGCAGCGCCGGGCCAGGCGATGAAGGCGTCGCCGGGCCGCACCTGGCGGCTGTCGATGCGCAGCTGACCGGCACCAACGCCCATGCGCTGGCGCAGCCAGGCCAGGGCTTGCTCGGGGTGGAGCAGCAGCGGCGCCATGTCAGAAGCTCTCCGGCGCAGGCGCGGGCAACGACTTGGCCATGACCTGGGGCTTGACGTCCAGGTCGGGCGGCACGCCCATCATGCGCAGCGTCTGCTGCACGACCTGGCTGAACACCGGCGCGGCCACCGCACCGCCGTAGTACACGCCGTTGCTGGGCTCGTCGACCATCACCGCCACGATGATGCGCGGCTTGTCGATCGGCGCCATGCCGACGAACCAGGAACGGTACTTGTTGCCGGCGTAGCCCTTGCCTTCCTGCTTGTGCGCGGTACCGCTCTTGCCACCCACCGAGTAGCCCACGGTCTGCGCCAGCGGGCCGGTGCCGCCGGGGCCGGCGGCCATCTGCAGCATGGTGCGGATCTCACGCGCGGTCTTGGGCGAGATCACGCGCAGGCCGGCGGCAGGGTGCTCCTGCCGCAGCATGGACACCGGGATGACCTCGCCGTCGCGGGCAAACACGGTGTAGGCACGGGCCATCTGCAGCAGCGACGCCGACAGGCCGTAGCCGTAGGCCATGGTCGCCTGCTCGATCGGCCGCCAGGTCTTGTAGGGCCGCAGCTTGCCGGTGACGGTGCCCGGAAAACTGATCTGCGGCTTCTGACCGTAGCCGACGTTGGAGAACAGCTCCCACAGCTCATGCGCCGGCATCTGCATGGCCATGCGCACGGTGCCGATGTTGCTGGACTTCTGGATCACCTGCTGCACCGTCAGCGCGCCATAGGGGTGGGCGTCGCGGATCGGAATGCCCGAGACCACCACGCTGCCGGGCGTGGCGTTGATGATGGTGTCGGTCTTGACGCGGCCGCTCTCCAGCGCCCAGGCCACGATGAAGGGCTTCATCGTCGAGCCGGGCTCGAAGATGTCGGTCAGCGCACGGTTGCGCAGCTGCTCGCCGCTGAGCCGGCTGCGCTCGCCGGGGTCGTAGCTGGGGTAGTTGGCCAGGGCCAGGATCTCGCCGGTCTGGGTGTCGATGACCACCACGCTGCCGGCCTTGGCCTTGTGCTCGGCCACCGCCTCGCGCATGCGCTGGTAGGCGAAGAACTGCACCTTGGCGTCGATGGACAAGGTGATGTCGCGGCCGTCCAGCGGCGCGATGCCCGGGCCCAGGTCTTCGACCACCCGACCCAGCCTGTCCTTGACCACGCCGCGTGAACCCTGGCGGCCCTGCAGCTCTTTCTGGAACGCCAGCTCGATGCCTTCCTGGCCCTGGTCTTCCAGGTTGGTGAAGCCCACCACATGCGCGGCCGATTCGCCCTCCGGGTAGCGGCGCAGGGTTTCACGCTCCTGGCCCAGGCCCTTGATGCCCAGCGCGCCGATGCGGTCCCAGGTGGTGGGTTCGATCTGGCGCTTGATGCGCGAGTACTGGGTCGAGCCGCTGGCCAGGCGCCGACTGAATTCGGCCTCGTCCATGTCCAGCAGCTTGACCAGGCTGGCGCGCTGCGCCGGTGTGGCCTTGAAGTCCTTGGGCGTGGCGTAGACGCTGGGCGCGACCACGCTGGTGGCCAGCAGCTGGCCACTGCGGTCCAGAATGCGCCCCCGCGTGGCCGGCACCGACAGCATGTGCTCGTAGCGCGCGGCGCCCTGTTTCTGGAAAAAGTCCGGACCGATGATCTGGATGTAGGCCGCCCGCGCCAGCAAACCGGCGAAGGCCAGGCCCACCGCCGCGACGATGAAGCGGCTGCGCCAGCTGGGCATGCGGCTGGCCAGCAGCGGGCTGGTGGCGTAGTCCACACCGCGCACACCGGCGCTCGCCACGCGTGGCTTCTTCATCGCCGCACCGCCTTGGCCGCTGCCTTGGCGCCCGACGCCGGCAACTCGGTCAGCGGGGCCGTGCCCATGCTTTCGTACATCGTCACCGCCGGGGTCACGGTGCGCATGGCCAGCTTCTCGGTCGCGGCACGAGACACGCGCTGGTTGGTGGCCTGCAGTTCGCGCTCGGCCTCGTACTGCTTGTGGTCGCTGGTCAGGCGCTGGCTGAGTTGCTCGGCGCGGTGGTTCTCGGCGAACAAACGGCGCGCGTCGTAGGCGGTCTTGACCAACAGCATGGCGCTGGCCATCACCAGTGCCAGCAGCAGCAGGTTGAGCCGGATCATGGTGCCGACCCCAGCGGCGCGTCGCTGCGCTCGGCCACGCGCATCACGGCCGACCGGGCGCGCGGGTTGCGCCGCACTTCGTCCGCCGACGCCCGCACCCGGCCCAAGGCATGCAGCGGCATGGCCTTGGGCGCGCCGTACAGGCTGGGTGCGCGGTGGTCCACCAGCTCACGGCTGTGGCGGCTGATGAAGGTCTTGACGATGCGGTCTTCCAGCGAGTGGAAGCTGATCACCA
>JANOWE010000095.1:0-2215 GCA_031417735.1 Betaproteobacteria bacterium
TGATCGTCAAGCTCACCGACCGCCGCGAGTTCGTCGCCAAGGTGCTGGGCAGCGATGCGCGCACCGATGTGGCGGTGCTCAAGATCGAGGCCAGGAACCTGCCGGTGGTGCCGATCGGCAACCCGGCCGACCTGAAGGTCGGCGAGTGGGTGCTGGCCATCGGCTCGCCCTTCGGCTTCGAGAACAGCGTGACGGCCGGTGTGGTCAGTGCCAAGGGCCGCTCCCTGCCCGACGACAGCCTGGTGCCCTTCATCCAGACCGACGTGGCGGTGAACCCCGGCAATTCGGGCGGGCCGCTGTTCAATGCGCGCGGCGAGGTGGTCGGCATCAACGCCCAGATCTTCAGCCGCACCGGTGGCTACCAGGGCCTGTCGTTTGCCATTCCCATCGACCTGGCGAACAAGGTGCGCGAGCAGATCGTGGCCACCGGCCAGGCCCGCCATGCGCGGCTGGGTGTGGCCATCCAGGAGGTCAACCAGAGCCTGGCCGACTCGTTCAAGCTCGACCGGCCCGAGGGCGCGCTGGTCTCGGCGGTCGACCCCGGCGGCCCGGCCGACCAGGCGGGCCTGAAGGCCGGCGACGTGATTCGCCAGGTCAACGGCCAGGCCATCGTCGCCTCGGGCGATTTGCCGGCGGTGATTGGCGGCGCGATGCCAGGCGACCAGGTCAGGCTGCAGGTCTGGCGCCAGGGCAAGGCCGAGATGCTCAGCGCCAGGCTGGGCGACGCCAGCGACAAGTCCGCGCGTGTGGCCAAGGCCGACCCGACCGACGCCAGGGGCCGGCTGGGCCTGGCGCTGCGGCCGCTGCAGCCGCAGGAACAGCGTCAGGCCGGCCTCTCGGGCGGCCTGCTGATCGAAGACAGCCAGGGTGCGGCCGCGCGTGCCGGTGTGCTGGCCGGTGATGTGCTGATGGCGGTGAACGGCACACCGGTGGTCAGCGTCGAGCAGGTGCGCGCAGTGGTGGCCAAATCGGCGGATGCGACCAAGTCGGCGGCCTTGTTGATCCAGCGCGGCGGGCAGAAGATCTTTGTGCCCGTGCGATTGGGCTGAAACCGCTTCGCCTGGGCTGACGCCAGCGAGCAGGTCAGGCCGGCGCCGCCGGCCCGGCCTGATTGGCGCGATACGCGTCCCTCAGTTCCCGCTTGAGCACCTTGCCGATGGCGCTGCGTGGCAGTTCGGCGATGAAACGCAGATCGGCCAGGCGCTGGGTCTTGCCGACACGGGCATTGAGCCATTGCCGCAGCACATCGGCTCCTGTGGCGTCGTCCGCGCGCCGCACCACAAAGGCCACCGGCGTCTCGCCCCAGGCCTCGGACGGCACACCCACCACCGCCACATCGACCACCGCCGGGTGTTCACGCAGCTGGGCTTCCAGGTCGCTGGGGTAGATGTTGAAGCCGCCCGAGATGACCATGTCCTTCTTGCGGTCGAACAGGGTCAGGAAGCCCTCATCGTCGAAGCGACCGACGTCCCCGGTGCGGATGAAGCGCTTGCCCTCGGGCGAGAACCACTCGGCCTCGCGTGTCTTGGCCGGCTGGCCGTGGTAGCCGGTCATCATGCCGGGTGAGTGGCCGACCACCTCGCCGGCCTGGCCGGGCGCGACCTGCTGGCCTTCGTCGTCGATGAGCCGGATGTCATGGCCCTCGGCCGGCCGGCCCACGGTGTGCAGCTTGGTCGGATGGGCATGGGCGTCGAGGATGCAGGTGCCGCCGCCTTCGGTCATGCCATAAAACTCGGTCAGCGCGCCGGGCCAGCGGGCCAGCACATCGGCCTTCAGCGCGGCCGCAAACGGCGCGCTGGTGCAGAACTTGAACTGGAAGTGGCTAAGATCGAAGTCGGCAAATTGCGGCAGCGCCATGATGCGCTGGTACTGCACCGGCACCAGCATGGTGTGGCTGACGCGGTGCTGCTGCGCCAGCGCCAGGTAGGCCGCAGCGTCGAACTTGGCCATCAGCAGCACCGTGCCGCCAAAGCCGAGGGTGGGGAAGAACACCACCAGCGTGGTGTTGGAACACAGCGAGGTGGCAATCAGCGTCACGGACTCGGGGCCATAGCTGTAGCTCTCGGCCCGCGCCACGTGGCTCCAGCGCATGCCGTGCGGCTGCACGATGCCCTTGGGCGTGCCGGTGGTGCCGGAGGAATAGATGATGTTGAAGGGCGCGTCGGGCGTCACCGCGACCGGCCGCGGCCGGCTTCCCTCGGGCAGCAGCCAGTCC
>JANOWE010000096.1:0-7920 GCA_031417735.1 Betaproteobacteria bacterium
ACCGCCTGCTGTTGCCCGACACCGTGGGCACCGGCGGTGACAGCCACACCCGCTTCCCGATCGGCATCAGCTTCCCCGCCGGCTCGGGCCTGGTCGCCTTCGGTGCGGCCACCGGCGTGATGCCGCTGGACATGCCCGAAAGCGTGCTGGTGCGCTTCACCGGCAGCATGCAGCCCGGCGTGACACTGCGCGACCTGGTCCATGCCATCCCCTACTACGCCATCAAGGCCGGCCTGCTGACGGTGGCCAAGAGCGGCAAGGTCAATGCCTTCTCGGGCCGCATCCTTGAAATCGAAGGCCTGCCCGACCTGAAGGTGGAACAGGCCTTCGAATTGTCGGACGCCAGCGCCGAACGCTCGGCCGCCGGCTGCACCGTCAAGCTCAACCCGGCCCCGGTCAAGGAATACCTGAGCAGCAACGTGGTGCTGATGAAGAACATGATCGCCGACGGCTATGCCGACCGCCGCACGCTGGAGCGCCGCATCCAGAAGGTCGAAGCCTGGCTGGCCATGCCCACCCTGCTCGAAGCCGACCAGGACGCCGAGTACGCCGAGATCATCGAGATCAACCTCGATGAGCTGAAAGAGCCCGTGCTGTGCTGCCCCAACGACCCCGACGACGCCCGGCTGTTGTCTGAAGTGGCCGGCACCAGGATCGACGAGGTCTTCATCGGCTCGTGCATGACCAACATCGGCCACTTCCGCGCCGCGTCCAAGCTGCTGGACGGCCAGCGCGACATCCCGGTCAAGCTGTGGATCGCCCCGCCGACCAAGATGGACGCCGCCGAGCTGACCAAGGAAGGCCACTACGGCGTCTTCGGCGCCGCCGGTGCCCGCACCGAGATGCCCGGCTGCAGCCTGTGCATGGGCAACCAGGCCCAGGTGCGCGAAGGCGCCACAGTGGTCTCCACCAGCACCCGCAACTTCCCCAACCGCCTGGGCAAGAACAGCAACGTGTACCTGGCCTCGGCCGAACTGGCGGCCATCGCGTCCAAGCTCGGCCGCATCCCCACCGTGGCCGAATACCAGGCCGACATGGGCGTGGTCCATGCCGACGGGGCGAACATCTACCGCTACATGAACTTCGACCAGATCGAGGAATACGCCGATGCGGCCAAGGGCGTGACCAGCTGAGTCGGCGCCGCCTGTTCCGCCCAGGCGCCGGCACGTCCGGCCGCTGGGTCGCCTGGTACCGAGGGCCCGCCCCCTGCGGGCCTTCCTGCATTTCGGGGGGAGCCGGCTCAGGACCCAGGGGCTGGCAGCCTGGATGGTGATAATTCAAGGCTGTTCCCGCCGCACCAAGCCCATGACCAACCGGGCCGCATGAGCGGGCCGAACCGTCACTGGAGTTGCCGTGCTGTTGTTGCCGAAGAATCCGTCTGCCCTCGCTGCAGCCGCCTTGTTGCTGGTGGCCAGTCTGCTGGCGGCTTGCGAGAAATCCGCGCCCGACGAGATCGCGTCTGCCCAGAAGGCGCTGGCTGCCAAGGACGCCAATGGCGCCTTGATCCACCTGAAAAACGCGGTCGCCGCCGACCCGAAAAACGGCCAGGCGCGCTTCCTGCTGGGCCAGCAGTTCAGCGCTGCCGGCGACCAGCAGTCGGCATTGACCGAACTCAAGCGCGCACTGGAACTGAAGTTCCCGCCCGAAGAGCTTGCGCGCCCGCTCGCCGACGCGTTGCTGCTCAGTGGCCAGGCCGCCCAGGTATTGATGCTCGTCGCGCCGCTGCCGGTGAAAGACCCGGTCAACGCCGCCCGTGTGCAGGCCGCCCTGGCCTGGGCACACTTGTTCTTGCAAGACCTGCCCGCGACCCGCCAGGCACTTGACCGGGCCGAGACGCCCAAGGGGCCCACCCCCGAGACGCGCTTGATCCGCGCCCGCCTGGCCGACGCCTCAGGCCAGCCCGTGCAGGCGCTGAAGCTGGTCGACGAACTGGTCAAGGACGAACCAGGCCACGACCTCGCCTGGAATTTCAAGGGCCAGCTGCATGAACGCCTGCCGGGCGGCAGCGTGCAGGCCCTGCAGGCCTATGGCAAGGCGCTGGAAATCAACCCGAAGAACTTTCTGGCCCTGGCGCCGACGGTGGGCATCCACCTGCTGAACAAGGACTACCCCGCCGCCCGCAGCGGCCTGGAGACCCTGCGCAAGCTGGGGCCCAAGGCCTTCATGACCGCCTATTTCGACGGTCAACTCAAGTTTCAGGACGGCCAGTACATGGCCGCAAGAAGCCAGTTCCAGGCCGCCCTGAACCAGGTGCCCACCGACCCCGGTGTCTTGCTCGCCTCGGGCTTGAACGAGCTCAAGCTCAAGGCCTACGCACAGGCCGAGAACCAGCTGAACCGCGCTGTGCAGGCCCAGCCGTCGAATGTCGCCGCACGCTTTTACCTGGCGCGCGCCTACCTGGAACAAGGCAAGCCCGACCAGGCCACCAGCACGCTGGCGCCGATGGTCGACAGTGCCACAGCCCTGCCCGAAGTGCTGCTGGTTGCGGCTCAGGCCAGGCTGCTCCAGGGCGACCCCAAGGGGGCCGACCAGTTGTTCGCGCGCGCCGCAAAGCAGCATGGCGACAACAGCTCGGTCCGTCTTGCGCAAGCGCTGGTCAATGCCGCCAAGGGCAACGTCGACGGCGCGATCCAGGAACTGGAGAAGCTGGCGGCCAGCTCCGACGGCAACGAAGCGGACATGCAGCTCATTGGCGCCCATGTCACGCGCAAAGACTATCCGGCAGCGCTGAAGGCGATTGAATTGCTTCAGCTCAAGCAACCCACATCACCGGCGCCCGACGACCTTCGTGGCCAGGTCCTGCTCAAGACGGAGCAGCAGGCCGAAGCACGCAAGGCATTTGAAGCTGCGCTCAGGAAAGACCCGCAGTACACCCAGTCGATCGTGAATCTGGTCGAGCTTGACATGGCAGAAGGCCAGCCGGAAAAGGCGCGGGAACGGCTCGAAGCACAGGTCAAGCGCGATCCGGCCAATGCCAGCATGCACCTGGCCCTGGCTTCGCTGGCACAGCGCAGCGGCGGCACGCCCGAAGCCATCCTGGCCGAGCTGGACAAGGCCACCCGCGCCGACCCGCGCCACGCTGGCGCGCGCCTGCTGTTGATCGACCGCTACTTCAGCACGGGCGATGTGCACCGTGCGCTGGAGGCCGCGCGCGGTGCCGTGGCGGCCATTCCGGACAATGCCCAGCTCTACGAAGCGCTGGCCCGGTGCCTGCTGCGCGCGGGTGACGAACGCCAGGCCCTGGCCGCCTATGTCAAGCTGGCCAACCTGGCGCCCAGGGAACCGGCAGGCTATCTGGGCCAGGCCAAGCTGCTGCTGTCGATGAAGGACAGCGCAGGCGCCAACAAGGCGCTGCAGCAGCTTCTGGCCTTCGCGCCCAAGAACCTGGAGGCCAGGCGATTGACCGCTGCGGCCGCCTTGCTGCAAAGGCAGCCCGACAAGGCCCTGGCCGCCAGCCGGGACCTGCAGCGCGACTTTCCCACCAACTCCTTGGGCTTTGCGCTGGAGGGCGAGGTGCACATGACGCAGAAGCGCTGGGACCAGGCGGCGGTGGCGTTTCGCGCTGCGATGACCAAGCCTGAAGGCGCGCTGTTTGTGGCACGGCTGTCCCGGGCCCTGATCGACGGCAACAAGGCCGACGAAGCCCGGCGGGTGATTGCCGAGACCTTGAAGCAACACCCCAAAGACACCCAGATGCTGCGCCAGCTGGCCGCAACGGCCTACAACGCGGGTGACCAGGTGCAGGCACGCGACTTCTACGAGCGGGCGCTGGACCTGGCGCCCAAGGACGCGACCATGCTGAACAACCTGGCCTGGATCCTGGTGGAAGCCAAAGACCCCAAGGCCCTGGCCATCGCCGAGCGCGCCGCCACCGAAGCGCCCAACCAACCCGAAGTTCTGGACACCCTGGCCCAGGCCCTGGCGCTGAACAACGAGGCCGGCAAGGCCATTGCAGCCCTGCGCCGCGCCGTGCAGCTGTCGCCGGCGCCGGCGCCGCTTCGGCTGCGCCTGGCCCGCCTGTACCTGGCCTCGAACGACCGCGACGGCGCCCGCACCGAACTGGAGACCTTGCGCGAGCTGGGCAAGTCATTCCCTGACCAGGCCGAAGTGCGGCAATTGCTGGCCCAGATCCGCCAATAGCCGGCCGCCCGGCGCCCCGCTTTTGGCCCTGTTGCCCCGGCCCAGCCTGTCGAAAAAACATACACCTGCTGACCACTGACACCCGAGGAAATTCCCAAGTTGTTGATAAAGCACGATTTTTTTTTCTGGCACAGCGATTGCTTTAGTGTCTGCAACCACGTGATTCTGCGTGGCGATCAAAAAGAGGGCTCAAACATGAAACTGTCTCGTCTCAGTGCCGTGGCGCTCGCCGCCGCTGCCATCACCTTCGCCGGTTCGGCGTCCGCCATTCCCATCGACGCCGTCTTCAACGTCGCCGCACTTGGCGCCTTCACGGCCAATACCGGCGACGTGACCACGGCCACCACCATCACCAATGGCAACCCGAATGTTGTCGGTGCCATCGTGTCGAACAACATCGGCCTGGTTGGCTTACTGCCGGTGCTTCTGTCGCCAAACCCGATGGGCGTGACCATTGGCTCGGTGTTCACCAAAGAGTTCACCACCGCCATGGGCACGTTCCTGGAGACCCTGACGGTCTACTCCAGCACCCCGACGGCCAATGCACTGGGCGTGCTTGCGTCCGGCATGATTGTGCAGACCGTGGGCGTTGGTTTCGACCCGACCCCGGTGTTCTGGTCGGCTGCATACACCCAGAATGCCGGCCCGGGTGGCCAGATCAACGGCTCTTTCAACAACTCGACCGTGGCCCCTCCGGGACTGCCCGAGCCGGCTTCGCTGGCCCTGGTTGGCCTGGCACTGGCCGGTCTGGCGCTGTCGCGCAAGAGCAAGAAGGCCTGATTTCAGGGCTGACGTTTCAGCGCCGACTTGTTTGCACCCACAGCGCTGTCGAAAAACCGGGGCTTGCCCCGGTTTTTTTATGTCTTGACCAGATGAATTCAGCAGCAGTGGCGCTCGGCGCGCATCAACCCCGTGCCGCACGCCGATGCCAGGTCCGGCGCAGCGCCAGCACCGCCAGCATCAGCCCGGCCAGCACCAGACCCCAGGCGGTCGCCGACGCCAGCCGCAGCAGCGTGCCCTTGAAGTCTTCGCCGCCCTGGTAGTCCGTGATGTGCGGCCACCAGAGAAAGTCGTACCAGATCCAGGCGTAGCGGCACCTGGGCCAGTCGCTGCACCGACGGCACCGACAGCACTGACAGCACTGACAGCACCGCCGCACCGCCCAGGTACAGGCTTTGGGCAAAGGTCTGCGCCGCCGGGGCGTCGGGCGTCCTCAGTGCGCTGCCGTCCACCGGCACCGGCACCGGCACCAGCACGGGCCGGGCCTGGCCCTGCAAGCTGAGCTTCAGCGCCGCGCCCTGCGGCCGGGCCACGCCGCTCACGCCCTTGACCACGCCGGTCTCGGCCGCACGCTGCAGCGCCGGCCCGACCTGGGCCGCCCAGCCCGGCGCCAGCGCCACGCCGGGTGGCTTGAACACATCGCCCGAATGACCCAGTCCTTGAACGGCAGCAGTGAAAAGACCAGGCCGCCACTGACCCAGACCAGCACCTGAAGGCCCACCAGCCAGCCCAGCCAACCCTGCCAGCGGTGGATGCGGAAGCTGACGGCTGACATTCACATGGTGGCGTGGCTTCTTGCGGCAGCGTTCGGGAACAACTTCTCGCAGCACAATGCCGCAGGCTTGGGGCCATGGGCCCGCCGCGCAGTGCGCCGCATCGGCTTTGCGCCGACTCCACCGCACCGGGTTCCGCACCATGACCATTCGCAGCCACCGCAGCCTGTTCGCCGTTTGCAGCGGCAGCTTGATGTTTCTGTGCTCAGCGCCGCCCGCAGGCGCCGCCGAACTGAAGCTGCGCCTCCTGGAGACCACCGACATCCACATGAACCTGCTGGCCTGGGACTACTACCAGGACAAGCCCACGCACGACTACGGCCTGGCCAGGACCATCACGCTGATCAAGGCGGCGCGGGCCGAGGCGACGAATTCAATGCTGTTCGACAACGGCGACCTGCTGCAGGGCAGCCCGCTGGGCGACCTGGTGGCCACGGTCAAACCACTGGCTCCCGGCGCGGTGCACCCGGCCTACAAAGTGCTCAATGCGCTGGGCGTGGACGCCGCCAACATCGGCAACCACGAGTTCAACTACGGCCTGCCGTTCTTGCGCCAGGCCCTGGCCGGCGCGGCTTTTCCCTATGTCAGCGCCAACACCCATGTCGATGATGGCGACGGCAAGCCCGACAACGACGCCCATGCCTTCACGCCCTATGTGATCCTGCAGCGCAGCTTTCAGGACGAGGCCGGTGCCACGCACAAGCTCAAGGTCGGCGTGATCGGTTTCGTGCCGCCGCAGATCCTGCAATGGGACCAGCAGCACCTGGCAGGCAAGCTCACCGTGCGCGACATCCTGGAAACCGCGCGTCGTCTGGTGCCCAGGATGCGCGCCGAGGGTGCCGACCTGGTGGTGGCGATTCCGCATTCGGGCTTCGAGCGTGGCACCACGCCCCGCTTTGCCGAGAACTCGGTCGCCCGGCTGGCCGAAGTGCCGGGCATAGACGCCATCCTGTTCGGCCATTCGCATGGCGAGTTTCCGGGCCCGTTCTTCGCCAACTACCCGAAGGTGGACATTGGTCGAGGCACCATCAACGGCGTGCCGGCGGTGATGCCCGGCCGCTGGGGCGACCATCTGGGCGTGATCGACCTGGTGCTGGACAAGGCCAGCGGCGCCTGGCGTGTCAAGCACAGCCAGGCGAGCTTGCGACCCATCACCGACAAGGTCACGCGCAAGCCCTTGGTGGAAGCCGACCCGATGGTGGCCGAGTTGATCGCCACCGAGCATGCCCAAACCCTGGCCCATGTGCGGGCGCAGGTGGCCACCACCACCGCGCCCATCACCAGCTACTTTGCGCAGGTGGCCGACGACCCTTCGGTGCAGATCATCTCGCAGGCCCAACTGGCCTACGCCAGGCGCGCGCTGGCCGGCACCGAGTTCGAGGCCCTGCCGCTGCTCTCGGCCGCCGCGCCCTTCAAGGCCGGTGGCCGCCAGGGCTGGAACTACTACACCGACATCCCGGCCGGCCCGCTGGCCATCCGCAATGTGGCCGACCTCTACATCTACCCCAACACCATCAAGGCGGTGCGCGTGACGGGCGCCGTGGTGCGTGAGTGGCTGGAGATGTCGGCCGGCCAGTTCAAGCGCATCAACCCGGCCGGCCCGGCCGAGCAGGACCTGATCAACGAGGCCTTTCGCACCTACAACTTCGACACCCTGGACGGCGTGAACTACCGCATCGACGTGACCCAGCCCGCGCGCTATGACAGCAACGGCAAGCTGGTGGCGCCCGACGCGCACCGCATCGTCGACCTGCGCCACCAGGGCCAGCCGATCGACGAGGCGGCCAGCTTCATCGTCGTCACCAACAACTACCGCGCCTCGGGCGGCGGCGGTTTTCCGGGCCTGGACGGCAAGAACATCGTGATGGACGCACCCGACGAGAACCGTGAAGCGCTGGTGATGTACATGCAGTCCAGCGGCAGCATTGATCCGGCCGCCGACAACAACTGGCGCATCAACCCGGTGCCCGGCGTGAAGCTGCGCTTCTTGTCCGGCGCCGGTGGCATACCGCATCTGCCCCGCTATCCGCAGCTGCGCCTGGTGCAGGACAAGGGCGACGGCTCGGCCTTGTACGAACTGATGGACTGATTGGCGGGCGCTGCCCTGCAGTGAAGGGCCCGCGCTGGCTGGCTGCTCGGGGCTCGTTGCTGTCGTTGGTGATGTTGCTTGGCAGCTGACGTTCATCGTCTGTGGCTTGCGCGGCGGGCCGGGCTGCCCTGTTCCACT
>JANOWE010000097.1:0-35933 GCA_031417735.1 Betaproteobacteria bacterium
GGCCGCCGGCGCTAGGCTTGAGGTCCACTCTGGAACATTGGCGGTT
This sequence comes from Betaproteobacteria bacterium, assembly GCA_031417735.1. Classification (GTDB taxonomy): domain Bacteria; phylum Pseudomonadota; class Gammaproteobacteria; order Burkholderiales; family Burkholderiaceae_C; genus Pseudaquabacterium. The sequence goes on from JANOWE010000097.1 coordinate 47, forward strand.
GCACGTGCTCATCACCTGGACCTGGCTGATTGCCGCGCTGGCCCTGTGCGTGCTGGCGGGGCTTTTGCTCATCGGGCTGCGGCGCAGCAGGTCAGCGCGCGAAGTGACGCCCGAGCGCGCCCAGGCGCCGGCCCCTGGGATGGCAACACCCGCGGCAACTCCCACGACCAGACCCAGGCCTGAACCCAGCGCAGCGGCGCTGCGGGCAAACGCCGCGGCCCAACAGCTTCAGCGGACACGCCAGCAGGCGCGTGAACGCGCCGAACAGGCGCGGCAGGCCCGCGCGGCCAGCGAGGCCGGCGAGGCCGCACAGGCCGAAACTGCCGCCCTTGCCAGCGCTCGTGCCCAGGCCAGGGTCGATCTTGAGCTCGACCTGCCCGCCTGGGCCGAGGCCACGTCGCCTGCAGCATCGCCAACGCCAACGCCCACCCTCGAGGTCTGCTCACGCACAGCTCAAGTGGCTGCCATGGTGCAGGTGGCCCGGCAGGCCGGAATTCCTATCCGGCCTGCAACCACGGCCACACCACCACGGCCACCGCTGGTGCTGGTGGTCGACGATGCCAGGACCGTGCGGGTCAAGATTGGCCGCGTGCTGCAGGCCCAGGGCCTGCGGCTGGCCTTTGCGGTGGACGGCGAGGACGCGCTGCGCCAGCTGGCCGGCCAGTGCCCCGACCTGTTGATCACCGACATGGACATGCCCGGCCTTGACGGGCTGGGTCTGACGCGGGCTTTGCGCAAGCTGCCGGCCACAGCCGAACTGCCGGTGATCATGGTCAGCGCGGCCGACGATCGCCTGCGGGCCGAGGCCGCCGCTGCCGGCGTCACCGCGCTGCTGGGCAAGCCCTTTGGTGATGCGCACCTGGTGGAACTGGCGCAGTCGCTGTTGGCCGACCCGCTGGCCCGGGCCGCAGACGGGCAGCTTCGCGTCACCGAGCCGGACTGAGCGGCATCGCCCGACAGGCCATCGCCCGACAGTGCCTGCCCCGCTGTGCGGCCTGCTGGCTACACTGCCCCGCAGCGCGCCAGTATTGGCCTGCGAAGGGAGGGTCGGCGATGGGCTACACCGCCCGGGTAGGCAGCCAGCGCTACCGGTTTGACGACCTGCGAAGCCTGCTGGCCAGGGCCTCGCCGCTGCGCTCGGGCGACCAGCTGGCCGGCGTGGCCGCGGACAGTGAAGCCGAGCGCGTGGCCGCCTGCACCGCGCTGGCCGACCTGCCGCTGGCGGCCTTTGTGCAGCTGGCGCTGGTGCCGTATGAGGACGACGAGGTCACGCGGCTGATCATCGACAGCCATGACGCCGTCGCCTTCGCGCCGGTGGCCGCGCTGACCGTGGGCGGCTTTCGCGACTGGCTGCTGTCAGCCCAGGCCAGCACCGCCACTTTGGCCGCGCTGGCACCCGGCCTGATGCCCGAGATGGTCGCCGCCGTGAGCAAGCTGATGCGCTTGCAAGACCTGGTGCTGGTGGCCAGCCGGGTGCAGGTGGTGACGCGCTTTCGCAGCACGCTGGGCCTGCCCGGCCACCTGGCCGTGCGGCTGCAGCCCAACCACCCCACCGACAGCCCGGCCGGCATCGTGGCCAGCATCGTCGACGGGCTGATGTACGGCGCGGGCGACGCGGTGATCGGCATCAACCCGGCGGGGGACAACGTGGCCGATCTGGTGCGTCTGCTGCAGCTGCTGGACGGCTTGATCGCGCAGCACAAGATCCCCACCGCCAGCTGTGTGCTCACACATGTGACCAACACCCTGCAGGCGATCGAACGTGGTGCGCCGGTGGACCTGGTGTTTCAGTCCATCGCCGGAACCGAGGCCGCGAACCGCAGCTTCGGCGTCAACCTGGCGCTGCTGGATGAAGCCCACGCCGCCGCGTTGGCGCTCAAGCGCGGCAGCCTGGGCGACAACGTGATGTATTTCGAGACCGGCCAGGGCAGCGCGCTGTCGGCCGGTGCCGACCATGGCCTGGACCAGCAGACGCTGGAGGCGCGGGCCTACGCGGTGGCGCGGCGCTACCGGCCGCTGCTGGTCAACAGCGTGGTCGGCTTCATCGGGCCCGAGTACCTGGCCGACGGCAAGCAGATCACGCGCGCCGGCCTGGAAGACCATTTCTGCGCCAAGCTGCTGGGCCTGCCCATGGGCGTGGACATCTGCTACACCAACCATGCCCAGGCCGACCCCGACGACATGGACGCGCTGCTGGTGCTGCTGGCCAGCGCCGGTCTGAACTTCATGATGGGCGTGCCCGGCGCCGACGACGTGATGCTGAACTACCAGAGCACGTCCTTCCACGACGCGCTGTTTGTGCGCCAGCTGCTGGGCAAGAAGCGCGCGCCCGAGTTCGAGGCCTGGCTGCAGCGCCAGGGCATCACCGACGTGCATGGCAGCCTGCTGACGGCGCCAGCGCGTCCCGCTTTGGCGGCGGCACTGGCCGGGCTGCTGCCAGGGGCCGCGCGATGAACGACGACCAGCGCATCCTCGGCCCCGCCGCCGTCGCCGCCGCCGCCATGCCCGACCCCTGGGCCGACCTGCGCGCGCACACCCCGGCCCGCATCGCGCTGGGCCGCGCCGGCGCCAGCCTGCCCACCGCCGAGCTGCTGCGATTCAACGCCGCGCTGGCCCAGGCCCGCGACGCGGTGCACACCGCGCTGGACGTGGCGGCGCTGCAGACCGCGCTGCAGACTGAGGGCTGGCCATCGGCACTGGTGCTGGCCAGCCGCGCCACCGACCGCGCCAGCTACCTGCGCCGGCCCGACCTGGGCCGGCGGCTGGACGAGGCCAGCGCCGAGCGGCTGCGTGCAGCGGCTGCCGATTTCACCGGCCCGGCGGATCTGGCGCTGGTGCTGGGCGACGGCCTGTCTGCATTGGCACTGCAGCGTCACGCACTGCCCCTGTTGGTCGCGCTGCGTGACGCGCTGTCGGCGGCCTATGCCACAGATGCGGGTGGCACCGCCACCGCCACCGCACTGCGCTGGGCACCGCTGACCATCGCCACCCAGACCCGCGTCGCTCTGGCCGACGAGGTCGGCGCGGCCTGGCCGGCGCGGCTGGTGCTGGTGCTGCTGGGCGAGCGGCCGGGCCTGTCAGCGCCCGACAGCCTGGGCGCCTACCTCACCCATGCCCCGGCCATCGGCTGCCACGACGCGATGCGCAACTGCGTCAGCAATATCCGCCCCGAAGGCCTGGCTCCAGCGCAGGCCGCGATGCGCCTGGCCTGGTTGATCCGCCATGCGCTGCGGCGGCGGCTGACCGGGGTGGGGCTGAAGGACGACAGCGGCACGGTCTCGCTGACGCGCTGAGCGTCCATCCTCCCGGCCGTTCGCGGCTTCGGCCACGGCGCGTGTCCGCACTCTTGCGGATAGCGCAGTTCCGAGCAACTTGCTACAAAGCGCCGCGTGACCAGCGCAGGCAGAGGGGATGGTGCAGATGGACGATCAAAGGGCCCGGCAGGTTTGCAAACCCATGACGCATTGGGCCCTGGGTTACGTGGGCGGTGTACTCGCACCGCTGCTGTTGCTTGCTTCGCATCAACTCTGGCAGCTTGGCGACGCACGGGTTGCAGCTGAACCTGAAGTCAGCGGGGGGGGTTCAAGTGCTGCGACCACGATCGTGGTCGCATCGACCGCAAAGCTTCCCCCTGCCGGGGCACGCTTGCCCGCATCACAGGCCGCATCACAGGCCGCGTCGGCAGCCGAGGCGCCTGCATCCAGCGCCACCACCAGGTCGGGCCTCGCCCACAGCATCGAGGGCTCGGCGCCGTCGTTGCTGGCACGCCTGTGCGAGCGCCTGTGGCCCAGAGCTGCGGCCTTGGCGTTGCTGGCGACGGGTCTGCTGCTGGGCAGGATGGCCGCCAGGCAGTGGCGGATGGCCGTGGTCTGTGGCCATGTCCTGCGGGCGAGACGCATCCGCGAGCGTGGTTTGGCCGAGCCGGGCAGCAGCCCGCCGCAGGGCGTGGACCAAGCCAGTGAGCCTCGGGACAAGAGCTTGATGCCGTCGCAGCAGCAGTTCGTTACGCAGTTCGTCAGCGAACTGCTGCGGCGCGACCATGCCGTGCTCAGCGCCAAGCTGTTGGCGGTGCGCGGGGTCTGGGGTTCGGGCAAGAGCACCTTGATCCAGGGCATGTTCAGGGCCTTGCATCAAGATTCGAAGGCGCACGCCGCGCTGGTGCCGGTGTACCTCAATGCCTGGCGCGAAGAGTCTGCCGACGACCTGCATTACCGGGTGGTCTCAACCCTGGCCCAGCACCCCCGGGTGTTTGCCTGTGCCCGCAACAGATTGAGCCCACGCCTGCTCAACCGGTTGGCCTTCGACCGCGACGGCTGGTGGCCTTGGCGGCTGAAGGAGTTGACCACCGGCGTCAAGGCGGCCTGGAAGGGCAGCCAGGTCGACACCGAAGGCAATGCCGCCGTGAAGTGGGAATTGCCCGCGCCGCTGGACTTCCAGCGCGACCTGGAGTGCATTGTCAGCGCCCTGCTCGAACACGGGCTGCAGCTGGTGCTGTTTGTCGACGAGATCGAGCGCGGCAGCCGCGAGGCGGCGCAGGCCATGGTGGTTCTGCTGCGGCGCTCGTTCGACCTGCCGGGCGTGCACCTGGTGGTGCCGTTTGTGCCGCACATCATGGACGCGGCGGTGTTCAACCCCGTGGGCCAGATGGGGCCAGAGCTGCGCGCGGCGGCCGAGGCGGTGCTGTACGCCGACGGCACCCTGCGCCAACAGGCCATGGATGCCGTAGGCAGGAAGCTGGAGCAGACGCTGCAGGCAGCGGTGTTCAAGGCCCCCGCTCCCGCTGCCACCGCCGCTGCGGCGTCCGCCACGGCCGCACCGCCACCGCCGCCGCCGGGCCCCGGCAGCCCGCTGGCCGCGGTGGGTGTGCCCGAGGCGGCGTTGCATGGCATGTTCTCGGCCTATCTGCTCAAGGGCTATCTGCTGCAGGACCAGGACCAACGCGACGTGCTGCTCAACCGAATGCAGGAAAAGTACTTCGGCAGCATGCGCATGGTGCCCCGGCCGTCTGCCGGGGACCTTGCCGCGTTTGTGCTGGCCAACCACTGGCTGGTCGAGCAGGCCGAACCTGGTCTGGCCGAGTTGCTGGCTGCCGCCGTCAAACCAGACGGCCGCACGATGAGCCCAAAAGAGGCCAGTGACGAAGTGCAGGCGTTCTTCACGAACCCGGGCAGCCGCAACCTGCTGGCCGAGGCGCTGTCTCTGCTGATTGAAGCCGAGGGCGAGCAGGACGAGCCCTTCCGCCTGCTGGCGGCTGGCAATTTCAGCGTACGCAGTTTCGAGGGTGAATTTCGGCTGTTGCTGGACCGCTTTGCCGGCCGCGAGGGCGCCTGGCGCCGGCTGCTCAGGTCGGTGGGCGGGCCTGAGGGGCTGGCACTGGTGGCGCCGCAGCAGATCCTGGCCGATGTCCTGGCGCAGGCCGTCGTGGCCGCCGTGGCCATGTTGTGGTTGAAGATGGGCGACGCGGGGGCTGGCCATGGCCGATGACATTGAACCTGTTCGATTCGGGCGTGGCGCCAATGTGCGCACGGAAAAGCTGTCCGAGTTGTCGGCCACCAGCGACGAGGTGCCGCTGGGCGCAAGGCTGGCGCAAACCCTGTTGCCCAGGCTGCACCGGCGATTGGGCGGCGACAGCAGCAAGTTCGGCAACTTCGACACCATCGCGCGCTTCGGTCTCATCGGGGGCTGGCTGGGGGCCTACCAGGACGACGAGCTGCTGCGGCTGATCCAGGCTGCGCAGAGCCGGCTGGCGCCGGCACCCGGGCCCGCAACCACGGCGGGGCGGCCGCAGGCGGCTCCGCTGTCACCGGCGGCGGACCTGGCTACGCCGGCCGAAGCCGGCGAACCTGCAGGGTCGGCAGAACCCGCCGATGCGCCTGCTGCAGCACCTGCGGGCATGTCCGTGGCCTTGGGGGATCGGGACCCCGCTGTGTCTGTGGCCGAATGGTGGCAGCGCCACCGCAACGACGTGCCTGGCCTGTTGCCTTGGCAGACCGACGGCCTGCCTGAACTGGTCAACGAGCGCCTGGCCGCAGGCAGCCTGCGTGACGCCCTGCTTCAGGCGTTGACACCGTCGCAAAACCCCCGGCTGGCTGCCCGCGCGCTGGAGGAATTGGTGGTCGAGGTTCTGGCCATGGTGCGCGCGGGTGAACTGCGTGGCGAGGCTGACGCCGAGCTGGTCACCGACGTGCTGGTGCTGGCGCTCAGCCGGGTGCGTTCAACACCGCTGCCAGACGCCTACCGCCAATTCATCCTGCGCTTGTATGGCGTGCTTTGGCAAGAAATCAGGCTGGCCCCGAACCCGGGCAATGTGCAGTCGCTGGCCACGCTGGGCGATGTGGCAGGGCGCGTGCGCCTGCCAGCCATGCAACGCCTGTCGGTGGCGGTGTACGAGGCCTGCCTGCGCCATATTGCCGGCGGCTTTCTCGGCGCCAACGACGACGCCTGGAAGCGTGCCCGCATTGCAGCCAACAACATCAGCAGCCATGTCAGTGCGCTGGCGAAGTTCGACAGCGGCATTTCCGGCAACTTGGACGGTGACGAGCTGCACCTGGCCTACCTGCTCAGCCGCTTGCAGGCCATCAACACCGTGGGCTCGGCGCTGACCGCACCGTTGCCGCCGGATCTGTTGGACGAGCCGCATTGGGCGCTGATTGGCGTGACACCGCCGGCCAACGCCGACGAGGCCGTGCTGCAGCATGCCATGGTCACCATCGTGCGCTCGATGAACAACGTGCTGTCGTCGTGGATCTACCTCGACCCCCAGGTTTTCGGCCAGGTAGGCAGCCAGTCCGAAGGCCTCAATTTCACGGGCGAGGCCTTCAATCTGGTGCTGTCCACCTTTGGCAGCCTGGTGCGCAGCCGCATGGCCGACGCCACCGGCAAGGACTTCGACGAAGCCTCGTCGTCGCTGTTCAACTCCGGTCTGGCCGTGACCCGCTTGCGCGCTGGCCGTGACGAGGTGCAACAGGCCTGGATGTCGGCCGCGGAGATGAGCTACTACGCCATGGGCCTGGTCTGGGCGCTGACCAGAGCCAGCGACCTGGACGAGGCGCTGGGCCCGCTGCATGGCAGTTCATGCCTGGTCAACCTGCTGGGTTCTGCGGCGCGCATCGAGACCATCACCCAAGAGCACCAAGAGGTACACAACACGCTCAGCGCGGTGGTGGTGATGGCCGCGCAGTGGGGCCGGGCTGGCCGGTTCGAAGGTGCGGACGCTGGCCGCATCGAGGCTTCCCTGAGCAGCCTGGGCAAGCGCTATCGGGTAGGCCGAACGGCCGGGGTGGACAACAACGCCGCCGCGGCGGCGCTGGTGCAGCGCGTGTGGGCGTCCCTGGTCCGGGTGTTGCTGCAACAGACGGACCAGGATTTGCCACAGATCAACCAGGAGTTCTCGTCCGGCTACCCGCTGCAATTCAACATCCTGGCCGGGGTGTTGCAGCGCGGCGGCCGGCCAGAACTGCCCATACTGGCCGCTCAATTGCGGCAGGTGCTCGGCGTGCTGACCGGCTTTGTGCTGAAGCCTGACACCGCGCTGGCCACGCTGGTGGCGCTGGACAGTCAGGGCGTGACCGTGGTGCGTCGGGGTCTGGAGGCGCTGGAAAGCAAAGGTCCTGTGGGCAACCGAGGTAGCGAGTGGACGGCCGACTTTGCCGCCATCGCCGAGCAGGAGTCGGCGCAGTCCACCACCTTCCCGTACCAGGCGGTGCTGGACCGGCCGGGGGCGCTGCAGTGGCTGCCCGGTGTTCAGGTGTCTGACCGGGTGAGCTGAACCGCAACGGCCGCCGGCGCCAGCCTCAAGGCGCCGCGCAGCGAAAGCTCTTGGCCGATTCCACCTCACCACCCCGGTAGCGCGCCACCTGGGGCCAGGGGCACAACAGGCGGCTGCGACTGCGTGACCAGTCGGCCGGCAGCTCGGGGTTCTTTGCATCCACCTGGGACGGCAGCTGCTGCGGCGGCTGCGCCTTTTCCACCCAGTCCACCAGGGCCCCCAGGGCATCGAAGCGGTCGGTGGCCAAGCCGCCGCCGCAATGGCCCATGCCAGGCACCATGAACACCCGCGCCATCGCGTCGGCGCCGGCCAGGCTGCGGTTGGCCTGCAACTGCTCGGCCCAGCGCAACGTGCGCTGCACCGAGTAGCGAGGGTCGCTGGCGCCGTGAAAGACCAGCAGCTTGCCGCCGCTCTTGGCCAGCCCGGCCAGCTGCGGGTCGGCGGCGTCGGGCGGGTCCATCAGCGCCAGCGCGGATTCGGTGAAGGGCGGGCCGCTGGCCAGCACCTTGGACGCGTCGCGGTCGAAGTCGAAGTGCAGAACATGCTCGCGCAGCGATGAGGGCTTGCCGGCCACCGGTGTGGGCGGCGTGGTGTAGGCCTGGGCCAGCGCGGCCGAGCCCAGGTTGGCCAGGGCCGGCATTTGGGCCCAGGCGGGCATGTCGGACTGCAGTTTCCAGTGGCGCCAGCCGGCTGCGGCGATGCCGCTGTCCCAGGCCCAGTCGCTGTACAAGGCCTGTCCGGCGCTGTCGTGCGGGCCGGCAAAGGACTGCTGCAGCGCGCGCAGCTGCGGGCCGCTCAGGCAGCCGGTTTGTTTGGCGCCGATGCAGGCCAGCGCGTCGAAGTCGGACGGGCGCAGCGCCTTCTGGCAGCGCGGCAGGTCGGCCACCACGCCGTCCACCAGCAGGTCCAGGCCGTCACAGCGGGCCAGCACCTGGCGTGCCACCAATCGCATGTCGGCCGGGCTGAAGGCCTGGCGGATGTCGGCATTGACCTTCAGCCACTGCTGCATGTCCCAGGCATGCTGGATCGCCGCCTGCGGCGCACCCAGGCCGGGCGCGCCGGCGAGCAGGCCATCGAACAGGGCCGGGTAGCGGCTGGCGGCGACCAGGGCCTGCCGGCCACCGTCGCCGCAGCCGGCGATGTAGCGCTGCTGCGGCGGCCGGCCATAGTGGGCCGTGGCCAGTGCCATGGCCACTGCCTGCAGCGCGGGAATGGCGGCATGGCCGCGATCGCGCCGGGCCTGGGCGTCCAGACCCCAGGCCGAAGCCTGGGCCAGGCCGGCGTCGGCCAGCGCCGCCGGCTCCGGCCCGGCCAGACCGCTGATGACCGCAAAGCCGGTGGACAGGGCGTCGGTGGCCTGCACCGCCAGCCGGCCCCAGGCCGGGTCGGGCGTGGTGCCCTCGCCGCCGGCCTGGAACAGCAGTCGCTGGTTCCAGGTCTGCGGCAGCCGCATTTCGAAGTGGATGGCGTGGCGCCGACCGCCGGCGCCGCTGCGCTCGTTCAGCCGGCCCTGCACCAGGCAATGCGCGGGGTGGCCCTGGTCATCAACGTCCTGCTTGCGTGCGCTGTCCACCCGGGGCTGAAACTGGGCCAGCGCGGGTGATGCCGACAGTGTGCCCGCCAGGCCGCCGCAGGCCACCGATGGCGGCCCATGCGGGGGCTGGGCGCAGGCCGCCAGCAGCAGGCAGGTCGCTGCTGGCAGCAGGGCTGGGTGGGACAGGTGGTGCATGGGGGGCGTGGCGCCTGCCCACCGCTGCGGCAGGCCATGCCGCCATGCTGCGCCCGCCTCGGCAAAGCCGATCATCCGAACTGCCGGCGTCTGCCAGCGAAGTTCAGACCTTCAGTGCCCGTTCAGCGGCCGGTCGGGAAGGCGAACTCGGCGCCCTTGGCGATGCTGTCGGGCCAGCGCTGCATCACGCTCTTTTGCTTGGTGTAGAAGCGAATGCCCTCTTCGCCGTAGGCATGCATGTCGCCGAACAGGCTGCGCTTCCAGCCGCCAAAGCCATGCCAGGCCATGGGCACGGGAATGGGCACGTTGATGCCGACCATGCCGACCTGCACGCTGCGCGCAAATTCACGCGCCACGCCACCGTCGCCGGTGTAGAGCGAGACGCCGTTGCCATATTCGTGCGCGTTGACCAGCTTCACCGCGCTGGCAAAGTCGGGCACGCGCACGCAGACCAGCACCGGGCCGAAGATCTCTTCCTGGTAGATGCGCATCGTCGAGGTGGCGTGGTCGAACAGCGTGCCGCCGGTGAAGAAGCCCTTTTCCATGCCCGGCACGCTCAGGCCGCGGCCGTCGACCACCAGCGTGGCGCCTTCTTCCACCCCCAGGGCGATGTAGCCCTCGATGCGTTCCTTGGCCTGGGCGGTGACGATGGGGCCCATCTCGGCGCTCAGGTCCATCGGGTTGGTGACCTTCAGCCTGCGGGCGCGTTCGGCGACCAGGGGCACGATCTTGTCGGCCACATCGCCCACCAGCACCGCGACCGAGATTGCCATGCAGCGCTCACCGGCCGAGCCATAGGCCGCACCGACCAGCGCGTCCACCGCCTGGCCCACATCGGCGTCGGGCATCACCACCAGGTGGTTCTTGGCCCCGCCCAGGGCCTGCACCCGCTTGCCATGGTGGGCGCCGGTCTCGTAGATGTACTGGGCGATGGCCGTGGAGCCGACGAAGCTGATGGCCTTGACATCGGGGTGCACCAGCAGCGCGTCCACCGCCACCTTGTCGCCCTGGACCACGCTGAACACGCCGTCGGGCAGGCCGGCCTGCTTGAGCAGTTCGGCCATGAACATGGCGCAGCTGGGGTCGCGTTCGCTGGGCTTCAGGATGAAGGCGTTGCCCGCAGCCAGCGCCATCGGGAACATCCACAGCGGCACCATGCACGGAAAGTTGAACGGCGTGATGCCGGCCACCACGCCCAGCGGCTGTCGCAGGGTCCAGTTGTCGATGCCGGTGGACACCTGGTCGGTGAAGTCGCCCTTGAGCAGCTGCGGCGCGCCGCAGGCGAACTCGACGATGTCGATGCCGCGCGCGACCTCGCCCTGGGCGTCGGTGAAGACCTTGCCATGCTCGGCGCTGATCATCGCCGCCAGCGTGTCCTTGTGCTGGTTGAGCAGGCCCAGAAAGGCGTTGAGCACGCGGGCGCGGCGGATCGGCGGCAACTCGCCCCAGGCCGGCTGCGCCGCCTTGGCAGCCGTGACGGCGTGCGCAACCTCGTCAACACTGGCCAGCGCCACCTGGCGTGCCACGGCGCCGGTGGCCGGGTTGTAGACCGCCTGCTGGCGGCCACTGCGGCCCGCCAAGGTCTGGCCGGCGATGAAATGGCCCACGTCGTGGGTGGTGGTGAATGCTTCGGGCGCGCCCATGCTGGCTCCTGTGGCGGATGGGTTGAGGGACACGCAGTCTAGGCGCTGGCCGCTGCGGTGTGCAGCAGACAAAAAAAAGCCCACCGATCACTCGGCGGGCCTTGCAAGTCCTCGGAAGGACGTCGTTGGGACTGTTGCGGTGGAGTTTGGCCGACGCTTGAGCAGCCGAGGCTTCAATCCACCTGTGCGCGGCAGCCCCTTCGCCGCCACGCACATCACAGCGCTACTTTGCCCGCAGGGGGTGCAGGCCGACCATCCCTAGAAGGTGGGGTGATGTCGCGAAGAAGCCACAGCCGCTGAGGCGGTCCACAATTGGCCAATGAACAAGCCCCCCGCAGCCCGGCTGCCGACGCACCGGCGTCAGGCCCCACCCTCCGCCGATACCGCCGCGGGCCCTGAGCTCAGCACCGAGCAAGAGCTGGACGCGCTGCAGGACCTGCTCGACACCCTGCCCGCCGGTCGCGAGCCACTGGATGTGGTGATGCTGGACGGCTACTTGTGCGGCGTGCTGCTGCAACCCCGGCCGATTCCGGTCGCGCGCTGGCTGACGCCGATCACCGATGTCGACGGCAAGCCCGTGCCGCCGGGTTTTGACATGGACAGGCTGCAGGCGCTGGCCGGGCGCCGCCACGCCGAACTCAACCGCGCCATCGCGCAGCGCCAGTGGTTCGACCCCTGGGTCTACCAGCTGGACGACGAGGACAGCCCGTCCGACACCGTCTTGCCCTGGGTCGCCGGCTTCGCCACTGCGGTGGACCTGTTCACCGAATTGATGGACCGCCACGAGCCCGTGTTGGGCGAGCCCTTGGCCGCGCTGTACCGCCACCTTGACCCCGATGATCTGGAAGACGGTGACGAGCTGCTGGCGATGATCGACATGCTCGAGCCTGCGGCCACGCTGGACGAGGCAGTTGAAGACCTGGTGCGCAGCGTGCTGCTGATGGCCGATGTGTCGCGCCCGCGTGATGTGGCGCCGCCGCAGCGCCGTGGCCCATCACCCCGGGGTGGCCCGGGTGCCGGCAGGCCGGCCGGCAAGACCGGTATCAGGCGCGCCGGGCCGCCCCGACGCTGACCAGGCCTGGCCGGCCAAACACCTGGCGCTGGCTAGCCCAGCCCGCCAAATACCCGGCGGGCGTGCTGGCCCAGGCCCTGGACCACGCTGGCGAAACGGTCGCCGCGCATGGCCTTGGCGGCCGGAAAGCGCGCCGCGATGGCGTCGGTCAGGGGCCGCAGCCCCGTTGAGCCACCGGTGAAATACAGCGCATTCACCCGGTCGACCGACACACCGGCCTGGCGCAGGGTCTGGCTGGCGGCCTCGGCGATCTGGTCAATCTGCGACGCCACTGCCGCGCTGGCCTGCTGCTCTTGCAGCGGCACCGACAGGCCGGCGGCCAGCAGGTCCAGGTCGATGTCGGTGCGGCCGCCCTCGGCCACCGCGATCTTGGCCGCCTCGGCCTGGGCGATCAGGCCATGGCCCAGCCGCGCTTCCAGCACCGTCATCAGGTGCGCATGCTGCTGCAGGTCGGCGTAGAAGCTCTTCATGCGCCGCAACTCGGCGACCCGGGTGGGGGTGTAGACGGTGTTGATCAAATGCCAGGTGGCGAGGTCGAAGTAAACCTTGCTCGGCACCTCGCGCCCGGTCGGGCCCATGCCCTTGTAGCCGGCCAGCGGCAGGATGTGGCCGAGCTCGATCTGACGGTCGAAGTCGGTGCCCGCCACATGCACACCGTGGTTGGCCAGGATGTCGTCCAGGCGGTCAATGCGCTGCGCCCGCGCGGGCCCGACCCGCACCAGCGAGAAGTCGGACGTGCCGCCACCGATGTCCGCCACCAGCACCAATTGTTCCTGGCCGACCGTGGTTTCGTAGTCCAGCGCGGCGGCGATGGGTTCGAACTGGAACCTGACGTCCTGGAAGCCCACTGCGTGCGCCGCCTCCAGCAGGGCGGCCTGGGCCGCAGCGTCACGCTCGGGGTCGTCGTCGACGAAGAACACCGGCCGGCCCAGCACCACGCGCCGCAGCGGCTGGCCGGCGTCGCGTTCGGCCAGGGTCTTCAGGTGGCGCAGAAAATGCACCACGATGTCCAGGTAGCGCACCGAGTGGCCGGCGCCGACGTCGGTGGCCTGCTGTGCCAGCGGGGAGCCCAGAATGCTTTTCATCGAGCGCATCAGCCGGCCCTCGATGCCCTCGACATAGGCCGCCACCGCCGCGCGGCCATGGTGACGGTGCGGCTCTTGATGCGCAGTCAGGCCCTCGACGGCGTAGAACACCGCCGTGGGCATGGTGCGCTGGCCGGCTTCAAGCTCAACCAGGCGCACGCCTTGCGCGCCTTGGGGCAGCGCGATGGCCGAGTTGGAGGTGCCGAAGTCGATGGCACAAAAGGGCGTTGCAGAGGGCATGGGCCTGGCCGGCAGCGCGGCAGCGGGTCGGGGCGGAAACCAATTCGGCCGCCGAGGGCGAAGGGAACAGCGAAAGGGGCGCGATTCTAGTGGCCCGCCGGCTGGGGCCAGTGATGCTTGCGCGCAACGGTGCAAGGCTGAATCGGGGCCGCTGTGAACTGTTCACACCCTGCCGGCGGCCAGCGGCGATTCAATCGGGTGGCAGAAAAGCGGGCACTCTCGGCCACTGTTCGGTGCCTGGCCGCGTGTCGCAGACCGCAGCATGTCAGCCTGACCATGATCTGCCTGGCCCGCTGGCCTGTTCACCCTGCCCCACTCCCGTCTCGACTGGAAACCACGATGTCGCGCCACTTCACCCAACCCACGATATGGCAACGCCTGACCGGGCGCGGTCGGCAAGCGGCGCTGCGCCAACCGGACGCGGCCGATCTGGGCACCTGCTTCGGCATGGAGTACTGGCTGGACGAAGCACAGTCGCTGCCGCCCCAGGCCTTGAAGGCGGCGACGACCAGCCCGGCGGCCACGCGCGGCCGCTCACGCCTGAGCCGCTGGTGGCATGACCTGCCGCTGCGCGGCTGAGCCTCAGCGCACGATCAGCACGGGCTTGTCGCAGTGCGCCAGCACCTTGTTGGTCACCGAGCCAAGCACCAGATTGCCCAGTGCGCTGTGGCCATGTGAGCCCATCATCACCAGGTCGAACTTGCCCTTGGCGGCCAGTTCGCAGATGGACTGAGCCACCGGTCCGATCTTGGCCAAGTACTCGGCCTCGACCTTTTGCTTGCCGAAGAAGCTGCGGATTGGCTTGAACACCTTGGCCGATTCGTCGGCGTAGTAACTGGCCAGCGTGGCCTTGTCCAGTACCGCTGCGGCGCGTGGCGGCACGGGCGCAGAGACATTGAGCAGCGTGTACTGGTGATGGCCACCAAACCACTCGTCGTGGGCCAGCAGGTAGGCCAGCATGCGCTTGGTGAAAATGCTGCCGTCAACGGGAATCAGTATCTTCATGCTGCTTGCTCCTGATGGGGTGGTGCGGTTCGTCGCCGGCGCAGTGTCGCACCCGACCGGCCGTGGCCCTTGAGCGAGATCAAGTGGCGGCCGGGCAGTCGACGGTCTTGAGTGGGTTGAAGCCCTCTGCTTCACCCTTGGCTGCCAGGCCCCTGGCCTGGCTGACCACGCGCGTGGGTGCGGCGCCGGCGCGCTCGACCTGGTAGTCGTGGCGGCAATGCAGATGGCCATGCAGCCACAGATCGGCCAGCGCGATCAGGTCGTCGTCGGCATTGCAGAAGCTGGCGGTGCCGGGCTGGCGGCCGTAGCGCGGGTCGGCGCTGCGCAGGCTGGGCGCAAAGTGGGTCACCACCACCGTGCTGTGCCAGCCGCCCTGCTGCGGGCCGGGGTTGGGCCGTTTCAGTTCGGCGGCCAGCCAGCTGCGGCAGGCCAGGGCCTCGCCGCGCACCAGCTCGGCGTCCACTGGTGCCTCAGCCTTTGTGGCACCCATCAGGCTGAGAAAGTAGCCGGCAGCGCGCATCGCGAGGGGCCGCTCGGCGTCGCCGAACAGGTCGAAATCAGACCATCGTGTGGTGCCCAGAAAACGCAGCCGCTGACCGCTGGCGGCGGTGAAGAGCAACTGCTCACATTCCAGCAGCGTGATGCCCAGTGCGGCGCAGTGCGCGCGCAGCCCGCGCCAGGCGGCGCCCAGCTCGCGGCCGTCGAACTCATGGTTGCCGGCCACCATCAGCACTGGCACCGGCCAGTTTGCGAACTGGCGCAGGCCCATCCAGTTGGCATCGATGTCGCCGGCCAGCACCAGCAGTTCCGCCCCGGGGGCGGGCTGGGGCTGGAAGGTTTCGGTCTCCAGGTGCAGGTCGGACAGCAGTTGCAGGCGCATGGCCTGCAGCATAGGGCCGGCGGGCGCCACGCCCGTCCAAGCGCCGACGCCGGCTACAGCCGGGCTTCGATCTGCGATTTGATGGCCAGCAGCGTGCTGGGCAGGCGTGCGGACAGCTGCTGGAACAACTCGCCGTGCAGGCCCAGCTCGGTGCGCCAGGCTGCGGAGTCGATGGCGCTGACCTGCTGGTACTGGGCTCGGCTGAAGTCCAGACCTTCCCAGCTCAGGTCGCCGTAGCGCGGGCTGATGCCGAACAGGTGATCTTCGCCCTGCGCCGAGCCGTCCACACGCTCGAGCATCCACTTCAGCACGCGCATGTTCTCGCCATAGCCGGGCCAGACGAACTTGCCGTCGTCGCCCTTGCGGAACCAGTTGACGCAGTAGAAACGCGGCAGCACGGCACCGGTGCCGGCCAGCTTCTCGCCCATCTTCAGCCAGTGGCTGAAATGGTCGGCCATGTGGTAGCCCATGAAGGGCAGCATGGCAAACGGGTCGCGCCGTACCACGCCCTGGGCGCCGCCGGCAGCGGCGGTGGTCTCCGAGCCCATGGTCGCGGCCATGTACACGCCCTCGGACCAGTTGCGGGCCTCGGTGACCAGCGGCACGGTGGTCGAGCGGCGGCCGCCGAAGACAAAGGCGTCGATGGCCACGCCTGCGGTGGAATCCCACTCCGCGTCCAGCGCCGGGTTGTTGGTGGCGGCCACGGTGAAGCGCGAGTTCGGATGCGCGGCCGGGCGCGGCTTGCCGCCCACCGGGTTGTCGCGCGAGATCTGCGGCGTCCAGTCGCGGCCCTGCCAGTCGGTCAGGTGTGCCGGCAGCTCGTCGGTCATGCCTTCCCACCAGACGTCGCCGTCGTCGGTCAGTGCCACGTTGGTGAAGATCACGTCGCGCCTGAGCGAAGCCATGCAGTTCGGGTTGGTCAGCTCGTTGGTGCCGGGCGCCACGCCGAAATAGCCCGACTCGGGGTTGATGGCGTGCAGCCTGCCGTCGGCACCGGGCTTGATCCAGGCGATGTCGTCGCCGATGGTGGTCACGCGCCAGCCGTCCAGCGCCGCCGGCGGCACCAGCATCGCGAAGTTGGTCTTGCCGCAGGCGCTGGGGAAGGCGGCGGCGACGTGGTATTTCTTGCCCGCCGGCGAGGTGACGCCCAGCACCAGCATGTGCTCGGCGAACCAGCCCTGGTCGCGGCCCATGGTGCTGGCAATGCGCAGCGCAAAGCACTTCTTGCCCAGCAGCGCGTTGCCACCGTAGCCCGAGCCGTAGCTCCAGATTTCGCGCGTTTCGGGGTAATGAACGATGTACTTGGTCTTGTTGCAGGGCCAGGTGCTGCTTTTCTCGCCCGGCTGCAGCGGCGCGCCCACCGTATGCATGCAGGGCACGAAGTCGCCGTCGCTGCCCAGCACGTCGAACACCGCGCGGCCCATGCGGGTCATGATCCGCATGTTCACCGCCACGTAGGCGCTGTCGGACAGTTCGACGCCGATGTGCGAGATCGGCGAGCCCAGCGGGCCCATCGAGAACGGCACCACGTACAGGGTGCGGCCGCGCATGCAGCCGCGAAACAGCGCCGGCGTGCCGTCGGCCTGGCCGGTCTGCAGCAGCGCGCGCATCTGGTCGGGCGCCATCCAGTTGTTGGTCGGGCCGGCGTCGTCCTGGTTCTGGCTGCAGATGAAGGTGCGGTCTTCGACTCGCGCCACGTCGTCGGGGTGGCTCAGTGCCAGGTAGCTGTTCGGACGCAGATCGGGGTCGAGCTTCTGAAAAGTGCCTGCGGCCACCAGCTCAGCACACAGGCGGTCGTACTCCGCTTCAGAGCCGTCGCACCAATAGACCTCGGCGGCCTCGGTCAGGGCGGCCATTTCGGCCACCCAGGCCACCAATCGGGCATGTTTGACGTGCTCGGGCAGGTTCAGGCGCAGGCCTTCCATGATTGGCTGGTTCATCAACACAACTCCAATTTGCTAGGGTTTGAAAAAGTCGAATGGGCGGGATTGAAGCAGCGGCCGCCGGCCGTCTGGCCGGGCGGCTGATTCAATCCCGCGTGATCCTGGCGCGCCGGAACATGGCCAGATCCAGCACCGGCGTGGCCGGTGACACAGGAGCGGGGGGTGGGGTGCAAGTTTGCGAGGGGATCACGGTGGTGACCGCAGTAGCGGGTGGCGGGCAGCGCACAAACCCGTTTGGCGCCCGGCGTATTTGGCCGGTCAGCGCATTGTCAAACCAGTGTAATGGGGCTGTAACTACCGGGGTTTGGGGGGTCATGCACATATTGCATGACTTAATGCGCGGCCCTGTGAGGCGCTGACGCCGGCCTGTCGGTCAGGCCAGTCGACTGGCCTGACAGCCTGGGCCGCGCGCTTGCAGGTTTGACGTGGTGCAATGGCCAGATGCCTCTCATCACCATGGCCAGCGTCAATGTGGCGCGTTGCGCGTCGATCACCATTGACGGGCGCCAGGTGCTCAGCGCGATCGGTAAACGCCCGGTCATTGGCGCGGTGGGCGTGACCACGCTGGGCCTCGAGGGCGACGAACAGGCGGACCTGAGCGTGCATGGCGGGCAGTCCAGGGCGGTGTACGCCTACCCGACCTTGCACTGGCCGTTCTGGCAGACGGTGCGCGCCCAGGCCCGCGTGGCGGCGCCTGACGCGCCGTTACCACCCGGTTTCATGGGCGAGAACCTGAGCATCGGCGGCATCGACGAGCAGCAGCTCTACATTGGCGACCGGCTGTGCTTGCCGGGCTGTGAGCTGGTGGTCAGCGAGCCGCGCAACCCCTGCTTCAAGTTCAATGCGGTGATGGGCTTCGCGCAGGCTTCCAAGCTGATGGCCCAGTCGGGCTACTGCGGCGCCTACCTGGCCGTGCGCCACCCAGGGCAGATCTGCGCCGGAGATGTGGCCGAGCTGGTGCCCGGCCCGCGCGAGGTCAATCTGCGCCAGCTGTTCATGGCACGCATGAAGAAGGCACGCTGAGCGCGTTGGCGCCCGGCGTGGCTTCAGCGGTGCTCAGGCCGTTCAGGCGGGTACCGGGCTGTGGTCCAGCGTCGGGTAGTCGGTGTAGCCGGCGGCACCACCGCCGTAGAGCTGGGTCTGGACCAGACTGGCCAGCGGCGCGTCCTCGCGCAAGCGGCGCACCAGATCGGGGTTGCCGATGAAGGCCTTGCCGAAGGCCACCAGGTCGGCGCTGCCGCCGGCCACGGCGTCCAACGCCATCTGCCGGCTGTAGCCGTTGTTGACCATCCAGGCGCCGCTGGTCAGGGCCCGCAGCGCGGCGTAGTCGAAGGGCTTGACGCCCTTGTCGGACAGGTCTCGTGGGCCGCCGGTCTGACCCTCGATCAGGTGCAGGAAGGCCAGCTTCAGCGGTGCCAGCGCGGCCACCACATGGCCGTAGAGCGCGGCGGCGTCGCTGTCCTGGCCGGCGTCGTTGACGGGGGTGATGGGGCTCAAGCGCAGGCCGGTGCGGCCGGCGCCGATCTCGCCCGCCACCGCCTGCATCACCTCCAGCAGCAGCCGGGCGCGGTTCTCGACGCTGCCGCCATAGGCGTCGCTGCGGTCGTTGATGCTGTCGCGCAGGAATTGTTCAAGCAGATAGCCATTGGCGCCATGCACCTCGACGCCGTCAAAGCCGGCGGCGATGGCGTTGCGCGCGGCCAGACGGTAGCTGTCGACCACGCCGGGCAGCTCGTCCAGGCGCAGCGCGCGGGGGGTGGAGCAGTCGACAAAGCCGGCGGCGGTGAAGGTCTTGCCCTTTGCCGCGCGGGCAGTGGACGACACCGGCACCTGGCCCCCAGGCAGCAGGCTGGTGTGCGAGATGCGGCCCACATGCCAGAGCTGCACGATGATCTTGCCGCCGGCGACATGCACCGCATCGGTGATGCTGCGCCAGCCGGCCACTTGCTCGGCGCTGTGGATGCCGGGCGTGTCCAGGTAGCCCTGGCCCTGAGGGCTGACCTGGGTCGCTTCGGTGATGATCAGGCCGGCGCTGGCGCGCTGGCAGTAGTAGGTCAGCATCAGCGCATTGGGCAACTGCCCCGGCGCACGGTTGCGGGTCAGCGGCGCCATCACGACGCGGTTGCTCAAGGCGATGTCGCCGAGCTGGAAGGGGTCAAAAAGGGATGTCATGGCGCGAGCCTAAGGCCAGAGGCCATGGCCCCGCTGTCACACCGGCGGCGTCGACTGTGCCAACGCGACAATGTGAGGACCATGACCCAGGCCTGTTCCGACCGCCCCGACGCCACGCCACCCCTGGCCAGCACCGGCCCGCTGGCCGGGCTGAAGGTGCTGGAACTGGGCCAGCTCATCGCCGGCCCGTTTGCCGGCAAGACCCTGGCCGACTTTGGTGCCGACGTGATCAAGATCGAGCCCCCGGGCGCGGGCGACCCGCTGCGCCAGTGGCGGCTGTTGCACGACGGCACCAGCGTCTGGTGGCAGGTGCAAAGCCGCAACAAACGCAGCGTGGTGCTGGGCCTGCGCAGCGAGGCCGGCCGCGCCGACGTGCGCCGGCTGGCGGCCCATGCCGATGTGCTGATCCAGAATTTCAAACCCGGCACGATGGAGAAATGGGGCCTGGGCTACGAGGTGTTGGCCGCCGCCAACCCGGGACTGGTGATGCTGCGCATCAGCGGCTATGGCCAGACCGGCCCCTACCGCGACCTGCCGGGTTTTGCCGTGGTGGCCGAGGCCATGGGCGGGCTGCGCCACCTGATGGGTGAGCCCGGCCGCCCGCCCGTGCGCGCCGGCGTCAGCCTGGGCGACACCCTGGCCGCGCTGCACGGCGTGATCGGCGTGCTGCTGGCGCTGCAGGCGCGCCAGCACAGCATCAGCGCCGAGGCGCCCAAAGGCCGTGGCCAAGTGGTGGATGTGGCGCTGTACGAGGCGGTCTTCAACTGCATGGAAAGCCTGCTGCCCGAGTACAGCGCCTTCGGCGTGGTGCGCCAGCCGGCGGGCTCGGCACTGCCGGGCATTGCGCCCAGCAATGCCTACCGCTGCGCCGACGGCCAGGTGGTGATTGGTGGCAACGGTGACTCGATCTTCAAGCGCCTGATGGCCGCCGTGGGTCGAACGGACCTGGCCGATGACCCCGGCCTGGCCAACAACGCCCAGCGTGCGGCGCGGGTCGATGAACTGGACGCGGCCATCACCCGCTGGACGGTGCAGCACAGCGTGGCCGAGGTGGTGAGCCGGCTGCAGGCCGCCAGCGTGCCGGTAGGGCGCATCTACACCGTGGCCGACATCGCCGTCGACCCGCATTTTCTGGCCCGGGGCATGGTCCAGCGCATCGTCATCGCCGGTGGACTGGGGCTCGATGTACCGGGCGTGGTGCCGCTGCTGTCCGCTACGCCGGGCGGCCTTCGGACACCTGCGCCGGCCTTGGGTGAGCACAGCGAAGCGGTGCGGGCGGCCCTGCAGCACTCGGCCGGCTGGCCCCTGCCGTGAGCATACCGGCCCTGGCGCAAGCGCTGCGCGCCCGCTTCGACAGCCTGGCCATGCGCGCGCCGCAGGCTGCGGCCGACGAGGCCATGCAGGCCAGGCACCACGCCGCAGCATGGCGGGCGCTGCGGCAATGGTGTGACGTCCCGTCGCCGCCGGGCAGCCACATGGCGGTGGCCTCGGTCTGCGCGGCCGATGGCGGTGACACCGCCAACCAGGCGCTGCGGGCCTGGGTCAACGCCTTCGCCCGCCAGCAGGACGGCAGCCTGAAACTGCAGGCCTTGTCCGGCCCGGCCTCGAGGCTGGCGCTGCGCCTTCAGATCAAGGGCCAGGACATGCTCTGCGCGCTGGGTTGGCGGGCGCGCCAGCCGCAAGACGTCTGGGATGCTGGCTGGGCCGGCAGCGCTCCACCTTCGCTGCGGCAATGGCCCTTGTTTCAACCGAGGCGCGCCACCCTGGTGCTGGCGCTGGCCGACGAGGCCGAACTGCTGCAGCTGCCCATGGCCTTGCTGCGCCAGCGCAGTGATGCCTTCGGTCACCCGACGCGCTGGCTGTGGGTAGGCCAGCCCGCGCCCACCTTGCCGTCGGGCCAGGGGCCTGCGCTGCGACTGGACTGAAAGCGCCCGGGCATGAAAAAAGCCGGCAATGCCGGCTGGGTGCAGGTCTGGCCACCGCAGGGGCAGCCAGAGGAGCAAGTGCTTACTGGGCAGCGGCCTTCTTGGCCTTCTTGCTGTGCTTCTTGGCCTTGGTGGCCTTCTTGGCCATGGGGGCGTCGGCCTTGGCGGCCTTGGCGGCCGGAGCGGCAGCCGCCGCCGGGGCAGCGGGGGCGGCCGGCGCGGCGGCCTGGGCGAAGCTCAGGCTGGAGGTGGCGGCGAGCAGGGCGGCGATCAGGAGGTTCTTGGACATGGTGGTATTCCGACAAAGATGAGGTTCGCTTGGGCTCCGACTCTCTTGAGCAAGCCCTGAAGCGGAGGGCCTGCACAGTGCAACGCCGGCACTGCGGGCGGCGTTGACAGCGCAGCGCAGCATTTTCTGGTCACCAGATGCTGCCCGGCCGGTTGCGCCGCGGCCGGGCAGCCGTCGTCACCCCGTCAACACCGCTACCAACCGCCAAAGCGGGGCCAGATGGCCATGGGCAGGCCGCCCTCGCCCAGCACCTGGTAGGCGCCATGCTGGGCGGCGGTGGCGCAGGCATGGTTGGGCAGGATGCGCAACAGCGCGCCCACCGGCCGTTCCAGCAGCCGGTCCGGGTCGCCGCTGCGGTGGGCGATCAGGCCATGCTCCTGGTTCACCGCGACCACCGTGTAGTCGTGCAAGACCTGGCCGTCGGCCTCGCAGACCAGGCCGTAGCCCTGGTCGACGGGCTGGCTGGCCGTGCCCCGGTCGCGCGACAAGGCCATCCAGCCCGCGTCGACCAGGGTCCAGCCCTTGTCGCGGCGGTGGCCGATCACGCTGGTCAACACCGACACGGCAATGTCCTGCGGCGCACACACGCCCAGCCCGGCCATGACCAGGTCCTGGAACACATAGACGCCGGCGCGCAGCTCGGTCACGCCCTGCAGGTGCTGGGCAAACATGGCTGTCGGGGTGGAGCCCACGCTGACCACCGGCGCCGCAAAGCCCGCCGCGCGCAGCGCGCCCGCAGCCTGCACGGCGCCAGCGCGCTCGGTTTCGGCGGCAACGCGCAAGGCGTCGGCGCTGCGGCAGTCGTAGCTGGCGCCCTGGTGGGTCAGCACGCCTTGCAGGCACAGCAGCGGGTGGTCCAGCGTGGCGGCGAGCCGGGCCAGCTCGGGGCTGTCGGGCGGCAGGCCGGCGCGGTGGCCGTCGGTGTCGATCTCGATCAGCACCTGCAACGGGGCGGGCAGCCCGGGCGCGGCCGCGCGCAGCGCCTGCGCGGCATCCAGGTTGTCCAGAATCACGGTCAGCGCCACGCCCTGGGCCAGCAGCCGGCCGACATGGGCGAACTTGTTCGGCGTGATGCCCACCGCGTACGTGATGTCAAGCAAGCCGGCGGCGGCGAACTCGTCGGCCTCGCGCAGTGTGGACACGGTGATCGGCCCGCTGGCCGCGCCGCCCAGCATGTGACGGGCAACCTCCAAGCACTTGGCGGTCTTGACGTGTGGCCTGAAACCAACACCCAGCGTCGCCAGCCGGGCCTGCAGCCGCGCGATGTTGGCCTGCATGCGTGGCAGGTCCAGCAGCAGCGCCGGGGTTTCGATCGTGGCCAGCGCAGGCGATGGGTTGCTCAGGGTCATGGTGACGGCACTGTAGCCGGCAGGCCCATGGGCCGAGGTCATGGGCCGGAGCCTGGCCACTCGCGGGCTCAGCCCGACAAGGTCGCCCCTGGCTCGTCCAACTGCAGCAACACCGACATCGGCGCTTGGCGGATCTGCAGCTGAAGCGCCAGATCCGACCGGCGGGCCAGCCACACCCGCTCGCCGGGCAGCGCGTCGGCATCGTCCGCGGCGGGCAATTCGCCTTCACCAAACACGCTCAGAATCAGCGGCTGGGGCAGTGGCAAGGCCATGCCGGCGCGCGCACAGGCCCGGATCTGGGCAAAGCCGGCCGGTCCCTCTGGCGACAGGCCCAGGCCCAGGTCGCCTCGCGGCGCGAGGTCAGACAGCTTGCGTCCGTACAAACGCAAGGTGGCGCGCTGGCTGAGCAGTTGGGTCAGGGTGAAGGTCATCGTTTGCTCCGCTGCGGATCACTGTCCTGCGTCGGATGCGCCGAGTCCTTTAGTGGCCTGAATCGCTGCTAAACGCGGCTAAATGAACCGGCCGGCGTCGTTAGCCGGATGGATGTGGCTGGGGTAAATTCGGCCAAGTTCATCACGCCATGATGCTGGCGGGCCAAGGAGCGCTTTTGACGCCATGCATCACCCTGGGCACGGTGCAGATCCGGCCCGCCGAACGCTCGCTCTGGGTTGACGGGCAGCTCGTGGCCATTGGCGCCCGTGCTTTTGATGTGCTGCTGGCACTGGCCGAACGCCGCGAGCGCGTGGTGAGCAAGAACGAACTGCTCGACCTCGCCTGGCCAGGTCTGGTGGTGGAAGAAAACAACCTGTCGGTGCAGATCTCGGCCCTGCGCAAGCTGCTCGGGGCAGCGGCCATTGCCACCGTGACAGGCCGGGGCTACCGGCTGGCGCTGGCCGTGCCGGCGCTACTGCCCGCGCCACCGGCCGACCTGGCGCAGCGCATCGTGCGCCGATTGGCCACCATCGTGCATGCCGACGTGGCGGGCTGGGCGCGGCTGGTGCACCGCGACGCGATGGCCGCCGTGCAGGCCTGGCAGCGCACCCGCACCGAGCTGATCGAGGCCACCGTGCCGGCCGCAGGCGGCCGGCTGATCGAGCTCACGCCCGAGCGCATGCTGCTGGAGTTTGGCAGCGTCGTGCAGGCCCTGGTCTGGGCCCTGCATCTGCAGCAGGCGCTGGCCGAGCTCCGCCGCACCGACCCCAGCGGTGCGCTGCGTCTGCGCATCGGCCTGGCTGTGGATGACGTGATCGTGGACGACGGCAAACTGGTCGGCGACGGCGTGAGCATGGCCGCAGGAGTCCACCAGATGGCGTCACATGACGAAGTGCTGATCACCGGGCTGGCGCATGCGCTGGCCGTACCGGCGCAGGTGGTGCAGTTCGAGCCGCTGGCCGAACACCTGCTTCGCCCCGGCATGCGGCCCGTGCCCTTGTGGCGGGTCAGCGCCCTGCCCAGCGGTGCAGCCAACGACGCGGTCACCGCACCGTCGCCGCAGCCCTGGGACCAGCTGCCGTCCATCGCGGTGCTGCCGCTGCTGGCCGAGGGCGTGGCCGACAGCTATTTCGGTGATGGCGTGACCGAAGAGATCATCGCCACCCTGGCCCTGAACCGGGCGCTTTTTGTCATCGCCCACAACTCCACGCTGCGTTACCGCCGCCAGTTGCCCGGCAGCGCACCGCCCGACCCGCTGACGGTCGCGGCCGAGTTGGCCGTGCGCTATGTGCTGACCGGCACCGTGCGCCGCGCCGGCCAGCAGTTGCGCATCAACGTGTCGCTGGTCCATGCCAGCGTGGGCCGGGTGATCTGGCAGCAGCGCTACGACGGCCAGGACGACGACGTGTTCGGCTTCCAGCGGTCGATTGCCGGCAGCGTGGCAGCGGCCATCGACCCGCAGGTGCAGGAGGCCGAAGTCCAGCGCCTTCGGGGCCGGCCGACCGACAGTTTCAGTGCCTATGACTGTGTGCTGCGCGGCCAGGCCGTGCTCTACAACTTCGGCGCCGAGGACTATGCGGCGGCACGCCGAATGTTCGAGCGCGCGATCGAACTCGATCCCGACTATGCCCAGGCCCATGCCCTGCTGGCCTGGTGGTTCAACCTGCGGGTGGGCGAAGGCCGCTCGTCCGAGGTGGGCGAAGACGGCCGCCTGGCCCAGGCCCATGCCCAGCGCGCCGTGCAGCTCGACCCGCAGGACGCGGTGGTCCTGTCGGTGGCCGGCCACATCGATTCTTTTCTCGGCCGGCGTTTCGACAGTGCGCTGCAGCTGTTCGACCAGGCCCTGGCGCGCAACCCCAGCTGCGCCGTGGCCTGGGCCCGCAGCGCCACCACCCTGGCCTATCTGGGCCGAGGCCAGGAGGCGCTGGACAGGGTGCGCCAAGCGATGCGATTGAGCCCGTTCGACCAGCAGAGCTTCGCCTTCTTTACCACCTGCGGCACGGCCAGCCTGGTGGTTGGGCGGCCCGCCGAGGCCGTGGCCTGGCTGGGCAAGGCGCTGCGGCTGAACCCGCGCTACAACGCCGCACTGCGCATGCAGGTGGCTGCGCTGGTGCTGGCCGGTGAGCTGTCCGAGGCGCGTGAACTTGCCCAGGCCCTGCTCGCCACCGACCCGGAGTTCAGCGTGGCGGCGTTCGGCGCCTGGTACCCGCTGCAGCCGCCGCATCTGCACGACCTGCTCGAAGCCTTGCGCCGCGCCGGGCTGCCCGGCTGACACCAGAACAGCCTTCAAGGGAGAACCAGGATGACCACAGGATCATGGGGCCAGGGCCAAGGCCAGGGGCAAGGCCAAGGCCAGGGCCAGGGCCAGGGCCAGGGCCAGGGCCAGGGCCAAGGCCAGGGCCAAGGGCAAGGCCAAGGGCAAGGGCAAGGCCAAGGGCAAGGGCAAGGCCAATGGCAGGGGCAAGGGCAGGGGCAGGGGCAGGGCTATTACCCCGGCACCGGCGGCGGCATGCCCAGCGGCAGCGGCTATCTGGGCGGTTATGGCGTGGGCTTGCGCAGCGCCTACGCCACACCGGCCGAGCTGGCGGCCAAGCCCTGGGCGCTGGACTTTGTGGACGGCGGCGGCTGGCCGGCGTTTTCGCTCGCTCAGCGTTTCGACCCCACGCGATTGCCGCTGGAATGGGCCACCGACGATTGGGACCCCGGCCTGCGCTTCTGGACCCTGGCTTTCGACCCGCAGCTGCACGAATGGCTGCAGGATGTGAACCTGGGCTCGGCAGCGGTGATGGCTGCGCGAGAGTTTGCCCTCCATCATGACCGCTGGTCGGCCGCCAGCCTGGTTACGGCAGCCGACGGCGGCATGTCCCGCCTGCCGCCCGATTCCGCCGCCGGGGCCGCTGGCCCTGGCCCGTCACCGTGGATTCCCGGCCGTGACCTGAGCTGGCGCGTGGACGTCCTGTCCAGCGACAGCCAGCGTGCGCAGGCCTGGCGGTTCATCAGCAACGAGTTGCAAGACCTGGCCGACCTGATGGCCGACGACCGCGCGCGCTACCTGGACGAGGCCTGGCTGCAGAGCGACAACATCCCGCTGTACTTCATGCACTTTCTGGGCATGGACGCGGCGGGCAAGCCCTGGACGACCGAGCTCATGCGCTGCGGTCTGGCCATCGGCAACCTGGTCTACATGGACTACAAGGCGCATTTCAAGCGGGTGCGCCCGTCGACCTTGTGTCCGGGCCTGGTGCCACCCTGGGGCCCGCCCCGGCACCCGGCATTTCCCAGCGGGCATTCGTTCCTGGGCCATTTCATCGCGCTGCTGTTGCTGGAGATCGAGCCGCTGGCCGACCGCCATGGCGTCTTCAGCGACGCCGAGCCCCGTCGCGGCCGCAAGCCGACCTGGGACAACTACCGCAACATGGACCATGACCAGGACATGCGCTCGCCGCTGTTGTGGCTGGCCTGGCGGCTGGCCAAGAACCGTGAGCGCATCGGCGTGCACTACCGCAGCGACAGCGCGGCCAGCCGCATGCTGGCGGGTGCCTTGTGGCAGGCGGTGACGGTGGCTGGCGGCCCGGAAAGCCTCGCCGTGCCAACGCTGCAGCGCGTGCTGGACCGGGCCCGGTCCGAATGGCCGGCGGTGCTGCCAAGGCCCCAGCCCGCAGGCCCTGGTGGCCAAGCCAGCGGCAGTGGGCGCAAGAGCGCGGCCTGAGTCAGGCCTGGCCGCAGGCCGGGGACGTCGGCAGCCGCAGCAGGCCCAGGTTGTTGTCGCCGCTGACCAGCGCCAGCAGGTCCGTCGGCGCTGACGGCGGCGGCTGATCCAGACCCAGGTTGGCAGCGTCGCCCAGGGCTTGCACCAGGGCCAGCAGCCAGCCGCCTTGCTGCGTGGCCTTCTGCGCCAGCGCGGTGTCGAGGGGCAGGCTGAACCTGGCAAATGCCGGCGCGGCCAAACCGGCCGCCGGCACCGCCGCCAGCTTGGCCAGGCCAGGTCCCGCATCGATTCGCTGCCATGGCAGCGGCGTGGCCGGGTCGGCCTGGGCGGGGCACCACCACAGGCTGCCCTGCACCTGCTCGGCCACCCGGCTGCCCCGGTTGCCGATCTGCAGCAGCACCCGGTCGCCCTGCAGCGCCAGGTGTGCCGGATCGGCATGCCAGGGCGCAGCCTCGGCCTGCCAGCGCAGTGGCACCGGGTGGTAGCCGCCGTCGGGTGGCGGTGGCTGGCGGTAGGGCCCGCCGCGCCGGCGGTCGGCGATGAAGAGGTCCACCGGTGGCGGCTGGCCGACGCCCTCGGTGGCGGGGTCGCCGGCGCCACAGGCGTACAGGCCCTGCTGCTCGAAGACCCAGCGCACCAGCTTGTGCGCGATGCCACCGGGTCGGTTGAGCTGGCGCGGCGCGCGCTGGCGCAGGGGCCAGCGGGCCTGTGGCTGCCAGTGGCCGGTGGCCAGGTCGGCGTCGACCAAGGCCTGCACATACTGTTCGGCGCTGCGTGCCGGCGAAATGCTGTCCGGACCCAGCAGCGCGGTGGCATGCATGACCAGGTAGATGGCGTAGTCGGCCGCCGCCTGGCGCGCCGGCAGATCAGCGTCGTCAATCGGGTCGGGTTCGCGTGGGGCTCGGTCTGCCGCGCGCGTGTCGCCGCCCAGGCAGCGGTACAGGCGGAACAGCGACGACGACAGCAACTGCTCTTCGAAATAGCCGAAGCGGTGCGGCCCGGGCGGTGCCTTGCTCGCCAGCCGCAGTCGGTTGCGTTGGCCGCACCAGCACCAACCCTGCAGCGCGGGCCGGTCATGTCGGCGCAGCACCTGCACCCAGGGGAATGTCTGGCCTCGGGCATGGGCGTCCCAGGCCAGGGCCGAATCGGGGTCGCAGGCAATGGCGGCCAGGGCGTCTCCCGCGCTGTGGGCAAACGGCAGTTCCAGCGCGCCGGTGGCGGCGAAATTGAGCACATGGCCGAACTCATGCCAGGCCCAGCGCGGGTCGGCGGCCAGCCCCAGGTACTGCGCACGCTGGCGCTTGCCGCCGAGCACCGGCAGGCGCTGACGCACCTGCGGCTCGGCCGAGCCGAACTTCACCTGCAGTTGCGGCCGCAGTTCACGTGCGGCCGCGCCGGGGCTGGCACCTCGGCCCAGCAGACCATCGCCGGGCAGAGCGTCGGCCCAGAATGGACGCACCTCGGCGTTCACGCCGTCACCGGCCGGTGCGCCGCGCATCGCCGCCCGGGGCCGCAGCACCAGGGGCAGCCGGGCCTGGCGGAAGTAGTGCTCGGCGCTGAAGCCATAGGCCTCCAGGCGGTCAAACAGCTCGCTGGCGCGCAGATAGGCCTGTGCCGCGGCCAGGCGGTCGCTGCGCAGCGGCAGCGTGGTGCGCGGCTTCAGCGTTGCGGTGAGCTTGCCGCCGCCCACCGTGGCCAGCGTGACAGCGGAGCTGCCGCGTGGCTGTACGCCCCAGACCTCGAACTGGCCCTGGCGCGCCAGCGCCAGCACGGCGCGCTGCTGGCCGGTGGCAATCAGCGCGTGGTCCAGGTGGTGGCGAAAGGCGCTGAGCGTGGTCTCGTCGCGCGAGGGCCGGCGGCGGGTCAGCGTGGCCGCGGGGCCGCAGGAGGCCGGGTCGCGCTCGAACAGCCACAGCCGCGCCGCCGACGCGCTCAGCTCCTCCAGGGCCAGGCGCTGGTGGATCTGGCCCGCAGCGTCGATGTCGACGACAAAGCTGTAGACCCTGGCCCGCGCCGGAGGCCCGCTGCCGACCCCGCGCTCCCGGCCGGCCACGCCCGACAGGCGCAGCGCATCGGCCGCAGCCAGGCCCTCGGACGTGGCCTTGAGCACGGCCGCCCACTTCACGCGCAAGGTCTGGGCAATGCGCTGGTTGAGGTCGCTGAAATAGCGCAGTGCGTCTGGCCGTTGCTGCCAGCGCCACGGTGCGGGCAGGGCTGCCAGTGCGGTCGCGTCGTGCAGCCGCGAGCCGGTGCCACCGCGGATGCGGATGCGGTAGGGACGGTCGGCATGGCCGGCAGGGTCGGCTGTCTCGGGCCGGTCCAGTTGCAGCAGCAGCCGCAGGCCGATGTCGTCGCCGATGGCATGACCGAGCAGCCGGCGCGCCGCCAGCAGCACCAGGCAACGCTCGGCGTCGGCCTCCGCAGGCATGCCGCGCCGCTGCAGCCAGTACGAGCCCAGCGGGTCCAGCTGCTCATGCTTGATCGCTGCGTCACCCCAGCCCAGCGTCAGCCAGCCGAAGGGGCCATCGTCTCGGCGCAGCGCGGCCAGCACGGCGGGATCTGGCCTGGCGGTGTCGGGCAGCCAGTCCAGGTAATGCTCGGCGACGGCCCGGTACAGCGTGTCGGGCACCTGGGCCGGGACGTCGCCCCAGGCGCGGGCATCGAGCCAGGCGGTGAAGGGCAGGTCGATGTGATGCCAGCTTCGCGCCTTGAGAGCGCCACCGTCACTGACCTGCCATTCAATGGCCAGTCGAGGGTCGTCGGCGCCCGCCAAAGCGGTTTGCGCTGCTGCCGGGCTGAGGCCGGCCGGCCAGTCTGGCGCAACGGTGGCTGCGGTCTTGGCACGCGACATGGTGGGCTCACTCTCTGCGTTGGCTGCGCGGCCCAGCATAGCTTCAGCCCGGTGCCGGGTCCTCCCGACGGTGGATGACGCAAGGCGCCACCGGCCGTCCAAGTTAGCAAGGTTTTATGCCGGATTAGCAGCGGCCCATCGACCCGGCACCGCCAGACCCCCACAGTGGGGCCACAAGGAACGGGAGCAAACCATGACTGAACTCTGTCTTAACGAACGAAGCCTTCACGAGCTGGCCTGGGCGCCGACGGCAGCGGCCAGGCCGGCCTCGCCGGGCCTGGGCGCTGCCGCGCTGGCCGCGGTGCTCGACGAGCTGGACCACGGCGTGCTGGTGGTCGACGCTCAGGGCCTGGTGCTGCAGCAAAACGACGCAGCCCGGCGCGAGCTGGCCGGCGCGCAGCTGCTGCGCCAGGGCACGGAAGGCCGGCTGGAAATGGCCGGGTCCGAAGGCTGGCTGCTGGGCCGGGCGGTGGCCAATGCGGCCCTGCATGGCCGGCGCCAGATGCTGCCGCTGCGCGCCAACGGCCAGCGGCTGATGGTGGCGGTGCTGCCGCTGCGCCAGCCTGCACAGGCCAGGCCCTGCGCGGTGCTGCTGCTGGGCAGGCGCCAGATCTGCGCCGACCTGGTGGTGGAAATGCTGGGCAGCCTGCATGAGCTGACGCCGGCCGAGAAGCTGGTGCTCAAGGCGCTGCTTCTGGGCCAGCGGGTGTCCGATCTGGCACGCTGCCGCAATGTCAAGGTCTCTACCGTGCGGACCCAGGTCGCGGCACTGCGCGCCAAGTTTGGCGTTGGCCGCATCGACGACCTGACCCGGCTGGTGGCCGAAATGCCGCCCATGGCCAGCGCGCTTCGCTGCGCCGGCTGAGGTCGGCCGGGCCACGGACTGCCGTAAAGTGCGGCAGTCCCACACCGACCGCCCGACCGACCGCCTGCGCCGTGAGCAAGCTCTACTTCCGCTATGCGGCAATGAACGCCGGCAAATCCACCGCATTGCTGCAGGTGGCCCACAACTACCAAGAGCGCGGCATGGCCGCGTTGCTGTTCACCGCCGCCCATGATGATCGTGCCGGCGCGGGGCTCATCGGTTCGCGCCTGGGCCTGACCCGCGCGGCCATCGCCTTTGGCCCGCAGACCTGTTTTGACGCCCAGGGCCTGCATGCGCTGGCGCGCCAGGCCGACGGCGTTGACCGGCCCCGCACCGCGCCGCTGGCCTGCGTGCTGATCGACGAGGCCCAGTTTCTGCAGCCCGAGCAGGTGCGGCAGCTGCACCGCATGGCCCATGTCGATGGTCTGCCGGTGATCTGCTGGGGCCTGCGCAGCGATTTTCTCGGTGCGGCATTTCCCGGCAGCGCCGCGCTGCTGACCCTGGCCGACGATGTGGAAGAAATGAAGACCATCTGCGCCTGCGCCCGCAAGGCGACGATGAACATCCGCATCGACGCCCAGGGCCGCCGCGTGCAGCAGGGCGAGCAGGTGCTGATCGGTGGCAACGAGCGCTACCGCGCGGTGTGCCCGCATTGCTTCTACAGCGACGACACCAGCGCCCCTCAAGCGCCTGGGCTGTTCAGCTGATCGCTTCTGCAGGCTGGGCCGGCGCGGCCGGCAGCGGTATCGATTCGGCCTGGGCCACCCGCACCAGGGCAGACTCGAACATGGCCCGCGCCGTGCCGGCGACCCAGGCCAGATGCTGGTGCAGCTGTTGGTCGGCCAGGCTGGCCGGGCCCAGAGCGCGTTCCACGCATTCGGCGCTGTAGGTCTCGAAGCCGACCAGTTGCGACACCAGTTCGGCCACATGGCGCGGGCATTCGCAGGCCAGCTGGGTGCTGGCGGCGGCCAGCTCGGCCAGGCCAGCGTCGTCGAAACGGCGTGGCGGTGGGCTCACGCCGTGCGCGGCGCCGGGGCGTACCGAGCTGGCGCTGCCGGCGTCCGGCGCAGTGCCCGCACCCAGCAACAGCAGCGCGTTGTCGACCATTGCCAGCAATTCGGTGTCGGCCAGCGGCGCGCGGCGCACCTGGCAACCCGCGTCGCGCAGGCGTTGGGCAGACATGTCGGCGCCAAAGGCATAAGTCACCACCGCCTGGCGCACGCCCAGCCGGCGCATCAGTTCGAGCAAGCGGTGGGCGGTGTCGGGCTGCAGCGTGGCCAGGTCGGCCACCAGCAGTTCGGCCTGCAGTGGTTTGACGGTTCCGGCCACGCCCGTGTCCGGGGCGGCCAGCGTGACCGGCTTGCTCAAGGCCGCCTCGGCGGCGTTCAGGCTGGCCCAGGTGTGCTGGCGCTGCAGCGTGCGCGTCACCAGCCGCCGGGGCAGGCCCAGGCCGATCAATGCCGTGCGTGGGCGCTGCGCCGGAGTCGGTGTCGGCTGCGCGATGCTGGCCTCGGCGATGGTCAGCAGCTCGGCCAGGCCGAGCCGGGCGATCGAGCTGATGGCATGGCTCTGGCCGACCAATTGGTGGATCAGCCGCAGCCGCTCGACGTCAGCGCCCGAGTACAGCCGGTGACCGGTGGCGGTCATGGGTGGGTCCACCACCTGGTAGCGGCTTTCCCAGATGCGCAGCGTGGACACGGGCATTTGCACCATGCGTGCCACCGCACCGCTGCGGTAGCGGGCTTGTTCGCTCGATTCCGGGTTGTAGCGGGACGGATTGAGGCTGTTTTGCATTCAAATAGTGTATTCATATTGGGTGTTGTTGTCGAGTGAGTCGGAAATAAGTGCTTCAAAAGCGCATCATTCAAGCATCAAAGGGCAACAAGCCCTCGCCACTGGGTCGCCTCGCTGGAGCAGCCCAGGCTGGCGCAACCACCCTTCCGGCATTGGAGACAGCACATGCAACAACGACGTCAATTCATCCTCAGCATCGTTCCGGCCATGGTGGCCGTGGGCAGCCTGCCGCTTCAGGCGCAGCCGGCCAAGGTGGACGAGGCCGACCCCATGGCCAAGGGCGTGGCCTACCGCCATGACGCGACCAAGGTCGACTCGGCCAAGAACCCGACCTATGTCAAAGGCCGGGTCTGCGCCAGTTGCCAGCTCTACCAGGGCAAGGCGGGCGACGCCTGGGCGCCTTGCCCGCTGGTGGGCGGCAAGCAGGTCAGCGCCGCCGGCTGGTGTTCGGCCTGGGTCAAGAAGGCGGCATGACGCGGGCTGGCGGCCGCCGGCTGGCCTGTCTTACAGTGCGCTCGCACGCGGGAGATCCTTGATGCCGACTTCAACCTGTCGATGGTTTGGTGCTGCTGCCCTGGCGCTGCTGCTGGCCGGACCGGCCAGTGCTGCTGATACCGGCGCTCCCGCCGTGGCCGACAGCCTGTCTGCGGCGCGGGCGCTGATTGCCAGGAAGCAATGGCCGGCCGCGCTGGAAGAATTGCGGCGCGTCAACGAGCCCACCAGCGCCGACTGGAACAACCTGATGGGCTTCAGCCTGCGCAAGGGGGCCGCGCCCGACCTGGACGCCGCAGAGCGCCACTACAACGAGGCCCTGCGCATCAGCCCGAAACACCGCGGCGCGCTGGAATATTCGGGCGAGCTGTACCTGATGCGTGGCGACCTCGTCCGCGCCGAGCAGCGCCTGGCCACCCTGGACAAGGCCTGCCTGCTGCCCTGCGACGAGTACACCGACCTGAAGAAGGCGGTGCAGCGCTTCAAGGCCGGCGGCCAGGTGCCCGCGCCCACGCGCTGAGCCTGCCCTGCCCGTCGCGCGCGGTGGCGCCGGGACGCCGCATTGGTGTGTGCCCGGATGGCCTTGGCCCGGCTTGTGGCCCACACTGGCGCTGCCCCCGGCAGCGCCAGAGCGTTGCCGCCACCCCTACGGAGTCCGCAGCGCATGCCCCGAGTCACCTTCATCTCGCACCAAGGCCAGCACCATGACGTGGACGCCACCGCCGGCCTGTCGCTGATGCGCGCTGCCGTCGACCACAGCGTGCCCGGCATCGACGGCGATTGCGGCGGCGCCTGCGCCTGCGCCACCTGCCATGTCTTTGTCGACCCCGCCTGGCAGGGCCGCACCGGCAGCCGCAGCGAGATGGAGGAGGACATGCTGAGCTTTGCCGCCGGCACGCAGCTCAACTCCCGCCTGGCCTGCCAGATCACCGTCAGCGACGAGTTGGACGGCCTGGTCGTGAGCATGCCCGAAGCCCAGCACTGAGCCTGCGGCGCGCCTGCCCCAATCTGTTGGAGACGCCATGAGCACCCAAGCCGAAACCGCCACTGCTGCGCCCGCCCCCGCCTTTCAAGCACTGATCAGCGCCACCGATCGCCAGGCCACCCAGGCCCTGGCCCGGGCCGAGGCCTTTGCGCTGCCCATCGACGAGGTCGATGTCAGCAAGCCCAGGCTGTTCCAGGACGACAGCATCGGCCACCACTTCGCGCGCCTGCGCCGCGACGACCCGGTGCACTTCACAGACAACGCCTTCTACGGCCCGTTCTGGTCGGTCACGCGCTACCAGGACATCATGGCGGTGGACACCAACCACCATGTCTTCTCGTCCGACTGGTCGCAGGGCGGCATCGCGCTGTTCTCGGCGCCGATGGAAGACCGGCTGCAGATGTTCATCGCCATGGACGAGCCCAAGCATGGCGTGCAGCGCAAGAGCGTCAGTCCCATCGTGGCGCCGGCCAACCTGGCGCACATGGAAGCCACCATCCGCGAGCGCACCATCGCCGTGCTGGATGGCCTGCCGCGCGACGAGCCCTTTGACTGGGTCAAGCGCGTGTCCATCGAGCTGACCACGCAGATGCTGGCCACCTTGTTCGCCTTTCCGTTTGAAGACCGCCACCTGCTGACCTGGTGGTCGGACGTGGCCACCTCGGTGCCCGAGGTCGACCACCTGGTCGAGTCGCAGGAGGCCCGGCTGGTCGAGCTGGGCAAATGCCTGGCCTACTTCACCAAGCTGTGGAATGAGCGCGTCAACGCCGAACCGGGCAACGACCTGGTGTCGATGCTGGCCCACAACCCGGCCACCCGCCACATGAGCCCACGCGAGTACATGGGCAACCTGGTGCTGCTGATCGTGGGTGGCAACGACACCACCCGCAACTCGATGACCGGTGGCCTGTTCGCCATGCACCAGCACCCCGAGCAATGGGCCAAGCTGCGTGCCAACCCGGCGCTGGTCGACAGTGCGGTGCCCGAGATCATCCGCTGGCAGACCCCGCTGCCGATGATGCGCCGCACCGCGCTGGCCGACACCGAACTGGCCGGCAAGCAGATCAAGAAGGGCGACAAGCTGGCGATGTGGTACCTGTCGGGCAACCGCGACGAGGAAGCGATAGCGAACGCCGACCAGTTCATCATCGACCGCGCCCGCCCGCGCCAGCACCTGAGCTTCGGCTTCGGCATCCACCGCTGCGTGGGCAACCGGCTGGCCGAACTGCAGCTCAAGATCCTGTGGGAAGAGCTGCTGCCGCGCTTCCCCACCATCGAGGTGGTGGGCGAGCCGCAACGCGTGTTGTCGAACTTCGTGCGCGGCTTCAGCTCGATGATGGTCAGGCTGCCGAGCTGATCTGGCGCCCGCGCCAAGGCCGACGCGTGCGCCATCATGAAGGCCTGCCAGATCGAAGTTCAGCGCTCCAAGTCCGCTGCCAGGAATGCGTGGCGCTGAGCCAGCCCAGCTGAGCCCCGCTCAGATCGCGCAGACTGCCTTGGGGCGGGCGCTGACAGGAAAAGAACATCACCACCTACAACCTGGCGCGCATGAACATGCTGCTGCACGGGGTGAAGGACACCGAGTTCGAGATCTTCCACGGCGACACGCTGACCAACGATTGGGACATGCTGCGCGAGCTGAACCCGGCCAAGCAGCGC
>JANOWE010000098.1:0-23059 GCA_031417735.1 Betaproteobacteria bacterium
CGCTACGACGACCTGTTCAACGGCAAGGAAGAGCAGATCGACGTCAGCCAGGTGGCGGTGTCGATGAATGGCATCGAATTGCAGGACCGCGAGTACTTTGCCGCCATCCGCGCAGGGCGTGAGCCGAACAGCAGCATCAAGCAGGTGCTGCCCTGCTACCGCGTGCTGCACCAGCTGGAACAGCAGTTGCGGCGGGATGGCGCCGCGACGGACCGGGCAGGGTGATGGCCATGCAGCAGCGGCGCGTCGGCTCCTTTGAGGTCTCGGCCATCGGCCTGGGTTGCATGAACCTGAGCCATGCCTATGGCGCGTCGCCGTTGCCGGCCGACGCCGAGCGCCTGCTGCTGGCCGCGCTGGACCAGGGCGTGAGCCTGTTCGACACCGCCGCGCTGTACGGTTTTGGTGCCAACGAAAGCCTGGTCGGCCGGGTGCTCAAACCTCACCGCGACCGAATCACCCTGTGCAGCAAGGGCGGCATGGCCGGCGTCCAGTTCGACGATGGCGTCAAGCGTGTCATCGATGGCCGGCCCGAGGCCATCCAGCGCAATTGCGAAGACAGCCTGAAGCGCCTGGGCACCGAAGCCATCGACCTGTACTACCTGCACCGCTGGCACAAGGCGGTGCCGATCGAAGACTCGGTGGGCGCGATGGCGCGGCTGGTCGAGCAGGGCAAGGTCAAGGCGCTGGGGTTGTCGGAAGTGTCTGTGGCCACCCTGCGCCGGGCCCATGCGGTGCACCCCATCGTGGCCGTGCAGTCGGAGTATTCGCTGTGGACGCGCAACCCCGAACTGGGCCTGCTGCAGGCCTGTGCTGAGATCGGTGCCGCAATGGTTGCCTTCAGCCCGCTGGCGCGCGCCTTTCTCACCTGCGCGCTGACCGATGTGGCCACGCTGCAGCCCAAGGACATCCGCCTGGGCATGCCACGCTTCCAGCCCGACACCTATGGCCGCAATCTGGCCTTGCTGCCGGGCTACCAGGCCCTGGCGGCCGAGGCAGGCTGCAGCCCCGCGCAGTTGGCCCTGGCCTGGCTGCTGGCCCAGGGCGGGCATGTGATTCCCATTCCGGGCACGACGCGGATTGACCATCTGCAGGAAGACCTGGCGGCGGACACGGTGACGCTGTCGGCAGCAATGATCAGCAAGCTTGATGCCCACATCAACCAGACCACGGTGCAAGGCCAGCGTTACAACGACCAGGGCCGCAGCGAGGTCGACTCCGAGGAATTCAGTTGACCCAGATCAGCCGCGTCGAGCAGCTTGAAGGCCAACGCCTGCAAGGCCTGGCCGAACTGCTGGTGGACGTGGTCGACGCCGGCGCGTCGGTGTCCTTCATGGCCCCGCTGGCGCTGTCCAAGGCATTGGCCTTCTGGCAAGGGCTGGCGCCCGAAGTGGCGCAAGGCGACCGGCTGTTGCTGGTGGCTGAAGATGCTCAAGGCCGGGTTCAAGGCACCGTGCAACTGCTGCTGGCCCAGCCCGACAACCAGCCGCACCGGGCTGATCTGGCCAAGATGCTGGTTCACAGCAGGTCGCGCCGCCAAGGCTTGGGCGAGAAACTGATGATCGCGGCGCAGGCCGCCGCGCTTCAGGCCGGCAAAACCTTGCTGGTGCTGGACACCGTGACCGGAGGCGACGCCGAACGCCTGTACACGCGCCTGGGTTGGCAACGTGTGGGCGACATTCCGGACTTTGCGCTGATGCCCGATGGTGCGCTCTGCAGCACCACCTTGTTCTACAGGCGGCTGGCGCCTGAGCTGAACGACAGCTCGCGCTGACCGCGACTCGGCCGCCGCAGCGCGCGGTGGCTCCGATCAAACGCGCGGCCGTCGCCCGCAGGCGACGGCTGGCCCGTCGTCAGGCCTTGGTTTCGGTGCCGGTGCCGGTGCCGGCTTCGGCTTCCTTGCAGTTGGGCGAGCAGACGAACTGCGCCTTGCCCAACAAGCGGCGCGACTTGAGCTGGCCGCGCGGGCGGTGCTTGCCGCAGAGGAAACACGACATCGTGGCCGCGCCAAAGGCGCCGGCTGCGGTGAACGGAGAGCCCGGCGTCTTGCTGCGATAACGCAGGCCGTCGGGATCAATCGAAGTCTTGGTATCGGCTTTGGACATGGATAGACTGCGTGTGCTGGCGGATGCAAGAGGCGTCGCCGACGTCGGGTGTACGGGCTGGGCCAGACGCCCGTGAAAGCTTGCACACCCATGTCAGGACAGGTGCGACATTATGCCATAGACTTTGATTTTACATAATATACATTGGCGCGGTTTTGCTTGGCCGGCGAAGCGGCTTCGACCGCTTGTGCTCAGCCGCTTCTGGTTTGCGCTCGGGCCATGCAGCCTCCGGCATGCCGTGGCCACGGCCGCAGCATGCGCCGAATCACTTCCTTTGCCAAAGCCTCTCGGCGGCCAGATCAAGTTCATCGTCAGGCGGCTGAACCGCTTTGACGGCCCTTGCAAGCGGTGATTTGACGCGGGTGGCCACCGCCGCCTCGGGCTTGGTGATCAATGCCGAAGGCGACGCCTCTGGGGCCGATTTGCCGGCGTTGGCAGCCAAAGCCGCAGTTGGTCCCACCGCCAATGCCTGAGTGCTCGTCGTCGTCGCAGACGGTGCCGGCGGCAACGCCCGAGGAGGCTGAATCCGGGCTTGAACTTGCGGAAGGCACACGACCATCATCTCGGCCTTCGTGACGGGCGGATCAATCGTCGCCACGGCGTCGTTCAGCGACTGCTGCCATCTGCTGCTGGCCGGCACCATGCGGCTGCCCGACTGGCTTTGCCGCAATGTCTGCTGTCCTTGCGGGCACAGCCGCGTGAGTTCCTGGGCCAGGGCTTCGAGGCTGGGTCCATGCAATTGGTAGGCCGCCACCTCGGGGCGTCCGGTGGCCAGTGGCTGAATCCGCACTTCCGACGCACAGCCTGCGACCATGGCGGCCAGAATCAGCAGCGGCGCCCGAACTGGCGTGCCAGCCTGCCGGTGCCCACCCCAGCGCTGCAGCGTCACGGCCAACCCGTCAAGCGGCGATGGGCGGACGGCCCAGGTCGCCACCAGCGCCGGATGACTGGCCGTCCGATGCGCAGGCCGAGGCATCCTCGCTGTCGTCATCGCCCTCGTCGCCCTCGCCCTTTGTCTCTGCATCGGCCTGCTCGGCGCTGCCCAGCATCGGCTTGTCCAGAGGCCGGCAGACACGGCGCGACAGGCGTTCAAGACGCTCGGAATGCTCAATCTGCGCCAGCACCGACTGCGGGTCGATCATCAATGCAAACGGGTTGAATTCAAGGGGCAGCGGTTGCATGGTGAGGGTCCTGGCAGGGGGTTGGTATGCCTGCACTCTAGGACCGGACGGCGGGCTGTGGCAGTCGTCCCACCGACAAGGCGTATGTCAGGTTTTGGCTGACAAGGGCGTCATCCCCAGGGACGCTGAACCCCCATGCGCTGCCCTCTGACCAAGGCGCTGAGCGCTTAGCGGCCTGCGCCTGCTTCAGTCAGGCGGCGCGTCAGGGTCTCGCGGCCTCCCAGGCGCGCAAATTCGGCGGCGTACAGGTTCTGTTGGTTGCGCAGCGCGAGGTCGGCGCCTTTGTCCAGCAGGCGCGCAATGACCGCAGGATTGTCATTGACCACAGCCAGGCATAGGTCGTCATTGGCATCGGCTCTGGCGACAGAAAACGCAAGCGCCATAGCCGGATAGACAATGTTCTTAAAGTGAACTATTTGCATGCCGGACTCGGTTGTGCATGGCCGGCAGGCCGAACAAGGATTCAAAGTTCAGGCTTGTGGCTTGGGCCACCTGCTCCAGCGACAAGCCCTTGACACGCGCCAGCTCAGCCGCCACATGCGGCACCCAGGCCGGTGAGTTGGTCTTGCCCCGGTGCGGCATGGGCGCCAGATAAGGGCTGTCGGTCTCGATCAGGCAGCGGTCCAGCGGCACCATGCGCGCCACCTCGCGCAGGTCTTCGGCCTTCTTGAAGGTCAGGATGCCGGAGAACGAGATGTAGAAACCCAGGTCCAGCGCGGCCCGCGCCACGGCCACCGTCTCGGTGAAGCAATGGAATACGCCGCCTGCTTCGGTGCCCTGCTCTTCCTGCAGGATGGCCAGGGTGTCGGCCGACGCGCTGCGGGTGTGGATCACCAGGGGCTTGCGGAGTTGCCTGGCCACGCGGATGTGCACCCGAAAGCGCTCACGCTGCCAGGCCATGTCGGCCACGCTGCGCCCACCCAGGCGGAAATAGTCCAGCCCTGTCTCGCCCACCGCCACCACCCGGGGCAGGCTGGCCAGCGCGGCCAGGCGCTGCACGCCGGGTTCTTCAACGCCTTCGTTGTCGGGGTGCACACCGGCACTGGCCCAGAAGTTGTCATGCGCCAGGGCCAGGCCATGCACGGTGGCAAATTCTTCCAGCGTGGTGCAGATCACCAGCGCCCGGTCGACCTGGGCAGCAGCCATGTCGGCCCGGATCTGGTCGACGCGGCCCAACAGATCGGGAAAGCTCAGATGGCAGTGCGAATCAACGAACATGGTGGTTTGAGCCAGGTCAGGCGCGCCGAACGGCGCATGGCGGCCTGAAAACGGCCAGGTGAGCCTCGAAGACAGCCCAGAGGCGGCCCGATGCCAGGCGCCGGGGCGATCTGACCGTCAGACGGTCTGGGTCGGACGCGAGGACGAGATCTGGGTGCCCAGGATGGCTTCGATGCGCAGTTTCAGCAACCGCGTCTTCTCGTCGGGCGGAAAACGCACGCCCACGCCCTGAGTGCGGCCGCCCGAGGCGTTGGGCGGCGTCAGCCACACCACCTTGCCGGCCACCGGGTAGCGCTGAGGGTCGTCCGGCAGCGTCAGCAGCAAGTAGATGTCTTCGCCCAGCTTGTAGTCTCGGGTGGTGGGCACGAACAGGCCACCGTCGGTGAGCAAGGGCATGTAGGCCGCGTACAGCGCGCCTTTTTCGCGGAACACCAACTGCACCACACTGGGCCGAAGCGCTGAGTTGCTGCTGGCAACGGCCGGGCGAGAGGCTTGGTTCATGCCGGTCAGTGTACCCAGCCTGGCCTCGGTCGCGCAGGCCGCCGGGCGGCTGGCGGCGGGATTATCGGCGGGCCATGCCGCCGGGCTTTGGCAGCGGCCCGCTGCGGCCGGTCCAGACCGCAGCCGCCTCGCTGACCAGCGCGTCGAGCAGCAGTGGCGCGTTCCAGGGGTGCTCGGCATGCCGAGCGGTTCGCAGCAGTGATTTCTGCCAGGCGACCAAGGCCGGTAGCGCAGCGCCCCCGGGCAGGCTGTTGGCTGCGAAGAAGCGCGGCCGCGCTGCCACGGCCAGCGCCATCGCGTCGTGGGCCAGCTTGGCCAGCAGGTCGAGCACACGGGGGATCGGGCGGCCGGCCAGCACCGAGGCGTCGCCGGCCGCAATCCGCCCGGGCAGCTCGGCCAGCAAAGCCGGGCTGAAGCCTTCGGCCGCCCAGGCCAGGGCCTCCAGCGGGCTGCCGCTGGCCAGGGCCAGCAAGGCCTCGGGCTGCTGCAGGCCCTGATGCTGCAGCCAGGCCAGCGCGGTCGCATGGTCGGGCAGCGGCAGGGGCACGCGCTGGCAGCGGCTGCGCAGCGTGGGCAGCAGTCGATCGGGGTCGGCGCTGGTGAGCACGATGCGCAGCGCGCCGGGTGGCTCTTCCAGCGTTTTCAGCAGCGCATTGGCGGCGGTGACGTTCAGCG
The DNA here is from genome assembly GCA_031417735.1 of Betaproteobacteria bacterium. Classification (GTDB taxonomy): domain Bacteria; phylum Pseudomonadota; class Gammaproteobacteria; order Burkholderiales; family Burkholderiaceae_C; genus Pseudaquabacterium. The sequence goes on from JANOWE010000098.1 coordinate 5,678, forward strand.
CATCAGCCGGGTGCAGCAGCAAGACCTTGCCCCGGCCGCGGCCGCTGCTCTGCTGTGACCAGGCGATGGCCGCGCGCACCTGGTCCACCTTCAGGTCCTTGCTGGGCTTGGCGTCGGCCTTGGCCGGTTTGGCGTCGTCCTCTGCGGCCCAGCCCAGGCGGTGGCGGTGCGCCTCGGGCAGCATCAGCAGCAGGTCGGGGTGGACGCGGGTGCGCAGCAAATGGCAGCTGCCGCAGCGACCGCAACCGAGCCCTGGTCTGGCGTCGGCCGGGCGCTCGCACAACCAGGCCTGGGCCAGCAGAAGCGCCAGTTCCAGATGGCCCGCGCCCGCTGGGCCGTGCAGCAGCAGCGCATGCACGCCGTCCAGGCCACGCGCCCGTTGCAAGGGCGATTGCAGCCAAGGCAGCGGCAGGCCGCCCTGGGCGTCGACGCCAATGTGGATGGTGGTCGGTGTATCGCTGGCCATGGCGCGGCTCAGGCCCAGGGCCGGCTGGCCATCGCCGCCTGCACTTGCTGCCAGACCGCCTGCAGCGGCTGCTCGCTGGCGATGCGCACAAAGCGTTGAGGTGCGGCCTGCGCACGGTCCGCATAGCCCTGGCGCACGCGGTTGAAAAAAGCCAGGTCTTCGCGCTCAAGGCGATCGGCGTGGCGCGCAGCCGCCCGCCGCTGCGCCGCTAGTTCAGGTGGCAGGTCGAACCACAGCGTCAGCTCGGGCTGCAGCAGCGGCGCCGGTTCTGGTCCGGACCCGGGATCGCCCTGGACCCATTGCTCCAGCTGGGCCAGCAGCGCCAGATCAAAACCGCGCCCCGCGCCCTGGTAGGCAAAGCTGGCGTCGGTGAAGCGGTCGCACAACACGGTCAGGCCACGCGCCAGCGCCGGCCGGATGACCTGCTGCAGGTGGTCGCGGCGGCCGGCAAAGACCAGCAGCGCCTCGGTCAGCGCGTCCATGGGTTGCTGCAGAAAAAGCGCGCGCAGGCTTTCGGCCAGAGGCGTGCCGCCGGGCTCGCGGGTCAGCAGCACGTGGTGGCCTCGCTCGCCCAGCCAATGCGCCAGCGCGTCCAGGTGGCTGGACTTGCCGGCGCCATCAATGCCTTCGAAGCTGATGAAGTGGCCGCGGTCGGGTTCGGTGGGGGCTGGAAGCATCACGGTCAAGGCCTGCGGCTGTCGGTCCGGCCGGGTTTGCCCGCCTGCCCGCCGCCGCGCTGATATTGGTTCACGGCCCGATTGTGCGCGGCCAGGTCGTCGCTGAAGACGCTGCTGCCGTCGCCCCGGGCCACGAAGTACAGCGCCCGGGTAGCCTCGGGCTGCAGCGCGGCCTTCAGCGAGGCCAGCCCCGGCGTGGCAATCGGCGTGGGCGGCAGGCCGCGGCGGGTGTAGGTGTTGTAGGGCGTGTCGGCCAACAGATCGCTTTTGCGCAGATTGCCGTCGAAGGCCTCGCCCAGGCCGTAGATCACCGTCGGGTCGGTCTGCAGCGGCATGCCCAGGCGCAGCCGGTTGATGAACACACCGGCGATCTGGCCCCGGTCAGAGCCTCGGCCGGTCTCTTTCTCGACGATGGAGGCCAGCACCAGCGCCTGCTCGGGGCTGGCCAGCGGCAGATCGGGCTGGCGGACGTTCCAGGCCGATGCCAGATGCCGGTCCATCGCCTGCAGTGCGCGCCTGAGCACGGTGAGGTCGCTGACGCCTCGGCTGAACAAATAGGTGTCGGGGAAAAATCGTCCCTCGGCGGCCTGACCGGGCCGGCCCAGAACGGCCATCAGCTCGGCCTCGTCCATGCCGGCGCTGGCTTGCTTGAGCTGCGGCATCCGGGCCAGCTCGGCCCGCCACTGGCGCAGCGTCCAGCCTTCGATCAGGCGCACGCGCTCGAAGGCCTCGTCGCCCTGCACCATCTTGGCCAGCAGGCTGCGCGGTGTGACGCCGGGCTCCAGCTCGTAGCTGCCGGCCCGGATGCGCCGGGCCTGGCCACTGACGCGAAACCAGCGGTAGAGCGCCCAGTCGGGCGCCATCACACCGGCACGCACCCAGGCAGCGGCCACCTCGCGCGGCGACATGCCGGGCTCGATCGACAGCTCGACCGCGTTGCTGGCCAGAGGCAGCGGCCGCTGCAGCCACCACCAGGCGCCGGCCAGTGCCGCGCCGGCCAGCACGGCAGCGGCCAGCAGCATCAGCAGTAGCTTGCGCCAGAACGTCATGCTTGCGGCAGGGCGGCGGCCAGGCCGGCCGCACCGCCAACCGGGTTTGGGGGGCGTGATGATAATCGGCAGCATGAGCCAGCCGACAACCACCTCTTCCGCGCCGTCCGCCCTGCCCGGCGCGCCCTTGCTTGACGGTGCCGTGCGCCTGAACCACTGGGGCCTGATCCACGCCGAAGGGGCCGACGCCGCCAACTTTCTGCAAGGTCAGCTGACTCAGAACGTGCAGGGTATGGCGCCAGGCCAGGCCAGGCTCGCCGGCTTTTGCAGCGCCAAGGGCCGCCTCCAGGCCAGCTTTGTGCTGTGGCGCGATGAGGCTGACGGCTTCTGGCTGGCCTGCAGCGTCGACCTGCTGGCGCCCACGCTCAAGCGACTGTCGATGTTTGTGCTGCGCGCCAAGTGCAGGCTCCGCGACGCGTCGTCGCAGATGGCGCTGTGGGGGCTGGCAGGTGCGACCGCGCAGGCTGCAGTGGGCGATCTGGCTGCTTGGCGCGGCGTGGTCCATGCTGGCCTGACCACCCTGCGCCTGCCCGACGCCAACGGCCATAGGCGGGCGCTGCAAATGTTGGCCGCAGACGCTGCCATGCCACAGGCGCCGGTGCTGGATGTGGCCGCCTGGGACTGGCTGGAAGTGCACAGCGGCGTGGTTCGCGTGCTGGCCGCCACCGCCGAGCATTTCGTGCCGCAGATGGTCAATTTCGAGTTGGTCGGCGGCGTGGACTTTCAAAAGGGCTGCTACCCCGGCCAGGAGGTGGTGGCGCGCAGCCAGTACCGCGGCACGCTCAAGCGCCGGGCCATGGTCTTTGCCAGCAGCGCCGATCTGCAGCCCGGGCAAGAAGTGTTTCACAGCGACGACCCCGGCCAGCCCGCCGGCCTGGTGGCGCTGGCGGCTCGGCGTCCGGGCGGCGACAGCGCTGCACTGGTGGAAGTCAAGCTGGCTGCACTGAACAGCGGCAGCCTGCACGCCGGCAGCGCCGAAGGCCCGCTGCTGCGCCCGGGCACCCTGCCCTATGCCTTGCCGCAGGACGCCGGGTGAGCGGACCCTGTTTGTTCGTCTACTACAGGCTGGCGCCGGCACAGCTGGCCGCCACCGTGGCGTCGGTGCGGGCGATGCAGTCGGCCCTGAATCAGGCCCATGCCGGCCTGCGCGCCGACCTGCTGCGCCGGCCAGGCCTGCAGGATGACCAGGTCACGCTGATGGAAACCTACAGCGGTGCCCTGCCGCCCGACCTGGCCGCCACACTGGCCCAGGTCGCGCGACAGGGCAACTGGCCCCAGCCGCGGCACGCCGAAGGATTCGAGCCGCTGGACTGAGCCTGCCCTGCCCCATCCGAACCCAACAGGAGCCCGCCATGGACACCGCCGTCGTCATCAACCCTTTGCAGCCGCAGCAGATCGTGCAGGCGGTGCAGGCCCAACGCGACGAGGCGGTGGCACTGTTGGCCGAGTTGGTGCGCCAGCCTTCGTTGCTGGGCGACGAGGCCGGCGCCCAGGCCGTGATGAGGCGCGAGTTCGAGGCCAACGGCCTGCGCATCCACGAGTTCGCCATTGACGATGCGCGGCTGCGTGAACACCCGGGCTACTCACCGGCCATCATTTCCTACGAAGGCCGGCACAACGTGGTCGGCATCCACCAACCGGTCGGACCGCTGCTTGGCCGCTCGCTGATCCTCAACGGCCACATCGACGTGGTGCCCGTGGGCACGGCCGACATGTGGGCCAGCCCGCCGTTCGAGCCCCGGGTCGACGGCGACCGGCTCTATGGCCGCGGCGCGGCCGACATGAAGGCCGGGCTGGTGGCCTTCACCCTGGCCTTTCGTGCGCTGCGGCGCCTGGGCTTCGAGCCGGCCGCGCCGGTGTACCTGCAGTCGGTGGTCGAGGAAGAATGCACCGGCAATGGCGCACTGGCCTGCTTGATGGAAGGCTATACCGCCGACGCCGCGTTGATCCCCGAGCCGTTTGAGGGCGTTATGAGCGCGCAGATGGGCGTGATGTGGCTAACGATCGATGTGCATGGCCTGCCGGTGCACGCCGCCTACGCCCACACCGGCGTGGCCGCGATCGAGTTTGCCCAGTACCTGGTGGTCAAACTGAGGGAACTGGAGACGGCCTGGAACCGGCCCGAGGCCCGCCATGTCTGCTTTGCCGGCCACGAGCATCCGGTCAACTTCAACCTGGGCCGCATAGCGGGTGGCGAATGGACCTCGTCGGTGCCCACCCATTGCCGGGTCGACCTGCGGCTGGGTTTTTATCCCGGCGTGAAGCCGGCGCAGGTGCGGGCCGAGGTTGAAGCGCTGTTGGCCGCAGCGCATGCCCGGCACCCGCACCATGCCAGCCTGAAGTATGCGGTGACCTACCAGGGCTTCCAGGCCGAAGGCCTGGTGGTGGACATGGCGCAGCCGGCGATGCAGCAGTTGCTGCGGTGCCATGCCGACATCCTGGGCACGGCAGCCGAGCAGATCGCCAGCACCGCCACCACCGACGTGCGCTTCTTCCACCTCTACGGCAACATCCCGTCCACCTGCTACGGCCCGGTGGGCGCCAACATCCATGGCATCGATGAATGGGTGTCGATCAGCAGCCTGCAGAGCGTGACGGCCGTGCTGGCGCTGTACATCGCGCGTTGGTGCGGGCTGAACCCGGTGCAAGCCCGCGCTTGAACCCGGGCTGGCGTCACAGCGCCAGCACCATCTCCTGGTGCGCGATGCCGGCCTCTTCAAACGCCGGCCCCTGGCGCACGAAACCGGTACGCAAAAAGAAATCCACCGCGCCGGCCTGGGCCTGCAGCAGCACCTGGTGGTCACCCCGTGCACGGGCCACGTCGGTCAGTGCCTGCAGCAGTTGTTGGCCCAGTCCACAGCCGCGCAAGGGTCGCAGCACCGCCATGCGGCCGACTTGGCCCACACCGTCCGCCGAGGGCAACAATCGACCCGTGGCCACCGCCAGGCCCTGCCGGTTCAGCGCCAGGGCGTGCCGCGCGCCGGCATCGGCGGGGTCACCGGCCATGGCTGCAGGATTCTTCTGCTCCTGCACAAAGACCTGTTCGCGGATGGCCGCGGCCCGCATGCCCAGGCTGGCCCAGTCGCCGACCTGCAAGTCCAGCACCGGCTGGCCCGCGTCATAAGCCTGAAAAGCCTCGCGCAACGCGGCCGGCAGCGGCTGGCTGCGCATCGTGGCCGGGTCGGCAAAGACATAGACCAGTTCGCCATGAACCAGCAATTCATCGCCCCGGAACACGGCACCCTGCAGCACCATCGACGAATTGCCAAAGCGCAGCGTGCGCACGCCCACCGCCAGTTGCTCGTCGTAGCGGGCCGGACCCAGGTACTCCAGCGTGGCCTTGCGCACGAACAGGTCGCCAGACAGTCCGGCCATGGTCTCGTGATAGGGCATGGCCATGGCCCGCCACCAGCCGGCCACTGCCGTGTCCAGGTACATCAGGTAATGGCCGTTGAAGACGATGTGCTGCAGGTCGACCTCGACCCAGCGCACGCGCAGGCGCTCGAGGTGGCGGAACTGGTGTCGTTCAGGGTTCATGGGGCGGGCGCTGGCGCTGGCAGGTCACCGGCAGGTCGGGCAGAGTGGGGGCGGGCAAGCATACTTCGGCCACCAGCCCAGACCACTTCGGACCACAGCAAGGAGGCCGCATGGCCCGCATCCTGTACCTGACCCAGATCGACATCGACTTCGGCGCCCTGGCCGGCCTGCCCGCCGAATGCGCGCGCGCCGGCATGCACAAGCCGCTGGTGGTGACCGACCAGGGCGTGCGCGCCGCCGGCGTGCTGGACCAGGCCCTGGCCGCGTTGGGCGCCCTGCCCCATGCGGTGTTTGACGGCACGCCCAGCAACCCGACCGAGGCCGCCGTGGTCGAGGCGGTGGCCTTGTACAAGGCCGAAGGCTGCGACGGCCTGGTCGCTGTGGGCGGCGGCTCGGCGATCGACCTGGCCAAGGGCGTGGCGATCATGGCCACCCACCAGGGCGAGCTCAAGACCTACGCCACGATCGAGGGCGGCAGCGACAAGATCACCGCGGCCGTGGCGCCGCTGATCGCCGTGCCCACCACCGCCGGCACCGGCAGCGAGGTGGCACGTGGCGCCATCGTGATCGTGGCCGACGGCCGCAAGCTCGGCTTTCACAGCTGGCATCTGATGCCCAGGGCCGCGATCCTGGACCCCACGCTCACGCTGGGCCTGCCGCCGCTGCTGACCGCGGCCACCGGCATGGACGCGATCGCGCACTGCCTGGAAACCTTCATGGCGCCGGCGGTGAACCCGCCCGCCGACGGCATTGCGCTGGACGGCCTGGCCCGGGGCTGGGCGCACATCGAACGCGCCACCGCCGACGGTGCCGACCGCGACGCGCGCTGGGCCATGATGAGCGCCAGCATGCAGGGCGCGATGGCCTTCCAGAAAGGCCTGGGCTGCGTGCATTCGCTCAGCCACAGCCTGGGCGGCGTGAACCCGAAGTTGCACCACGGCACGCTGAACGCAGTGTTCCTGCCGGCGGTGGTGCTGTTCAACGCGCCCGCGCCCAGCATGGTCAAGGACCGGCGCCTGCAGCGCATTGCGCTGGCCATGGGCCTGGCCGGCTGCGATGACGCCGGCACCGAGGTGGCCGATGCCATACGCAAGATGAATGCCCGGTTGGGCCTGCCGCGCGGGCTGGCGGCGATGGGGGTGGCTGCATCGCTGTTCGAGCAGGTCATCGACGGCGCCATGGCCGACCACTGCCACAAGTCCAACCCGCGCCTGGCCACACGGGACGACTACCGGCAGATGCTGAAGGACTCGATGTAAACGGCGCCGCAGAGGCTCACTGCGGCCAGAACTGCGGCGTGAACAGCCCCAGGGCGTAGAACGCGCGCACCTCGGGGTCGCGCCACAAGGCTTTGAGCGGACGCTGGCGCCAGGCCACGAAGTACAGCGGGAAATTGATGCCAGAGAGCTGCTTGAACACCACCGCCACCGCCTCGGCGCTGGGTGAGTTCCAATAGCCGAAGCTCAGGTCATGCGACGAAAAGCCGCCCAGGCCCATGGTGGTGCACAGGTGCATGAAGGCGACGGGCCGGTCCATGCCGGTCAAGCGGCAGGCCACCTTACAGGCCACCAGATTGGTCGCGTCGGCCGACGCGCAGGCGATCAGCATGTCGGCGTCGCGCGTACCGGCGGCCTCCAGCACCGAGGGCTCGATGCCGTTGCCGGCCACGCCGCGCAGGTCCAGCCGGTCCTGCCGGACCTGCAGTTGACGCCATCGAGCGGCGTTGGTGTCGATGGCGGCGATGTCGTTCTTCTCCGACACCCGGCTTTCGGCCACGCTCTCGCCCACACGGCCAGCGCCGAGGACAATGCTGTTCATGGCAAGGACGATACGGAGCGGACAGGGCGTGAGCTGCGGCCACAGCAGCCTGTCGGCCCGCTGTGCAACTGGTCGCATCGCCGTCGGCAGGCCAGCCCTGGCGCGATATGGTGTGCTGCATCGGCAACACACCCTCGCCACGCCGGCGACAGCCGCACCATGCACACCTGGGACCGACAATCGCCGATCTACCAGCAGTTCGCCGACCGGCTGGCTGCCGGTCTGCTGCAAGGGCAGTGGTCCGAAGGCCAGCCGATGGCTTCGGTGCGGGCGCTGGCGACGCAGCACCTGCTGAACCCCTTGACCGTTAGCCGCGCGCTGCAGCAACTCAGCGATCAGGGGCTGCTGAAACATCGCCGTGGCCTGGGCTTGTTTGTCGTGGCCGGCGCCCAGGCCAGCCTGAGGCAGCAACTGCGTGAGCAATTCCTGAGCACCGAATGGCCGCGTCTGCGCGAGAGATTGCGCCGCCTGGACATCGGTGGCGAACAACTCGATTGGACGACCCCGGCATGAACGCTGCCCCACAAGATGCTGACGCGGCGCCCCTGGTGCAGGCCAGCCACCTCAGCGTGCGTTACGGCGCCAAGCAGGCGCTGGACGACATCAGCTTTTGCATCGCACCCGGCCGCGTGGTGGGCCTGCTGGGCCACAACGGCGCCGGCAAGACCACGCTGCTGCGCGCCCTGGTCGGTCTGCTGGCGCCCGACTCGGGCCCCGACAGCCTGCGTGTGCTCGGGCTTGATCCCCGGCGCGAGCGTGTGGCGCTGCTGCAGTCGGCCTGCTACATCCCTGACGTGGCCACGCTGCCGCGCTGGGCCCGGGTAGACGAGTTGATCACCCTGATGGCCGGCCTGCACCCTGGTTTCTCGGCCCTGCGAGCACGCGATCTGCTGCGCCGCACCAGTGTGGCGGGCCGCGACCGGGTCAAGTCCCTGTCCAAGGGCATGGTGGCCCAGGTGCACCTGGCGCTGGTGGCGGCCATCGACGCGCGGTTGATGATCCTGGACGAGCCCACGCTGGGCCTGGACCTGCTGTCGCGCAAGGCCTTCTACGAGATGCTGATCGACGAGTGGTGCGACGGCCAGCGCAGCGTCATCATCTCCACCCACCAGGTCGAAGAGATCGAGGCCCTGCTGTCCGACGTGCTGATGCTCAACGAAGGCCGGCTGGCACTGGCGATCAGCCTGGAAGAGATCGACCAGCGCTTCGTGGCCCTGGGCCATGACGCGGCCCAGGCCGAGCAGATGGCTGCCGCCCACCCGCTGCTGCGCTACCGCTGCGGTGCCGGACCGGATGGGCATGCGGCGTTGTTCGACGGCGCGCCGGCGGCCGAGATCATGGCCCTGGGCCGCCGGCTGCGGCCCAGCCTGGTCGACCTGTTCGTGGCGCTGACGCGGCGACCCGAGATGGACCGCAGCAAGTGACGACCGTCACCCACGCCACTGCAAAGACACACCCATGAACAATCTCCTCCCGCTGGCCCAGCGTGAATGGCTGCAGCACCGCTTTGGCTGGTCTCTTCTGGTGCTGGTGCCGCTGGCGCTGGCGCTGCTGGTGGCCGGCGCGGCCAACATCCAGATCGACGCCGAGAGCGTGGACAAGGCCGGGGCCGATCTGCCCACCCTGGCTGCGGCCATCACCATGCTGGCCGCCACCGTGGTCAGCTTTGCCGTGGCCTGGATCCTGTCGCTGTTCATCGCCACCGGCATTGCCCGCCGCGACGACACCGACCGCTCAATCGAGTTCTGGCTGTCGCTGCCAATTTCTCACTCGGCCAGCCTGGGTGTGCCACTGGGCGTCCACCTGCTGCTGGTGCCTGCGGCGGCGCTGTTGATCGGGCTGGGCTCCGGCTTGCTGCTGTCGATGGTGACGGTGACCCGGCTGGCCGGTTTCGAGGCCTGGCTGGCCATGCCCTGGCCGCTGCTGCTGTCGGCCGCGCTGTCGGTGCTGGCTCGGCTGCTGCTGGGCCTGCCGCTGGCTACGTTGTGGTTGCTGCCGCTGCTGTTGCTGCTGGTGCTCGCCCGTGCCTGGATCGGCCGCTGGGGCACACCGGTGACCCTGCTGGCGCTGAGCCTGGGCGCGCCAGCCCTGGGCCGCATGGGGCTGCCGCAGGTACCGCAAGCGCTGCGCGACATGTTGCTCAATGCCGTCGCCGCATTGGCCACAACGCCGGGCCAGGGTCTGCACATTGACAGCGGCGCCGAAGGCGTGGTCGCGCTGGCCAAGCTGCCGATGCTGGCATGGCAGGGCGCCATCCAGGCGCTGCAAGACCTGGCCTCACCTTTGTTTGCGCTGTCGCTGCTGATGTCGGCCGGCCTGTTCGCCCTGCTCGTCCAGTGGCGCCAGCGCGGCGCCAGTCGAGGCATTTGACCTCAGGCCGGTTGGCGCGTTCTGCGCCGACCGGCCTGGCTGGGTGGAGGTGTCAATCCACCTTCGCCCCAGCGGCCTTGACCACCTTGGCCCACTTCGCCGTCTCGGCATTGATGAAGGCTGCGAACTCGGCGCTGGTGATGCCGCCAGGGATCGCGCCTTGGGCCTGCAGGCGCTCTTTCAACGTCGGTGTGGCCAGGGCCTTGGCGGTTTCCTGCTGCAGGCGGGTGACGACGTCGGCCGGTGTGCCGGCCGGGGCCATCAGGCCGAACCAGGAACTGGCGTCGTAGCCCTTGAGCAGCGGCCCGCCAGCTTCGGCGATGGTGGGCAGGTCGGGCAACGCGTCCGAGCGCCTGGCACTGGTCACCGCCAGGGCTTTCAACTTGCCGGCCTTGATGTGCGGCATGGCCGAGGGCAGGTTGTCGAACATCAGGTCCATGCTGCCGCCGATCAGGTCGATCAGCGCCGGGCCCGAGCCCCGGTAGGGGATGTGCAGCATGAAGCTGCTGGTCATGCTCTTGTAGAGCTCACCGGCCAGATGGATGGAGGTGCCATTGCCCGAACTGGCCATGTTGAACTTGCCCGGATTGACCTTGACCACCCTGGTGAAATCGGCCACCGTGTTGATGCCATGCTTCTGGGCGAAGGCGGCGTTGAGCACCAGCACATTGGGCACCCCGGCGACCAGGGTAATGGGCACGAAGTCCTTCAGGTGGTCGTAGGGCATCTTCGGGTACAGCGCGGCATTGATGGCATGCGTGCCCACCGTGCCCATCAGCAGCGTGTAGCCGTCGGGGGCGGCCTTGGCCACCTCGGCCGCACCGCTGTTGCCACCCGCGCCGGGCTTGTTGTCGACGATGAAGGGCTGGCCGAACACGCGCTGCAGCTCGGGCGCGATGGCCCTGGCCAGGATGTCGGTGGTGCCACCGGCGGCAAAGGGCACGACGATGCGCACCGGCTTGCCGGGCCAGGCGGCCTGGGCCAGCACCAGCGCAGGGCTCAGCAGGGCGCAGGCCAGCGTCATGCGCAGGGCGGCGAGGTGGAAGTGGCGGCGGCGCATGGTCATGGCGTTGGTCTGTCGACTCTTTGGTGGGCGGGAGTGCAGGGTAGCGGATGAGCGCTGCACGGCGCCTTGGTGTCTTCACTTGCCGCCGCCCAGGGATTGGTTGCCTGAGAACTTGGTGCGGACAGGCCTGCAGGGCTGATCTTCCCGATTTCGGCAGGATCTGAACCCATCTACTGGCGACCGCGACGATCCCCGCGACCGCAAGGCCAGCGCCAGCGCCAGCGCCAGCGCCAGCGCCAGCGCCAGCGCCAGCGCCACGAAAAGAGGCCCCGCAGGGCCTCTTTGATCCGGTCTACGGCGCCTTTGCCGTCGGCTGATCAGCCGTGCTTGGCGTCGAAGAACTGGTCGTCTTCGGTCGAGCCTTTCAGCGCTGCGGTCGAGGCCTTGGCCTCGATGGTGGTGGTCACCGCGTCGAAGTAGCCGGTGCCCACCTCGCGCTGGTGCTTCACGGCCGTGAAGCCACGGTCGGCGGCGGCGAACTCCTTCTGCTGCAGTTCGACAAACGCGGTCATGTTGTTGCGGGCATAGCCGTAGGCCAGGTCGAACATGCCGTAGTTCAGCGCGTGGAAGCCGGCCAGCGTGATGAACTGGAACTTGTAGCCCATGGCGCCCAGTTCACGCTGGAACTTGGCGATGGTCGCGTCGTCCAGGTTCTTCTTCCAGTTGAAGCTGGGGCTGCAGTTGTAGGCCAGCAGCTTGCCCGGGAACTTGGCGTGGATGGCGTCGGCATAGGCCTTGGCGAAGGCCAGGTCCGGCGTGCCGGTCTCGCACCAGATCAGGTCGGCGTACTCGGCATAGGCCAGGCCCCGGCTGATGGCCTGGTCGATGCCGTTCTTGCTGCGGTAGAAGCCTTCGACCGTGCGCTCGCCGGTCAGGAAGGGCTTGTCGATGTCGTCGATGTCGCTGGTCACCAGGTCGGCGGCCTCGGCATCGGTGCGGGCCAGCAAGATGGTGGGCACGCCCATCACGTCGGCAGCCAGGCGCGCGGCCACCAGCTTGCTCACCGCTTCACGGGTGGGCACCAGCACCTTGCCGCCCATGTGGCCGCATTTCTTGGCCGCGGCCAGCTGGTCTTCGAAGTGCACGCCGGCAGCGCCCGCTTCGATCATGGCCTTCATCAGCTCGAAGGCATTGAGCACGCCACCGAAGCCGGCTTCGGCATCGGCCACGATGGGCGCGAAGTAATCGACGTCGTTCTTGCCTTCGCTCCACTGGATCTGGTCGGCACGGGCGAAGGTCTGGTTGATCTTCTTGACCACCTTGGGCACCGAGTCCACCGAGTACAGGCTCTGGTCGGGGTACATCTCGCCATTGCTGTTGGCGTCACCCGCCACCTGCCAGCCCGACAGGTAGATCGCCTTCAGGCCAGCCTTGACCTGCTGCATGGCCTGGTTGCCGGTCAGCGCGCCCAGCGTGTTGACGAAGGGCTCGGTGTTGATCATGGTCCACAGCTTGTCGGCGCCGCGCTTGGCCAGGGTGTGGTCGATCTGAAGCGAGCCACGCAAGCGCACCACGTCGGCGGCGCTGTAGCCGCGCTTGATGCCCTTCCAGCGCGGGTTCTCGGCCCAGTCTTTTTCGATGGCGGCCACTTGCTGCTCGCGGGACAGTTCGGTCATGAAAACTCCTTCGGGGTGGTTGATCGGGGTGCGGATCGGGTTCCGCCAATGCCTCAAGCTTAGCGCCCTTGAGTGCAGGTGTTATGACTTATGTCTTATAGAAGAGGCTATATTGATTCTTGCAAAATCAACAGCTTACGATAGATCATTCACGATGCGAAAAGTCGTTTGCACAGACGAAAAACATTGCTGCATCGCAACATTGTACCGTCTCGCATCGTGCATGGTCCGTTCCGCAATATGGAAAACCAGGCCAAAGCGGCCGGCCGGGGCGCCAGCGCCGCATTGGGCGGCATGCCGAGCCAGGCCGGATCGACACCCAGGGTGTCGATTTATGCGGCCCAGGCTCCTAAACTGCACACTTGTGAACGCCTCGCTGCCCATTTCAGATGGCCGTTGCGACTCGCCGATCTAACCCGTCACCAAGCAGGAGCCCCTGATGAAGCAAGCCGACCTCGACGCCTACTGGATGCCCTTCACCGCCAACCGGCAGTTCAAGCAGGCGCCGCGTTTGTTCACCAAGGCCCAGGGCATGCACTACTGGACCGACGACGGCCGCCAGGTACTCGACGGCATTGCCGGCCTGTGGTGCGTCAACGCCGGCCATGCGCGGCCGCGCATCGTGCAGGCCATCCAGGCCCAGGCGGCCGAGATGGACTTTGCGCCGCCGTTCCAGATGGCCCACCCGAAGGCGTTTGAATTGGCCAGCCGCGTGGCCAAGCTCACGCCGGCCGGGCTGAACCGGGTGTTCTTCACCAACTCGGGCTCGGAGTCGGTTGAAACCGCTTTGAAGATGGCCCTGGCCTACCACCGCGTGCGTGGTGAAGGCCAGCGCACCCGCCTGATCGGACGCGAGCGGGGCTACCACGGTGTCAATTTCGGCGGCATCTCGGTCGGCGGCATCGTGGCCAACCGCAAGCACTTCGGCACCATGCTGTCCGGTGTCGACCACATCGCCCATACCCACGACCCGGCCAGGAATGCATTTACCGTGGGCCAGCCCGAGCATGGCGCCGACCTGGCCAACGATCTGGAGCGTCTGTGCGCGCTGCATGACCCGTCGACCATTGCCGCGGTCATCGTCGAGCCCGTGGCGGGCTCAACCGGCGTGCTGATCCCGCCCAAGGGCTACCTCAATCGGCTGCGCGAGATCTGCGACAAGCACGGCATCCTGCTGATCTTCGACGAGGTGATCACCGGCTTTGGCCGTACCGGCAGCCCGTTTGCGGCGCAGACCTTCGGTGTCACGCCCGACATCATCGTCATGGCCAAGGGCCTGACCAATGGCAGCGTGCCGATGGGCGCGGTGGCGGTCAAGCAAGGCATCCACGACGCCTTCATGACCGGGCCCGAGCATTTGATCGAGTTCTTCCACGGCTACACCTACTCCAGCCACCCGCTGGCCTGCGCCGCCGGCCTGGGCACGCTGGAGACCTATGAAGAAGACGGCCTGCTCACCCGCGCCGCCGAGATGCAGGCCTACTTTGCCGAAGCGGTGCATTCGCTCAGAGGCGAACCGCACGTCATCGACGTACGCAACATCGGCCTGATCGGCGGCATCGAGCTGAACCCCATCGCCGGCTCGCCGGGCAAGCGCGCATTCGACATCTTTCTGGACTGTTTCGACAAGGGCGCGCTGATCCGCACCACTGGCGACACGGTGGCACTGTCACCGCCGCTGATCATCGAGCGCAGCCACATCGACCAGCTGGTGGACACGCTGCGCGCTGCCATCCGGCGCCATGCCGATGCGGGGGTGGCCACCACGGCGCCTGCAACGGCCCGGTCACCCGCGATGGCCTGATCTGGCGCCCGGCCGGCTGCGCCCAGCCAGCAGCCAGCAGCCAGCAGCCAGCAGCCAGCAGCCAGCAGCCAGCAGCCAGCAGCCAGCAGCCAGCAGCCAGCGATGGCATTGATCGACGCACACGGATCCAACCCGCCCAACATGCCCTCCAAACCCATCGTGCTGGTGCCGGCCTGCAACCGAATGCTCGGCGACCACCCGTTCCAGGTCGCCGGCCAGAAATACCTCGACGCCGTGCGCCTGGCCGGCTGCACGCCACTGGTCGTGCCCAATGCCGACGTGGAAGAACTGGACGCGCTGCTGGCCCTGGCCGACGGCCTGCTGCTCACCGGATCGAAAAGCAATGTGCACCCCCGCCACTTTGGCGAAGCCGTGCACGACAGCAGCCTGCCGCTGGACCCTGAGCGTGACGCGCTGACCCTGGCCCTGGTGCCGCGCGCGCTGGCCATGGGCCTGCCGCTGCTGGCGATCTGCCGTGGCGCACAAGAGGTCAACGTGGCGCTGGGCGGCACGCTGTACCAGGCGGTGCAGGAGGCCGGCCCCTACCGGGACCACCGGTCAGACGACGCGCAGCCCGCAGCGCAGCAGTACAGCCAGGGCCATGCGGTGCAGGTGGTGGCCGGCGGCGGGCTGCAGGCCATCGTCGGTGCCGAGCGCTTCGAGGTCAATTCTCTGCATGGCCAGGCTGTACGCGTGCTGGCGCCCGGCCTGCGCGCCGAAGCCCACGCGCCCGACGGCCTGGTCGAGGCCTTCGCGATGGCCGACGCCCCCGGCTTCAACCTCTGCGTGCAATGGCATCCTGAGTGGCAGGCTGCGGTCAACCCGGTATCGGTCAAGCTGTTGACGGCCTTCGGCCAGGCCTGCCGGGCATGGCGCGATGGTCGTGCCGCTGCGGCGCAGCCGCAGTCCAGGCAAGGCGCCGCGCTGTACAGCGCGTAGCATCGACGGGGTCGGCAGCCACCCGTTTGCGCCCTGTGGCGCCCTCACCCGCCACAGGAGCCGCATGGCCACCAGAGAGATCGCCAACTTCAGCGTGTTGGAGCAATGGCTCAACGAGCACCGGGTGACCGAGATCGAATGCCTGGTGCCTGACCTCACCGGCGTGGCCAGGGGCAAGATCCTGCCGCGCGAAAAATTCACCGAAGACCGGGGCATGCGCCTGCCCGAGGCGGTGGTGGCGATGGGCGTGACCGGCGAGTTTCCGGAGCAAGGACCGTACTACGACGTGATCAGCCCGACCGACCACGACATGCACCTGCGGCCCGACCCGTCCACCGTGCGCATCGTGCCCTGGGCCACCGACCCCACGGCCCAGGTCATCCACGACTGCTATGACCGCCATGGCGTCCTGGTGCCCTTCGCACCGCGCTCGGTGCTGCGCCGGGTCTGCGATCTGTATGCGGCCGAGGGCTGGAAGCCGGTGGTGGCGCCCGAGCTGGAGTTCTACCTGGTCGCGCGCAACACCGACCCCGACATTCCGCTGAAACCGCCCATCGGCCGCAGCGGCCGGGCCGAGACCTCGCGCCAGGCCTATTCGATCGATGCGGTGAACGAGTTCGACCCGCTGTTCGAAGACATCTTTGCCTATTGCGCCCAGATGGGTCTGAACGTGGATACGCTGATCCACGAGATCGGCGCCGGCCAGATGGAAATCAACTTCTTCCACGACCACCCGCTGGGCCTGGCCGACGAGGTGTTTTTGTTCAAGCGCACGGTGCGCGAGGCCGCGCTGCGCCACGACATGTACGCCACCTTCATGGCCAAGCCGATCGCTGGCGAGCCCGGCAGCTCGATGCATGTGCACCAAAGCGTGGTCAGCGAGGCCACCGGGCTGAACCTGTTCAGCAACGCCGACGGCACACCCAGCCCTGAATTCTTCTGGTTCATCGGTGGCCTGCAGCGCTACATCCCGGCGGCCATGGCGCTGTTTGCGCCCTATGTCAACAGCTACCGCCGGCTGTCGCGCTTCACCGCTGCGCCAATCAACATTCAGTGGGGTACCGACAACCGCACCGTGGGCATCCGCAGCCCGCTGGCCTCACCGCAGGCGCGCCGGGTCGAGAACCGCGTCATCGGCGCCGACGCCAACCCCTATGTGGCGCTGGCCGCGACCATGGCCTGCGGCTACCTGGGCATCAAGCAACAGCTGCAGCCCACGCCCGAATGCAAGGGCGACGCCTACCTGGGCGACTACCAGCTGCCGCGCGGCCTGAGCGAGGCGCTGCAGCGCCTGCGTGACGAACCCGATCTGCATGAGATCCTGGGCAAGGACTTCATCACCGTCTACACCGAGGTCAAGGAAATCGAGCATGAAGAGTTCATGAAGGTGATTTCGCCCTGGGAGCGTGAGCACCTTCTGCTGCATGTCTGAACCGCCGCGCCGGCCTGAAAGGACACTGATGAACAGCACCACCCCAGCGCTCGACACCCGCCGCAGCACCGAGGCGTGGCAGGCCGCCGACGCCGCACATTTTCTGCATCCCTTCACCGACTTCAAGGCGCTGGCCCGGCAAGGCTCGCGCATCATCACCCACGGTGAAGGCATCTATTTGTGGGACAGCGAGGGCCACAAGATCCTCGACGCCATGGCCGGGCTGTGGTGCGTGTACGTCGGCTATGGCCAGCAGGCGCTGGTCGACGCTGCGGTGCAGCAGATGAAGCAGCTGGCCTTCTACAACAGCTTTTTCCAGACCACCACCACCCCGGCCATCGAGCTGGCCGAGTTGCTGGCGCAGATCAGCCCGCCGGGCTTCGAGCATGTGTTCTATACCAGCTCGGGCTCCGAGGGCAACGACACCGTGGTGCGCATGGTGCGCCGCTACTGGGACGTGTTGGGCCAGCCCGAGCGGCAGGTGCTCATCGGTCGGGTCAACGGCTACCACGGCTCGACCATGGCCGGCGCGTCGCTGGGTGGCATGAGCGGCATGCATGCCCAGGGCGGGCTGCCCATTCCCGGCATCGTGCACATCGACCAGCCCT
>JANOWE010000099.1:0-2107 GCA_031417735.1 Betaproteobacteria bacterium
TTGCCCTGTTCTGCGGAGGTAAAGACGGAGACAGCGCCCTGGCAGGGCGTTGTCGGGTGACACGCAGCAGAACAGGGCAGCCCGCCCCGCCGCTCACCCGCCAACCGATGAGTGTCAGCTGCCGAGCAACAACTCCAACGACAGCAACGAGCCCAGAGAAACCCGCTGGCACAGGCCCTCAACCGTCAAGCCCATGGCCCCGCCGGCGCGTCAGCTCAGCAGATCGCCCAGCGCCCGCGCCAGCACCTTGGTGGCGCGGCGCAGGTCGTCCAGCACGATGTTCTCGTCGGCCCGCTTGGCATGGCTTTCCAGCACGGTGCGCGGACCGCAGCCGTAGAGCACGGCCGGGATGCCCTGCTCACAGAACAGGCGCGCGTCGGTGTACAGCGGTGTGCCCGAGGCCTCGATGGTCTCGCCGAACACGTCGCTGGCATGGCCGCACAGGGCCTGCACCAGTGGCTGGTTGCCGGCCAGCGGTTTGAGGGCATGGGCCAGCAGCAGGCGCTTGATCTCGACCGTGATGCCGGCACGGTCGGCCACGGCCTCAGCGATCAAGGCGCGCAGGCCGGCCTCGACTTCGGCCGGGTCTTCTTCCGGGATCATGCGGCGGTCGAGTTTGATCACCACCTTGCCTGGCACCACATTGGTGTTGGTGCCGCCCTGGATCAGACCCACGTTCAGATAGGGGTGGGTGATGCCCTTGACCTGGCTGCTGATTCGCTGGTACAGCGTGTTCTGCTGGTACAGCGCGTTCAGGATCAGCGTGGCTGCCTGGAGCGCGTCCACCGCCGTTTCTGGCACCGCCGCATGGCCCATCTTGCCGTGCACCGTCACCGCCATCTGCAGGCAGCCGTTGTGGCCGGTGACCACCTGGTAGCTGAAGCCGGCGGCGATCAGCAGGTCGGGCTGGATGATCTTGTGCTTGAGCAGCCAGCCCGGGCCAAGCTCGCCACCAAACTCTTCGTCATAGGTGAAGTACAGCTCCACGCTGCCTTTGAGCTGGTCTTGCATCGACTCGATGGCACGGGTGGCGAAGGTGAAGCTGGCGAAGTCGCATTTGCTGACCGCTGCCGCGCGGCCGTAAAGGCGGCCGTCCACCACCTCGCCGCCATAGGGGTCGTGCGTCCAGCCCTCGCCCGGCGGCACCACGTCACCATGGGCGTTCAGGCCCACGGTGCGGCCGGGGCCATAGCGGCGACGCAGCACCAGATTGGTGATGCTTTGCAGGCCACCGTCCTGCACTTCCTGCGCGGGCACGACGTGCTTTTCGGCCTCGAAGCCAAAGGCCTGCAGCAGTTCGGCCGTGCGTTCGGCATGTGGCGCATTGTTGCCGGGCGGGGTGTCGGTGGGCACCTGAACCAGCTGCTGCAGAAAGCGCACTTCTTCGTCAAAGTGGGCATCGACCCAGGCGTCCAGCGCCAGGTGTTGTTGCGGTGTCATGTCAGCTCCTGGCCGAGTTGATCAAGAAGGTGGGCAAAGGCCTTGACACAGAGTTCGGTGTCATCGTTGGTGATGGCCTCAAGCGGGTTGTGGCTGATGCCGGCGTTGCCCCCGCGCATGAACAGCATGGCCTGCGACATCAGCTCATGCAACTTCATCGCGTCATGGCCGGCGCCGCTGGGCATGCGGTGCAGCGGCAGGCCCAGGGCTTGCACCGCCTGCTCCCAGCGCTGTTGCCAGGCCGGGTCCGAGGGCGCAGCCGCAGCGCGCATGGTTTCCTCCAGCGAGAACGACACGCCGCGCCGCTCACACAGGCGCTGCAGCTCGGCCAGCACATCGGCGGCGCAGGCGTCGCGCACGTCGTTGGTGGTGGCGCGGATATCCAGGCTGAAGCGACAGCGACCGGGCACCACGTTGATCGATCCGCCCGGTACCTCCAGCATGCCGATGGTGGCGACCAGGTTGGCCACCGCGCCGCCGCGCCGCTCGACATACAGCGCCAGTTCGGCCACCGCCGTGGCCGCGTCGCGGCGGCGGTCCATCGGCGTCGTGCCAGCATGGCTGGCCATGCCGGTGATCTCAGCCAGATAACGCACGCTGCCGTTGATGGAGCTGACCTCGCCCAGCGGCAGGTCGAGCTCATTGAGCACCGGGCCCTGCTCGATGT
>JANOWE010000100.1:0-8418 GCA_031417735.1 Betaproteobacteria bacterium
GCATGGCCTGGGGCCAGCACCACATAGGCCTTGACCAGCGCGCCGCGCGCCGCATCGGGTTTGGGCACCACGGCAGCGTTGGCCACCGCCGGGTGCTTGACCAGGCAGTTCTCGACTTCGCTGGGGCCGATGCGGTAGCCGGCGACCTTGAACACGTCGTCGCTGCGGCCCTGGTACCAGAGGTAGCCCTGGGCGTCCATGACCGCGGTGTCGCCGGTGCGGCACCAGCTGTTGTCGGGGTCGCCGGTGAACTTGGCACGGGTTGCCGCTTCGTCACGCCAGTAGCCCAGGAAGAACACCGGGTCGGGCACACCATGCACGTCGCGGCGATGAACCGCCACGTCGCCCGGCACGCCGGGGGCGCAGACCCGGCCCTGCTCGTCGATCACCGCCACGCGGTGGCCGGGGTAGGCACGGCCCATGCTGCCGGGCAGTGCCGGCCAGCCCGGTCGCGGCTGGCCTCGGGCGTCCAGCGAGGCGCTGCAATTGCCGACGATGTAGTTGATCTCGGTCTGGCCGAACATCTCGTTGACGGTCACACCCAGTGCGCCACGGCACCAGTCGAAGACCGCATCACCCACCGCTTCACCGGCACTCATCACCGCGCGCAGGGCCAGCCGGTAGCGTCGGCGGGGCTCGGGCACGGCCTTCATCATCGCCTTCAGCGCGGTGGGGAAGAGGAAGGTGTGCGTGACCCGATAACGCGCCATCAGCGCGAACGCCGACTCAGGGCTGAAGCGGCCCTGCCAGGCCACGATGGTGCTGCCGAAGTACAGCGTGGGCAGCAGCGCGTCCATCAAGCCACCGGTCCAGGCCCAGTCGGCCGGTGACCAGAACACCGGCCGCTGCTTGGCGGCGCCCGCCGGCAAGAGATGAGGAAACCAGTTCTGGCTGCAGACAAAGCCGCTGAGGTTGCCGATCAGGGCGCGGTGCGGTATGACCGCACCCTTGGCCGGGCCGGTGGTGCCGCTGGTGTAGATCAGCACCGCCGCATCGTCGGCACCGGTGGCCACAGCGCTGAACTGGTCCGGCTGGGCGGCCAGTGAGGCGTCCCAATCGACGTCGCCCCGACCCCGGGCGCCGTCCACTGCCAGCACTCCGCGCAGGTCGGGACATTGGTCACGCGCGGCCAGCAAATTGTCGATTGAACCTTCGTCGGCAATGGCCAGCCTGGCCTGGCTGTCTTGCAATCGGTAGGCCAGCGCATCGGGGCCGAACAGCATCGACAGCGGCATCGCCACCGCGCCCAGTTGGTAGATCGCGATGTGCGCAATCGCTGCCTCTGGCCGCTGCGGCAGCAGCACCGCCACCCGGTCGCCGCGCTGCACGCCCAGCGCGCGCAGGGCATGGCTCAGGCGGTTGGCCTGGCACTGCAGCGCGCCGAAGGCCAGCGTGCCCTGGCGGCCGTCCTCATGCTGCCAGCGGATGGCAACGGCCCTGGGCGTGCGCCTGGCCCAGCGGCCACAGCAGACCTCGGCGATGTTGAATTGCGCTGGCACCTGCCAGTGAAACCCAGCGTGCAATTCGGGGTGGCGGTCGGGCCCCATCAACGGGGCTGCCGGGCCGTCGGCCAGTGCGTTGAAGGTGGTCAATGGGGTGGGGGCGGGACGAGGCATGGGCCGAGCTTACGGCTTGGCGCACTCCTTTTCCGGCGCTTGCGCGAACGATCTGGCAGTGTCCAGCTCCGGCCATGGTGTCGAGGTCTCCCCTCAAGTGTGGTCAAGATCGATCCGATATCCAGGCCAGGCAGGCGCCGCCCCCAGCAGTCCTTCCCGCCATCCGGGCCCCCGGCCGGCGCCACCTCGTACCGACAGCGCACATGCAGTATTCGCCGCTCGACCAGGTTCAACAACGCGTCAAGGCCGGACAGGCCCTGCCCTTCAACATCTTTGACCATGACCGCACGCTGTTGCTGGCCCGAGGCCAGCGAGTGGAAACCCACGAACAGCTGCAGGCTCTGTTCAGTCGGGGCGCGTTGGTCGACCTCGGTGAACTGCGCAGCCCCGCCGACACCGTGCGCCTGGCGCCGGCCAAGGAACTGCCGCAACTTTGGAACCGCTGCCTGGGCGATCTGGCCAACACCCTGCGCCACGCCTCGCACGACGGCTTTGTGGCGACCATGGAGACGACCACCCCGGCGGTGATGGCCCTGGTCGAGCGCGACAAGGATCTGGCCATTTTTCAGGTGCTGCGGCAAAGCGCCAGCGCCCATGCCCAGTACGGTGTGAACCACTCGATCCACACCGCCATCACCGCCTTCCTGGTCGCCCAGCGCCTGGGCTGGTCCGAAGAGGAAGCCCAGCGCGCGTTCAAGACGGGCCTGACGATGAACGTGTCGATGCTCGAACTCCAGGGCCAGCTCGCCGAGCAGACCACGCCGCTGACCGACGCCCAGCGTGACCAGGTTCGCGCCCATCCCGACCTGAGCCGGATGATGCTGGAGATGTCGGGTGTGAGCGATCCGCTGTGGCTGCAGGCGGTGTCGCAGCACCATGAACACAGCGACGGCAGCGGTTATCCGACCGGCCTGCGCGAGTCCAGTGACACCGCCGCCCTGGTGCGCCTGGCCGACATCTACTGCGCCAAGCTCAGTCCCCGCGCGGGTCGCGACGCGGTGGCCGCCGATCTGGCCGGTCGCCAGATGTTCATGCAGGATCCGGGCCACCCGATGACGGCTGGCCTGGTCAAGGAATTCGGCATCTACCCACCCGGCTGCATGGTGCGCCTGGCCTCGGGTGAATCGGGCATGGTCGTGAAGCGTGGCGGTGCGGTGAACTCGCCCATCGTCGCGGTGTTGGTCTCGGCCAACGGCGTGGCGCTGCTGCTGCCGGTGCGCCGCGACAGCGCGCAAGCGCCCTACGCCATCCAGCGTGTGTTGGGCGGCAAGGACCTGGTGATCAAGCTGGCCCCCGAGCGGCTGATGGCGATGGTCAGCGCAGCCTGAGCAGCTTGGCCGGCTTGCACAAAATGCACGATGCGCACGACGCCTTCAGTCCGGCCGATCGCTGGCCCGCTCGAAGCGCGCCAGCGCCGGCCCGGCGACACGGCAGATGCGCCACTCGTCCATCACCGTAGCGCCCATTTTTTCGTAGAAGCCGATCGCGCGCTCGTTCCAGTCCAGCACGCTCCATTCGAAGCGGCCATAGTCGCGCGCCACCGCCAAGGCGCCCAAATGCTGCAGCAAGGCCTTGCCCACACCCTTGCCACGCCAGGCCGGCTGCACATACAGGTCTTCCAGGTACAGGCCGGGCCGGGCCAGAAAGGTCGAGAAGTTGGTGAAGAACAGCGCGAAGCCAACCGGGCCAGATGCGCCCGATCTTGATTGATCGGCACCGGCCAGCGGCTCTGCCACCACGCATTCCACCACCGGCTGCGGGCCGAACAAATGCGGGTGCAGCGTCTGCGCCGACAGGTCCAGCAGATGGCTGAGTTGTTCAAACTCGGCCAGTTCAGTGATCAGGCCGACGATGGCCGGCACGTCACGCGGTTCGGCCGCGCGCAGGTTGATGTTTTTCATCGCGCCGATTCTGGCATTGCGGGCTGCCATCTACAGTGCAGACCATGAGCCATGCCTACACGCCCCGCCGCACCGCCATCAGCCGAGAAATCAGCGTTCGAGGGCTGCAACTCCACCTGCTGCAATGGGGTCAGCCCCAGGCCGGCCGGCCGCTGCGGGTGATGACCCATGGCTACATGGACATCGGCGCTTCGTTCCAGTTTGTCGTCGACGCCATGGCCGATGACGCCTGCGTGCTGGCCCCCGACTGGCGCGGTTTCGGCCGCAGCCAGGCGCCGCTGGGCACCGACGCCTATTGGTTCGCCGACTATCTGGGTGATCTGGACGGCCTGCTGCAAGCCGTCTCTCCCGACGCCCCGGTGGACCTGCTCGGCCACAGCATGGGCGGCAACATCGCCATGGCCTATGCCGGCGTGCGGCCGGCGCGGGTGCGGCGGCTGGTCAACCTTGAAGGCTTCGGCCTGCCTGACCTGCCGCCGGCCCAGGCCCCGGCAAGGCTGGCCCTGTGGCTCGATGAATTGCGCCAGCCGCAGCGGCTCAAGGACTACGCCAGCCTGGATGAAGTGGCGGCGCGGCTGCGGCAGAACAATCCGCGTTTGCCGACGGACAAGGCTGCATGGCTGGCCAACCAATGGGCGCAGCAAATGGCCGATGGCCGCTGGGCCTTGCGCGCCGACGCCGCGCACCGCCGCGTCAACCCGGTGCCCTACCGCGCGGCCGAGGCGGTGGCAGCCTGGGCCGCCATCAGTGCACCGCTGCTGTGCGTGCAGGGCCGTGCCAGCCAGCCCGAGCGCTGGTGGGCCGGGCGCTACAGCCTGGACGAGTTCGAAACCCGGCTGGCGGTGGTGCCGCAACTGCAGCGGCTGCTGCTGGACGACGCCGGCCACATGCTGCACCACGACCAACCCGAGGCGCTGGCGCGGGCACTGATGGACTTCCTGGCCTGATCGTGCACTCAGGTGGAGGGTAGGCTTCCCCTGATTGCCGGGGTAGAGGATTTGGCCACACTGGGCAGCCTGATCGGCCGCACAGACGGCAAGCCCACCCATCCAGGAGACTTCGTTGACCACCATCAGCCGCCCCACCCTCGCCCGCTTCAGCCGCCTGATGGCAGGTCTGCCGCTGTTGCTGGCCAGCGCCATGGCCAGTGCACAGCCGGCCACGGTGGAGCTGAAGTTCGCGTCTTCGGCCCCGCCCACCTCGCCCTGGGCCAAACAGATCGACCGCAGCGTGGCCTTCCTCGCCGCCGAGACCAAGGGCGCGCTCAAGATCAGCCCGTTCTACAACTCCCAGTTGGGCTCTGAGAACGACGCCATCGCGCAGATCTCGCGCGGTCGCATCGAGATGGGTTCGTTCACGCTCAATTCCGCCGCACTGCAGGTGCCCGAACTGGCCCTGCTGCAGATGCCGCTGTACTACGACACGACTGCCCAGCGTGACTGCGTGCTCGACAAGCACATGTCCAACGCCACCGCCGAGGCGCTGGCCAAGAAGGGCCTGGTCTTCCTGCGCTGGGGCGAAGTGGGCCCGATCCACTTGCCCGGCAAGAAGGCCTATGTCACGCCCGCCGATGTGCGTGGCATCAAGGTCGGCGTGGTCACCAACAAGATGACCAACGAGTTCTGGCGAATGATGGGTGCCAACCCCATTCCCACGGCCGTGGCCGAGGCCAGCTCGTCGATGCAGACCGGCCTGATCGACACCTATCCCACACCGTACGCGTTCTACATTCCTTCGGGGCTGAACAAGATCGCACCGGTGATGGTCAAGTTTCCGCTCTGGGACTCGATCGGCCTGACGCTGATGAATAAGACCGTCTACGACAAGCTCACGCCCGAGATGAAGGCCGCGCTGGTCAAGGACGTCGAGGCTCACCCCAACCCCATGTTCCGCGCCGAGATCCGGGGCGTGGACACCGCCTTGACCGCCGCGCACAAGCAGGCCGGTGGCACGGTGATCATGTCCACGCCCGAGAACCACGCCGACTGGCGCAAGGCCGCGAGCGGCTACTACGCCAGCATGGCCAAAGACATGGGCGCCGAGGGTGAGAAGTTCTTTGCGCTGATGGAAGCCGGCAAGAAGGCCTGCGAAGGCGCGAAGTGAGCCTGAGTCTGGCTGCTGCGGCCCCGGCCGCTCCGCCGGCCGCGGTCACGCTGCTGCGCCGCTGGCACCGCACCGAGTGCTGGCTGGCCGTGCTGGCCTTCAGCTTCATTGCTGCGGTGCTGTGCATCGACGTGCTGGGCCGTGAAGTCTACGGCCCGGTGGCGCGGCTGCTGGGCTTCGAGCCCGGGGCCACGGGCGTGTTCGGCTCGCAGAAGCTGGCGGTCTATGCGCTGATCATCGGCTCGTTTGCCGGCATCGGCATCGCCACCGCCACCGGCGCGCACCTGGTGCCCCGGGTCGCCTTCAAATGGGTGCCGGCGGCCTGGGGCCCGGCGATGGATCGGCTGGCCGATGTGTTCACCGGCCTGTTCCTGCTCGGCGTGGCCTGGTATGGCGTTCAGTTCGTGCTGGCGTCCAAGGCATCCGGCGTGCTGGCCGCGGTGATCAATGTCTCGGCCTGGCCGATCCAGCTCGCCATCCCGCTGGGCTTCATGTCGGCCGCGCTGCGCTACTTTGCCTTTGCCGCCTGGCCTGGCCTGCGCCCGGCCGCACCGGAGTTCCAGGAATGACCGGCGCCCTGTTGATGATCGGCCTGGTGGTGCTGCTGCTGGTGCTGCGCCAGCCGCTGCTGGTGATCCTGATCGGCGCCGTGGCGGTCGTGCACATGGTCTGGGGCAAGGGCCAGCTTGACTACATCGTCGAGGACATGTGGATCTCGCTCGACAAAGAGCTGATCCTGGCGATTCCGATGTTCGTGCTCTGCGGCGGGGTGATGACCAAGGGCTCCACCGCACGACGGCTGATCGACATTGCCGCGTCGATGGTCGGCCACCTGCCCGGCGGGCTGGCCGTGGCCTGCGTGCTGAGTTGCGGCATCTTCGCCGCCATCTCGGGTTCGTCCATCGTCACCATGCTGGCCATCGGCAGCGTGATGTACCCGGCCATGCGCGCCGCGCGCTATGACAACCGCTTCACGCTGGGCGTGATCATGGCCGGCGGCACGCTGGGCATCATCATTCCGCCGTCGATTCCGCTGATCCTGTATGGCCTGGTCACCGAGACCTCGATCACCGACCTGTTCGTCGCCGGCGTCGGTCCGGGAATGTTGCTGCTGCTGGTGTTTGCGCTGTACTCGATGTGGGTCAACCGCCGCCTGCCCACCGTCCCGTTCAGCTGGCCGGTCCTGGCCAAGGCCTGGCGAGACGGCATCTGGGCGGTGCTGATGCCGGTGATCCTGCTGGGTGGCATCTACACCGGCTACTTCTCGGCCATCGAGGCCGCTGCAGTGGCCCTGGTCTATGCGCTGGTGATCGAGATCTTCGTCCACCGCGAAATGAAGCTGCGCGACTTCTACGACGTGGTGCTGGACGCCTCCAAACTCGGCGGCACACTGTTCCCGCTGCTGGCCGTGGCGCTGAGCCTGAACCTGGTGCTGACCGAGCATCGGGTGCCGCTGCTGATGGTGGACATCGTGAAGGGCCACATCGACAGCCCGCTGGGCTTCATGCTGATGGTCAACGCGCTGCTGCTGGTGGTGGGTTGCCTGATGACCTCCGGCGAGGCCATCCTGATCCTCGCACCAATCCTGGCCCCGCTGGCCGCTGCCTATGGCTACGACAAGGTGCTCTTCGGCATCATCATGATCGTCAACCTGGAAATCGGCTTCCTGACCCCGCCGGTGGGGCTGAACCTGCTGGTGGCCATGTCCACATTCAAGCAGAAATTCGGTGAACTGGTGATCGCCGCAGGCCCCTTCATCGTGCTGATGCTGGGCTGTCTGGCACTGGTCGCCTGGCAGCCCTGGATCGCCATGGCGCTGGTCACCCGCTGAGGGCCCGGCACAGCCCGCCCCGTGTCTCGGCGTGCTGAGATGCCAGTTCAAGGCATCTCAGGGCAGCGGCGTGAGCTTGGCGATGGACAGCGCCAGCCACTTCGCGCCGTGACGACCGAAGTTGACCTGGGCCCGGGCGTCGGCACCCGCGCCTTCCAGCGTCAGCACCACGCCCTCGCCGAACTTGGTGTGGAACACGCCCAGGCCCACGCGCAGGCCATGAGCCGGCGGCGTCTTGCTGACCAGGGCCGGCGGCGGCGCGGCATACGCCGGCCTGCCCGCGACACGGCCCGCACCCACCACCGAGCCCAGGCCCGTGCCACGCTGCCAGGATTGTTGGTACTCCCGCGCATAGCCCGAGCCAAAGCCCTGGTTGCGCGGTGTCAGCCACTTCAGCGCGGCCTCGGGCAGTTCTTCCAGAAACCGGCTCTTCACGTTGTAGCGGGTCTGGCCATGCAGAAGCCTGGTCTGGCTGAAGCTGATGTACAGGCGTTTGCGGGCCCGCGTGATGGCCACATACATCAGCCGGCGCTCTTCCTCCAGGCCGTCGGCGTCGGCCAAGGCGCGCTCGTTGGGGAACAGGCCCTCTTCGGTGCCGGTGATGAACACCGCATCGAATTCCAGCCCTTTGGACGAATGCACGGTCATCAGCTGCACCGCGTCCTGTCCGGCCTGCGCCTGGTTGTCACCGGCCTCCAGCGCGGCGTGGGTCAGGAAGGCGGCCAGGGGCGACATGATCTCGCCGGTCTCGGCATCAGGCGTGGGGTCCACCGCCGCCAGCGCGGCGGGCAGGCCGTCGGCGATGGTGCCGGGCCGGGTCTCGTCTACCGGCAGCGCCACGGCGTCCTTGCCAAAGCCTTCCTGCGTCACGAAGGCCTCGGCCGCGTTGACCAGCTCGTTCAGGTTCTCCAGCCTGTCGGCGCCCTCTTTCTCGGCGCGGTAGAAGTCGAGCAGGCCGGAGCTGTGC
>JANOWE010000101.1:0-17442 GCA_031417735.1 Betaproteobacteria bacterium
TGCCCTGTTCTGCGGAGGTAAAGACGGAGACAGCGCCCTGGCAGGGCGTTGTCGGGTGACACGCAGCAGAACAGGGCAGCCCGCCCCGCCGCTCACCCGCCAACCGATGAGTGTCAGCTGCCGAGCAACAACTCCAACGGCTGCAACGAGCCCCAAGCGGCCAGTCACGGCCGATGTATCAAGCCTGCGGTGCGACCCAGCCACGCGGCACGGCGCTGAGCAGCCGGCGGGTGTAGTCCTCGCGCGGATTGGCCAGGATCTGCTGTGCGCTGGCTTGCTCCACCACCACGCCGTCCTTCATCACCAGCACCTCGTCGCTGATGAAGCGCACCACCGCCAGGTCATGGCTGATGAAGACATAGGACAGGCCCAGTTCGTCCTGCAGATCGCGCAGCAGGTTCAGCACCTGGGCCTGCACGCTCACGTCCAGCGCGCTCACCGCCTCGTCCAGCACCAGCACCTCGGGCTTGAGCGTGAGGCAGCGGGCAATGGCCACGCGCTGGCGCTGTCCGCCGGAAAATTCGTGCGGGTACTTGCCGAAAGTCTCTGGCCCCAGCCCGACCTTGGTCAGCAGCGCGCGGGCGCGGTCCTGCCGTTCGGCATCGTCCGCGCCGATGCCATGGATGCTCATCGGCTCGACCAGGGTCTGGCCGATGGTGAAGCGCGGGTTCAGGCTGGCGTAGGGGTTCTGGAACACGATCTGGATGCGCCGGCGCATGGCCTGGCGCTCGCGGTCGCTCAGCGTGAGCAGGTTCTGGCCGTCGAAGATCACCTCGCCTGCGGTGGGCTCGTGCAGGCGCAACAAGGTCAGCCCCATGGTCGTCTTGCCCGAGCCCGATTCGCCCACCACGCCCAGCGTGTGGCCACGCCGGAGCTGGAAGGTCACGTTCTGCACGGCCTTGAACTCGCGTTTGCCAAACAGGCCTTCACGCAAGTAGAAGCTCTTGGCCAGTGAGCGCACCTCCAGCACCACCGGTGCCTGCGGGTCTTTGGTCTTGGCCACGGCCATGGGCTTGTCGGCCACGCTTTCGCCCGCAATGTGCTCGTCAATCACCACCAGCCGCGCCGGTGTCTCGGTCAGGCTGGGCCGGCAGGCCAGCAAGGCGCGGGTGTAGGCGTCCTGCGGCGCGGAGAAGATCTGCGCCACCGGGCCTTGTTCACGCACCTGGCCGTGGCGCATGACCACCACCCGGTCGGATATTTCGCCGACCACACCCAGGTCGTGGCTGATGAACAGCAGGCTCATGCGGTGGCGTGATTTCAGCCCCGCCAGCAGTTCCAGGATCTGGCGCTGGATGGTCACGTCCAGCGCGGTGGTGGGCTCGTCGGCAATCAGCAGCTTGGGCTCGCAGGCCAATGCCATGGCGATCATCACCCGCTGCTGCTGGCCGCCCGACAGCTCATGCGGATAGGCGTTCAAGCGGCGCTTGGGCTCGGGCATGCCGACCTCGGCCAGCAACGACTCGGCCTGGGCCATGGCCTGGCGCGGGCTGCGGCCCAGATGGCGCACCAAGGGCTCGCTGATCTGCTGGCCGACGGTGAAAACCGGGTTCAGGCTGCTCATCGGGTCTTGAAAGACACAGGCGATCTCGCGCCCGCGCAGGCCCTGCAGCTCGCCCAGGCTGGCGCGCAGCAGGTCGCGGCCCTGGTACAGGATGGCGCCCGAGCGCCTGGCGTTGTCGGGCAGCAGGTTCAGGATCGACATGGCGGTCACGCTCTTGCCCGAGCCCGACTCACCCACCAGCGCCAGCGTGCTGTTTTCCTCGATGTCCAAACTCACGCCGCGCACGGCGGGCACCAGGGTCTTGGCGCCACGCTCGCCGAGCCGGAAGTCGACCTTCAGGTCCTGGATGCTCAACAGAACGCTCATTCTGCGCCCCTGAGTTTGGGGTCGAGTGCATCACGCCAGGCGTCGGCCATCAGCGAGAAAGCGGTGACGAACACGGCCATGAAGGCCGCGGCGGTGACCAGCTGCCACCAGTAGCCCAGGATCAGCTCGCTCTGCGCCTCGGCCAGCATGGTGCCCCAGCTGACCTGGTCGATCGGCACGCCCAGGCCCAGGTAGGACAGGATGACCTCGCTCTTGATGAAGGCCACCACCAGCAGGCTCATGCGCACCAGCACCACATGGCTGACGTTGGGCAGGATGTGGCGGAACATGCGGCTGGTGGTGGAGGCACCAATGGCCTCGGCCGCACGCACATATTCGCGGCCCGAATGCTTGATGAACTCGGCCCGCACCTGGCGGTACAAGCCGGTCCAGCCGGTCAGGCCCAGGATCAGCACCACGGTGTCCACGCCACGGCCCAGCACGGCGGCAAAGGCAAAGATCAGCAGGATGTCGGGGATGGCGGTGAACACGTTGTACAGCCACTCCAGAAAGTCACCGATCTTGCCGCCGAAGAAGCCCGCCAGCGCACCCAGCACGGTGCCGATCACGGTGGCCAGCAGGGCCGCCAGCACGCCGACGAAGACCGACACCTCGGTGCCCTTGATGGCCTTGGCCAGCACGTCGCGGCCCAGCCGGTCGGCGCCCAACGGCAGCGTCTCGGCCTTGACGACCTCGGTGGTCTTCATCTGGGCCGCGCGCTCGGCCCATTCGGCGTAGCGCGGCGCCAGCGGGTCGATGTCGCTCAGGTCCACTGGCGGCAGGGCCTTGGCCTCGGCGCCTTCGAGCGAGCCGTTGTTTTCACCGGCGCGCGGTCCCAGCAGGGTGGGCGGTGCGTTGGGCACAGCCAGTTCACGCTGCCATTGGCTGGCCACCAGGCCGGCGCCGGCGGCGGCGATCAGCAGCAGGAAGGCAGCGACGATGAGCAGGCAGACCATGCCCACCCGGTCGCCCTGGAAGCGGCGCCAGGCGGTGCGCCAGACGCCTTCCGAGCGCTCGATGGCCGTTGCGGCGCTGGGCAGGGTGGCTGCGCTCATCGCAGCACCACCCGGGGATCGACCACCTTGTAGAGCAGGTCGGTGGCCAGGTTGATCAGCATGGTCAGGATCGCCAGGTAGACCGTGGCGGCCTGGATCACGGGGTAGTCGCTGCGGTTGACGGCCAGCAACACCTCGCGGCCCAGGCCGGGGATCGAGAAGAAGACCTCGATCAGGAACGAGCCGACGAAGATGCCCGGCAGGTGCAGGCCGACGTTGGTCAGGATCGGGATCATCGCGTTGCGCAGCACATGCTTGAACAGCACGGTGCGCTCGACCAGGCCCTTGGCGCGGGCGGTGCGCACATAGTCGTGACCCAGCTCGTCGAGAAAGAAGCTGCGGTAGAGCCGCGTCTGCGGGCTCACGCCGACCATCACCGCCAGCAGCGCCGGCAGCGGCACGTAGGTACTCAGATTGGTGGCCAGGCTGTCGCTCCAGCCCTGCACCGGAAACCAGCCCAGCTGGAAGCCGAACACATACTGGCCGACGATGACATAGACCAAAAAGCTGATCGACAGCGCCACGGTGGTCAGCACCATCAGCACGCGGTCGGTCAGCGAGCCGCGCACATAGGCCACGCCCAGTGCAATGGGCACCGCCAGCAGCGTGTCGAGCAGCAGGATCGGCAGCATCACCGTCAGCGTGTTGGGCAAACGGCTGGCAAACAAATGGCTGACCTGCTCGTTGGTGGCCCAGCTGCGGCCCCAGTCGAAGGTGGCGATCTGCTTCAAGAAAATGCCGAACTGCACATAGGCCGGCTGGTCCAGGCCCAGCTGCTGGCGGATGGCGGCGATCTGCTCGGGCGTGGCGTTCTGCCCGGCCAGGATCACGCTGGGGTCGCTGCCGAAGAAGTGGAACAGCATGAACACCAGCAGCACCACCCCGATCAGGGTGGGAACCATCTGCCACAGGCGTCTGATGACGTAGGCGAACATGGGCGCAGGTGGCTCCGGTCGTGTCGGTGGGGGCGGGCACGGCACAGCGCTTGTGGCGTGCAACCGTTTTTCGGGATGGGCGAGTCTAGGCCACGCACGAGGCTGTTCCAGCCTAGCGATAACCCCCTGCCCGGGCACCGCGCTGGGTGGTTTGCGCCCGGCCTTGAGCGGGTTGCCCATGATGTGTAAGCCCGGTCCGCACCGCTAGACTGCGCGCTCACCCGCTCTCAGGCCCCGCGCCTGGCCACCACCCCGGCCGGCCGCGCTGCCACCGCCCCGCATGCCATCCACCGCGCTCCCGGCACCAATCACAAGTTGCGCCCCCGAGCCCCACGGCGCCCAGCCCGCCGACCTGCGCCGCCGTGCCATGCTGGCCGCGCCATTGGCCGCCGCCTGGCCTGTTCACGCCGCTGCGCCGGCGGGTGGGCAGAAGACGCTGCGCGTGGCCTTCAGCTCGGCCGAGAGCAACTTCGACCCGGCGCGCATCGTCGACCTGTACTCGCGTGCCATCACCGCCCACATCTTCGAGGCGCTGTACACCTACGACCACCTGGCCAGGCCGGTGCGGGTGCGACCGCAGCTGGCCGCGGCCATGCCCGAGGTGTCGCCCGACTTCCGCGTCTGGACGGTGCGCGTCCGCCCCGGCATCTTTTTCGCCGACGACCCGGCCTTCAAGGGCCAGCGGCGTGAGCTGGTGGCGCAGGACCTGGCCTATGCCTTCCAGCGCACGGTCGACCCGGTGCACAACAGCCCCGGCGCCACCGAGGTGCTGGAGCAAGGCCTGCTGGGCCTGGCCGAGTTGCGACAGGCCGCACTCGACCGACGCCAGCCGTTTGACTACAACGCACCGGTCGAAGGCCTGCAGGCGCTGGACAGGCACACCCTGCGCTTCACGCTGAAATCGCCCCGGCCGCGCTTCATTGAAATGCTGGCCAAGGGCGACATCCTGCCCGCCCAGGCGCGCGAGGTGGTGCAGTTCTACGGCGAAGCGGTGGGTGAGCACCCGGTGGGCACCGGCCCGTTCCGCCTCAAGCAATGGGTGCGCGGCTCGAAGATCGTGCTCGAGCGCAACCCGCAGTACCGCGAGGTCTATTACGACGCCTGGCCTGCGGCCGATGACGCCGAGGGCCAGGCCATCCTGGCCCGCTTCAAGGGCCGGCGCCTGCCGATGATCGACCGGGTGGAAGTGGCCATCATCGAAGAAAATCAGCCCAGGTGGCTGTCCTTCCTGAACCGGCAGATCGACGGTCTGGTGGGCGACACCGGCTCGGTGCCGCTGGAGTTCGCGCCGCTGGCCGTGCCTGGCGGCCACCTGGCGCCCAACCTGGTGCGCCAGGGCGTGCAGCTGCTGCGCCAGCTGCGCAGCGACTGCGGCATGCTGTACTTCAACATGGAAGACCCGTTGGTGGGCGGCTACACGCCCGACAAGGTGGCGCTGCGGCGCGCCGTCTCGCTGGCCTACGACGTGCAGCGTGAAATCCGCCTGGTGCGCCGGGGCCAGGCGGTGCCAGCGCAGTCTCCCGTGCTGCCCGGCACCACTGGTTACGACCCGGCCTTTCGCAGCGAGATGAGCGAGTACAGCCCGGCCCGCGCCAAGGCGCTGCTGGACATGCATGGCTACCTCGACCGCAATGGCGACGGCTGGCGTGAACTGCCCGACGGCCGTCCGCTGCTGCTGACCATGTCGACCGAGCCCGAGCAGATCTACCGCACCTTCAACGACGTGATGCGGCGCTGCCTGGCCGACGTGGGCATACGCTGCGAGTTCGAGATTGCGCAGTGGCCGGCGCACATGAAGGGCGCGCTCAGCGGCTCACTGCAGATGTGGATGCTGGGCAGCTCGGCCGACGTGCCCGACGGCCAGAACGGCTTGTCGCGGCTGTACGGCCCGCAGTCCGGTCAGCAGAACCTGGCCCGCTTCAAGCTGGCGACTTTCGACCGCATTTACGAGCGCATGCTGGGCCTGCCCGACGGGCCCGAGCGTGAACGCTTGTTCTTCGAGGCCAAGCGCCTGGCCGTGGCCTACATGCCCTACAAGGTGCTGGTGCACCGCATCGCCAACGAGTTGCTCCACCCCTGGGTCAGCGGCTACCGCCGCTGCCTGTTCTGGCAAGACTGGTGGGCGATGGTCGATGTCGACCCGGCGATGCGCAGCGCCGCCGGCGCCTGACACGTGACCAGCCACCAGCCACTTTCAAGCACGAGCCCAGCCTTTGTGATGACGCTCACCCGCCCGCCGACCCTGTGGCGCCTGCGCCTGTTGTTTCTGCCCCTGTGCCTGAGCCTGGCGGCCACGCTGCCAGCGCTGGCTGCTGCCGCATCCGACGCAGCCATCTCCAGCGCAGCCAACCCGGCCAGCACACCGCCCAAGGTGTTGCGCTACGCCTTCCGCGTGGCCGAAACCGGCTTCGACCCGGCGCGCATCAGTGATCTGTATTCACGCATCATCACCTCGCAGATCTTCGAGGCGATGTTCCACTACGACCATCTGGCACGGCCGGCGCAGGTGCGGGCGCTGACTGCGGTGGCATTGCCCGAGGCGTCGGCCGATTTCCGCCGGTTCACCATCCGCATCCGGCCCGGCATCCTGTTTGGCGACGACCCGGCCTTCAACGGCAAACCGCGTGAGCTGGTGGCGCAGGACTATGTCTATGCGTTCAAGCGATTTGCCGACCCGGCGACCAAGAGCCCGGCCTGGAGCGAGGTTGCCGAGCTGACCCTGCTGGGCCTGGCCGAGCAGCGCAAGCAGGCGCTGGACAAGCGTGAGCCCTTTGACTACGACCGCGAGCTGCCCGGGCTGCGCGCCATCGACCGCTACACCCTGCAGCTGACGCTGGCCGAGCCCCGGCCCCGCCTGGTCGAGGTGCTGGCCGACAACGGCCTGTATGGCGCGGTGGCCCGCGAGGTGGCCGAGACGTATGGCGAGCAACTGGCCCAGCATCCGGTGGGCACCGGCGCCTTCCGCCTGGCCAGCTGGCGGCGCAGCTCGCAGATCGTGCTTGACCGAAACCCGAACTACCGCGTTCGCCACTATGAGGACGAGGCCCGTCCCGGCCCCGACGACGCGGTGGGCCAGGCCTTGCTGGCGCGCTTCAAAGGCCGGCGCGTGCCCATGCTCGACCGGGTCGAGGTCTCGATCATTGAAGAGCAGCAGCCGCGCTGGCTGTCCTTCCTGAACCACCAGCAAGACTTCATCGAGCGCGTGCCCGACGAGTTCGTCAGCACCGCGATGCCCGGCGGCAAGGTGGCGCCCAACCTGGCCAGGCTGGGCGTGGTCGGCTACCGCACCGTGGGCCCGGAGGGCGTGCTCACGGTCTACAACATGGACCACCCGCTGGTGGGTGGCATGACGCCCGAGAAGGTGGCGCTGCGCCGGGCCATCAACCTGGGCGTGGACGTGCAACGTGAAATCCAGCTCGCACGCCGAGGCCAGGCCATTCCGGCGCAGTCGATGTCGGTGCCGCACACCACCGGCTATGACCCCGAGTTCCGCAGCGAGATGGGCGAGTTCAGCCCAGCCAAGGCGCGCGCGCTGCTGGACATGTACGGCTACCTTGACCGCAATGGCGATGGCTGGCGTGAGCTGCCCGACGGCAGCCCGCTCCTGCTGGTGCGCCATACCCAGGCCGACAGCACCCAGCGCCAGCTCGACGAGCTGTGGCAGAAGAACATGTCCGCCATCGGCATCAAAATCGAATTCAAGTTCGCCAAATGGCCCGAGAACCTCAAGGCCATGCAGGCCGGCAAGGTCATGGTCTGGGGCGTGGGCTCGTCGGCCAGCCAGCTCGACGGGCAAAGCGCGCTGCAGCGGCTGTACGGCCCGTCTTCGGGCGGCGCCAACCTGGCGCGCTTCAAGTCGGCCGAGTTCGACGCGCTGTACGAGCGCATGTCCTCACTGCCCAACGGCCCCGAACGCGAGGCCTTGTTCCTGCAGGCCAAGCGCATGGCGGTGGCTTACGCGCCGTACAAAAGCCATGTGCACCGCATCTACACCGACATGGCCCAGCCCTGGTTCATTGGCTACCGCCGGCACATGTTTGGCCACCGCTGGTGGCATCTGGTGGACATTGACGAGGCCAAGCGGCCGGCGGACTGAGCCCCGGCGGGCCCAACCCCAAGCCCGACAGGCTCGCAGACCCGACGCGCGCGGCGCGGCGTGGCCTGTGGCGTCGCCGCCATCGGCGCCCCATCGGGTTCGCGCTTGAGGTCGCGGAAGGCGCCAAACAGCCAGCAGCGCATGCCGATCGCCAGCGTGAACGGCCGCTTCTGGTCCGCCGGCAGCTTCTGGTCGGCCAGATGCTGCCGCGCAAAGTCCTGCGCCACGCGCTGCAGGCGCCCGTTGAACATCGTCGCCAGGCTGTGGCCGATCAACTGCTGCCGAGCCTGTTCACCGGCCTGTACAGCGTGCCGATGTACGCGCTGATGGAGCTGCGCAGCCCGGCCTCGCACCGGGTCCGAATCATCGCGGCCAACAACATCCTGAACGCGCTGTTCATGATCGTCAGCTCAATGGCTGCCGGGGCCATGTTGTCGGCCGGCTTCACGGCGCCCCAGGTCAGCCCGGCGGTGGCGTTGGCCAATGTGGTGGTCGGGCTGGGCATCTTTCTGCTGGTGCCCGAGTAGCTGCTGCGCTCTGTCGCCTTCATCGCCTCACGCTGCATCTACCGCTTCCAGGTGCTGGGCGATGAACACATCCCGACCGAGGGCGCGCCGGCCGCTGCCGGTGATGCCGGTGGCGCTGCTCGAGCTGTGGGCCTCGTACTTCCAGCGTGTTGAACAGGGCCAGGCGATGGTGCGGCCGTTCCGGCGCGGCGTTTACTTCTTTTTCTTGCTCCGGTCGGCCACCACGGTGGTGATGGTGGGCGACACCGCACCGGGCGACAACGGCTTGGGCGGCGAGTTGTCCTTCCTCGGCTTCTTGACTTCCTTGTTGGCGCGTTGCTGACCTTTGGCCATGGTGCTTCTCCGTTGATTGTTCGCGCCGGCATGGCGCGCTAGCCGGCAATGCTCGGTGGCGTCTGCAGGCTTGTCAATTGCCAGCGCACCTCAGGGCCGGGCTGGGGAACAATCTGTGGTCATGAACCCACCGATTCTGCTGCTGCCCCCCACGCCGGCCCAGGCGTCCGAACTGGCTGCGGCCATCCTCACGCTGGCGCCTGAACTCGACCTGAGCACCTGGCAGCGTGATCTGCCACCGAGCGCACTGGCGCGCGCCGAGGTGGTGCTGGGCTGGCGCCTGAATGCGGCCCAGATTCAGAGCCTGCCCGCGTTGCGCTGGGTCTGCTCGATGGCCGCGGGGGTGGAAAAACTGCTGCTGCCCGAACTGCCGCCGCAGGTGCAGGTTTCCCGCGTGGTCGACCCCGAGCAGGCCCTGGGCATGGCCCAGTTTGTGGCCCTGGTCATGCTGGCCCGCCTGCGTGAGCTGCCGCGTTACCAGGCCCAGCAGCAGGCCAGGTCCTGGCAGCGCCACCCGGTGGCCGCCGCGCACCCGAAAGTGGTGGTGCTGGGCCTGGGCGAGGTGGGCCGCGAGATTGCCCGCGTGCTGCAGGCCCTGGGCTGCGAGGTGCAGGGCTGGCGCCGCAGCAGCGGGCCGCTGCCGGCCTTCCTGCGCGAGGCCCTGCCCGAGTTTGTCGTCAACGTGCTGCCGCTGACAACCGCCACCGAAGGCCTGCTCAACGCCGAGGCCTTTGCCGCGCTGCCGCGTGGCGCCTACATCGTCAACGTGGCGCGTGGCGGCCACCTGATCGAGGCCGACCTGCTCGCCGCGCTGCACTCGGGCCAGCTCTCGGGTGCGGCGCTGGACGTGCAGCAGCACGAACCGCTGCCGCCGGACGACCCGCTGTGGACCGCACCCGGCGTGGCCATCACGCCGCACATCGCCGCGCAGTCGTCGGTGCAGACGGTGGCGGCGCAGTTCATTGCCGGCTTGCGGGCGCTGCAGGCCGGCGCGCCGCTGCCCAATGCGGTGGACCGTAGCCTGGGCTACTGACCGCCGCCCCGAACTTCAGGACGCCAAGCTCAGGACGCCAGCGCCACGATCTGCGCCGCCGGCACCGCGCCCGACTGCCGGCGCTGTTCGACCCCACCCTGCAGCCGCACCAGGGTGGGAATGCTGCGGATGGCAAAACGCGCCGACAGCAGCGGGTTCTCATCGCTGTTGACCTTGACCAGCAGCGCCCGGCCCTTGAGCTGCCGGGCCGCAGCGTCGAACTGCGGCGCCATCTGCCGGCAGGGGCCGCACCAGGGCGCCCAGAAGTCCACCAGCACCGGCAAGCTGGTGCCGGCCAGCAGCTTGTCGGCGTTGGCGTCGGTCAGGTCCACTGGCTCGCCGGTCAGCAAGGGCTGGTGGCAGCGGCCACAATCGGGGTCGTCGCCCAGCCGCTGGGCCGGCAAACGGTTGGTGGCGCCGCAATGAGCGCAGACGATGTGGTGGCTGTCCATCGCCGGCAACTGGGTACGGCGATGGGTATTTCAAGAGATCAGCTGGCGCGGATGGCTGACTTGCCGCCCAGCCAACGCGTCTGGTGAGCAGGCCGAACGCGAACAGGCCCGGCCGCGGGCCACCGGTCCAGGCGGCGTTTTTGCGCTGACCTATCGGCACGCTGCTGCAGGCCGAGCGAGTCTGTTCGCCACCGCCTTGACAGGCTCTGCGCGGCCAGGGTGTCCGGCGCGGTGGCGTTCGGCGTGACTGACATGCCAAGGAGCACGGCACCACTGGTCGACCGAGATCAGCCGAGGCCGGCCATGAAGCGGCAATTGCACACCGACCACCGCCGCCCGATGGTTGCTGCGCGCGCGGGGTTCAGGCCTCGGGGCTGCCTGCGCCGTTGCCGCCGGTGGGCATCGGCGACAGCCGCGCCGCCACCTGGTCGCCCACCTGCTGCATGAAGGCGCGCACCCGCGCCGTCTGGCGCAGGTCGGGGTGGGTCAGCATCCACACCGGCACGCTGAGTTCGGGGATGGCCTCGGACACCGCCACCAGCTCGGGGTGGCGCGCCTCCATGAAGGTCGGCAACAGACCGACCACGCTGCCGGTGTGCAGCATCGCCGCCACGGCGCTGAAGATGTCCACCCGCAGCAGCACCCGGCTGCTGGCCAGGTGCTTGCGCATCCACTGGTCGTACAGGCGCGACTGGGCGTCGCGCTCGAAGGCCACCCAGGGCAGGTCGCGCAGCAGCGTGGCCAGCGGCTGCACGGTGTGCGGCAGGCCGGGCGCGCCGCGCCGCGCATAAACCTTGCACTGCGACTGGCCCAGCGGCCGGCCCACCAGATGCTCGGCCACCTGGTGCGACAGCCGGATCGCCACGTCGGCCTCGCGCCGCGACCAGCCGCCCGACTCGTCGACATGGCGTCGTGACAGGTCGGCCAGGAAGGCGTTTTCCACGACCTCGACCTCGATGCCGGGAAAGTCGCGCGCAAAGTCGGCCAGCGGTTGCGGCAGCAAATGTTCCATCACCACGAAGGCGGTGGTCACCCGCAGCAGGCCAGTCAGGGCCAGGTCGCGGCCGGCCACCTGGCGTTCGATCTCTTCGGCCTGGTCGGCCATGTGCCGCGCCTGGGCCATCACCAGTGCGCCCGATTCGGTGGGCTCGTAGCCGCCACGCAGGCGCTCGAACAAACGCGTGCCCAGGCGCTTTTCCAGCGCGTCCAGCCGGCGCAGCACGGTGGTGTGGTTGACCGACAGCCGACGCGCCGCGCCGGCCAGCGAACCCGCGTCGCCCACGGCCAGGGCGTAACGCAGGTCGCTCCAGTCCAGCTCTGACATGCTTGACTCCCGTGCCGGTGCGCACAGGGCAGCCGGCGATGTATTGTGCAATTCTGCAATTATGCGGGGCTGGAACCCGCGACATGTGCAACCGCGCTGAGGGGCTCGGCTCACTTCCTAGAATGCGGCCAATGCTCTCCACCCCAGCCACCACCACGACCGAGCGGCCGCGCCGACCCAGCCTGGCCGCCAGCTACCGGCTGTTGGTGGTGGCGGTGCTGGGTTTTGCCGCCGGCCTGCCGCTGGCGTTGACCGGCCAGGCGCTGCAGGCCTGGCTGAGCATCGACGGCGTGGACATCGCCACCATCGGCTTCCTGAGCCTGGTCGGCCTGCCCTATACCTTCAAGTTCCTGTGGGCGCCGCTGATGGACCGCTTCGAGCCCTGGCCCTGGCTGGGCCGGCGCCGGGGCTGGCTGGTGCTGACCCAGTTGCTGATGGCCGGCGCGCTGGTGGCGCTGTCGCTCACGCCGCCAAAAGGCGCGCTGCAGGCCTTTGCGCTGCTCGCGCTGGGCGTGGCCTTCATCTCGGCCTCGCAAGACGTGGTGATTGACGCCTACCGCACCGACCTGCTGCCGCCGGCCGAACGCGGCATGGGCGCGTCGCTCTATGTGCTGGGCTACCGCTTGGCCATGATCGTCTCGGGCGGGCTGGCGCTGATCTGGACCGATCCCGGCCAGGCCCACAGCATGAGCTGGCCGCAGGTCTACCGGCTGGTGGCGCTGCTGATGGTGGGCACGGCGCTGTTCTCCGCGCTGGCCCTGCCTCGACTGAAGGCATCTGCCGCACCCACCAGCGTGGCCCGCAACGACTTGATCGGCTTTGCCGCGGTGCTGGCCGCCGCCGTGCTGGGCTATGTTGTCACCACGCAGCTGTTCGGCCCGGTGGCGAAGGCGCTGCTGGGCGGCTGGTTGGCTGGCGGCAACCTGGCGCCGGCGCTGCAGGCGCGTTGGATCGACCTGGCCGCGCTGCTGGCGGGCCTGGGCTTCACGCTGCCGCTGGCGGCCTGGGCCGCGCGCCGGGCCCGTTTCGAGACCCTGCTGGGCGGCATGCGCGGCTACTTCTCGCAGCCGGGTGCGGTAGCCTTCCTGCTGCTGATCGTGTTCTACAAGCTGGGTGATGCGTTTGCCGGCGCGCTGATGACGCCCTTCCTGCTCCAGGTCATGGCCTATGGCTCGGCCGAGGTCGGCCTGGTGAACAAGATCATGGGCCTGTGGCTGACCATCGGCGGCGCGCTGCTGGGCGGGCTGCTGATGCTGCGCCTGGGCCTGTGGCGCTCACTGCTGCTGTTCGGCATGCTGCAGGCGGCCAGCAACATGGGCTTCTGGTGGCTGGCGGCGATGGGCAAGGGCAGCCTGCCGGGTTTGACCATTCCGGCCTTCGACTGGGGCTTCGTGGCCCTGGCCCAGGCCACGCCGGTGGACGGCACGCTGCTGATGGTGATCGCCTTCGAGAACCTGTCCGGCGGCATGGGCACGGCGGCCTTTCTGGCCCTGCTGATGGGCCTGACGCAACAAAAATTCACCGCCACCCAGTTTGCGATGCTCAGCGCCTTTGCCTCGATCGGCCGGGTCTGGGTCGGCCCGCTGGCCGGTGTGCTGGCCGAGTCGATCGGCTGGCCGGCCTTCTTCATCGTGTCCACCGTGCTGGCCCTGCCCGCGTTGGCCATGCTGTGGTGGTTGCGCCCGGCCGTGCTCAGGCTCGACCTGGATTCCGATGCACCCAAGGACGACTGAC
The DNA here is from genome assembly GCA_031417735.1 of Betaproteobacteria bacterium. GTDB lineage: Bacteria > Pseudomonadota > Gammaproteobacteria > Burkholderiales > Burkholderiaceae_C > Pseudaquabacterium. The sequence continues at coordinate 13,360 of JANOWE010000101.1, forward strand.
GCCCGGCCCGCCGTGCGCCATCATGCAAGCCCTGACCCAACCGAAAGTCAGACTCCTATGCTCCGAACTCTCAGCACCGACGCCCAGATTGACCTGCCACCGCTGGCCCAGGCCAACGCGAGGGGATGCGGCTGCAGCCTGCATGCCCGGCGTCGGCTGGGCGGTGTCTTGCTGGGCAGTGGCCTGCTGGCGGCCCTGCCCGGCACCGCGCTGGCGCAGGATGTCGACTGCCGCCGCTCGCAGTTCGCCAAGGTCGTCTCGGCCGACGAGATCGAGCAGGCCGCCGGCCAGCAGTACCGTCAGATGCTGCAGCAGGCCAGCGGCAAGCAGGCCCTGGCGCCGGGCAACCACCCCCAGGTCCAGCGCCTGCGCTACATCGCCCAGCGCATCATCCCGTTCACGGCCAGCTGCAACGACCGCGCACGGGACTGGAAATGGGAGGTCAACCTGATCGGCTCCAAAGACCTCAACGCCTTCTGCATGCCTGGCGGCAAGATCGCCTTCTACCTGGGCATCCTGCAGCAGCTCAGGCTCGACGACGACGAGGTCGCGACCATCATGGGTCACGAGGTCGCCCATGCGCTGCTCGAGCATGCGCGCGAGCGCACCGGCAAGACGGTGGCCACACGCGGGCTGATCGAGCTGGGCTCGGCGCTGTTCGGTCTGGGCGGCCTGGGCCGTGGCGTGGCCGACCTGGGTGGCCAGTTGCTGACACTGCGCTTTTCACGCGACGACGAATCAGAGGCCGATGCGCTGGGCATGGTCATGGCGGCCAAGGCCGGTTACCGGCCCGAGGCCGGCATGAGCCTGTGGCGCAAGATGCTCGAAGCCAACAAGGGCGCGCCGCCGCAGTGGCTGTCAACCCATCCGTCGGGCGACAGCCGCATCCGCGACATCGAGTCGCGGCTGCCCAAGGTCCAGCCGATCTACCAGGCGGCGGACAAACCCGACCGGCGCTTCTCGGCGCCGGGCTGAGGCCACAGCGCCGGCCGGGCCATGCCAAAGCGCCGCTCGCGAAACAGCCCGCGCCCGCATCCGGCAGGCACCGAAGCCGAGCGCCAGGCTCAATTGGCCAGGCTCAGCCATGATTTGCGCCAGCCGCTGCAGGCCTTGCAAATCAATGCCGCGGCGATGGCCTTGCGCGCGCGCCGCATCGGCGACGAAGCGCTGCTGCGGCTGGCCGACGCGGTGGACAGCTCACTGCAGCACAGCCAGCGCCTGCTTGACGGTCTGCTGGCGTTGAGCTGCCATCTGCCCGGCAATTTGCCCGGCGATCTGCCCGGCGCGCTGGCGCCCCGGCTGCAGTGGCTGGACCCCTGGCCTGTGCTGTGCAGCCTGCAGCAAGAACATGCCGAACCGGCCCGCCAGCGTGGCCAGCGGCTGGAACTGGGTGAGGCGCCCAAGCCGCCGCTGCAGGCCGTCAGCGACCCCGATCTGCTGCGCCGCCTGCTTGCCAACCTGCTGGTCAATGCCCTGAAGTTCAGCCCGCAGGGCGTGGTGCAACTGCTGGCCGGGCCGGCGGTTGGCGGCCGGCTGCGCCTGCAGGTGGTGGACAGCGGCATCGGCATGACGGACCAACAACAGGCCCGGGCCTTCGAGCCCTTCTACCAGGCAGCGCCCGGCCAGGGGTCCGCCAGCGGGCAGGGCCTGGGGCTGGGTCTGGCCATCGCGAAAGAGCTGGCCCAGGCGCTGAACATCGGACTGGCGCTGCACAGCCAGCCGGGCCAGGGCTGCTGCGTCACGCTGTGGCTGCCCATGGCCATGCCGGTGCCGCCGCCGGCCTGAACACCCGCGCAGCAGTGGCGGCCATGGCGCCGACGTTGCGCCGCTCGGGCCCGACCCCAAGCCCGACAGGCTCCTGGCGGCGCGGACGCGGCAGGTGCTGGCTCAGGACCCGTTGGCTGGCGACGCGACCTTGAAGACCTGCCGCAAATAGGCCAGGAAGGTCTGGTCGTCGCACAGGATCTTGCCCGGGCTGTCGGACAGCTTGGCCACCGCCTGGCCATTGCACTGGGTCAGCTTCATCACGATGTGCAGCGTGTGCAGGCCCATGTCGTTGCTCAGGTTGGTGCCGATGCCAAAGCCCAGCATGGTGCGGTCGGCAAAGTGGCGGTAGAGCTCGAAGGCACGCGGCAGGGTCAGGCTGTCGCTGAACACCAGGCGCTTGGTGTGGGGGTCGATGCGCAGCTTGGCGTAATGCGCCAGGGCCTTCTCGCCCCACTCGACCGGGTCGCCTGAGTCGTGGCGCAGGCCGTCGAACAGCTTGGCGAAATAGAGGTCGAAGTCGGCCAGGAAGGCGTCCATGCCGACCACATCGGTCAGCGCCACGCCCAGGTCGCCTCGGTACTCCTGCACCCAGGCTTCCAGGGCGGCTTTCTGGAAGTCGCGCAGGCGCACGCCCAGGGCCTGGTAGGTCTGCAGGAACTCATGCGCCATGGTGCCGATGGGCACCAGGTTCAGGTCACGCGCCAGCAGCACGTTGGACGTGCCCTTGAAGTACTGCGGCACCTCGCGCGCCAGGGTGCCCACCACCTCGCGCTGCCAGTCGCCCGAAAAGCGCCGGCGCACGCCGAAGTCAAAGAATTCGAAGGGATTGCGCCGCGCCGGCTCTGCGTCAAAGGCGCGCAACAGCGCGATCTTGGCCGCCAGCCGGCGCCGGCCCTCGGCCAGCGCCGGCGCCTGCTCGACATGGCGAAAGTAGATCTCGTTGACGATGGCCAGCACATGGATCTCGAAGGCCATCACATGCACCTGCGGGCCACGGGCCACGATCTCCAGCGTGCCGCCGTTGTCGCGTACCTGGATGAAGTCGCGCTGGAACTGGAAGATGCGCAGGAAGTCGACGAAGTCGCTCTTGATGAAGCGCAGGCCGGCCAGGTCGGCCAGTTCGTCGGGCTGGAAGCGCAGACTGCACAAATGGTCGAGCTGCTGCTCGATCTCGGCGATCAGATGGCCCAGCGGGTAGTCGCGCGCATTGCGGCAGACAAACACATACTCGGCCTGGGTCTGCGGAAACCGGTGCAGCATGGCCTGCCACATCGTGAATTTGTAGAGGTCGGTCTCCAGCAGGCTGTGGATCACGGGTTGCATGGGCGGCACGGGCGCGGGGCCTGGTGGGAGCAGCCTGGCAGGCGGTGGGTCAGTATAGAAGTCGGCATTGCGGTGTTTGCACTGCCGTTCAGGCAGTCGATCAGGCCGTCGCCAGCGTGCGGCCGAACAGGCTGAACAGCCGCTCCCAATGCCGTTCGGCCGAGGCCAGATCGTAGATGCCGGTGCGCTCAGGGAACGCAAAGCCGTGCTGCGCCGCCGGGTACCACTCCAGCCGGTGCGGCGAGCCCGAATTGCTCAGCCCGGCCTGCAGCTTGGCGATGTCGGCCGGCGACGCCCATTTGTCGATCTCGGCGCAGGCGAAGTAGCTTTCGCAGCGAAGCTGCGCGGCCACCCGATGCGGTGAGTCGGGCTTGTCGGTGGCCATGTTGGCGCCGTAAATGCTGGCAATGGTCTTGATGCGCTCGGGGAACTGTGTCGCCGCCCAGACCACGAAGGGCCCGCTCATGCAGTAGCCCACCGCGCCGATGCGGCTGGTGTCGGCCGCCGGCAGCGCGTCCACATAAGCCAGCAGCGCGCGGGTGTCGGTCTCGGTGGTGGCTGCGTCCAGCGCATGCATGTAGCCGAACATCTCGGCCATTGCCGCCTCGGTGCGCTCACGCAGACGGAAGTCGCGGCTTTGGCGGTAGTACAGGTTGGGCAGCACCACGCAATAGCCCACGCTGGCCAGCCGGCGCGCCATCTGGTGCAGTTCTTCGCGTTTGCCGGGGGCGTCCATGTAGAACAGCAGCACCGGGTGCGGGCCACCTTCCTCGGGATGGACGACAAAAGTGTTCATGGCGCCGTCGGCGGTGGGGATGTCGAGGTGGTGTTCAAGCATGCTGGTGTCCGGCTGAGGGGTCAGGGGTCAGACCACGCCCTGCTCACGCAGGCCGCTGATCTCGGTTTCAGAATAGCCCAGCCCGGCCAGGATCTGGTCGCTGTGCTCGCCCAGCAGCGGCGCGCGGGTGGTGGTGGTGCCGGGCGGGTCGGCCA